>JAEUKQ010000009.1 GCA_016794225.1 Alphaproteobacteria bacterium | reverse complement strand
GTTTCCACTGATACCAACAATTGATGTCATATTAATGATGCGCCCCCAACGTTGCTTCATCATACCTCTTAATACTTGACGCGATAGCTTAAAACATGTTGTTAAGTTAAGATCGATCACCATAGACCAATCTTCGTCTTTCATGCGCATTGCAAGGGTGTCCCTAGTAACGCCGGCATTATTGACAAGAATATCAATGTCCCCTTTAAGCAATTCAGTTGATTGAGAGATTAATCGATCAATCTCACCCGGTTGGCTTAAATTTGCGGCTATAACATGTATTCGGTCTTTAAATTGTATGGCCATATCATTCAGAATTTCTTGTTTTGTGCCAGTAACAATTACTGTTGCCCCCTGCTGATGCAAGGCTTTTACAATAGACTGACCAATTCCCCCTGAAGCGCCTGTTACTAAGGCTTTCTTTCCATTTAGGCTAAACATAAAAATCTCCACATTTTATAATTGTACTGAGCAGCAATAAATAATTTTATTGGTTATTTATGTATTTAATAATCGATTCGATATGACCTACTTCACCACAATTTAAACAATTAGCATCTTTGTCGATACGTTTAATAAGCCCCGATAAAACCTTGCCTGCACCAATTTCAATATAGTCAGTGATCTGTTGGTTTTTCATTTGTATTACAGATTCGCGCCAACGTACCATTCCAACAACTTGCTTAACTAATAAATCAGGAATAAGTTTATGGTCGCTGGTTACCTGGGCATTAAAATTAGTTACAACAGGCTTTTGTAATGATTTAATCTGTACACTCATTAAAGCATCAGCCATACGTTGTGCTGCTGATTCCATTAATGGACAATGAAAAGGCGCACTAACAGGTAATAATACAGCTTTCTTGATACCATAAGTTGATGCAAGATTTATTGCTTCGTCAATAGCTGTCTTATTACCACTAATAACAATTTGTCCAACCGAATTATCATTTGCCGGCACACAAATTTGATTTGTTTTACTTGCGGCTGCTTGGCATATTTTTACTGCTGTATCTAGATCAGAGCCAAGCAATGCTGCCATCGCACCTTGGCCAACCGGTACAGCACGCTGCATGGCTTGTCCACGAATTTTAAGTAGCTGAGCACTTTCTGCTAAATTAAAAGCACCACTAACTGTCAAAGCTGTATATTCACCAAGCGAATGACCCGCCAGAATACTTGATTTTGTAACAATTGGATAACCAGATTCTTGATTTAATACACTAACAAAGGCCATACTTACTGCCATTAAGGCTGGTTGTGTATTCTCAGTTAACATTAAATCACTTTCTGGCCCATCACTAATAATCTTAAATAAAGATTGTTTAAGTGAATCATCAACTTCCTGAAACACTTTTTTAGCTGCGGTAAAATTATTTGCTAGATCCACGCCCATACTGACGAATTGCGAGCCCTGGCCTGGAAAAACTAACGCAAAAGCCATAAAAAAATTCCTTTTTTAGTCATAAATACGAATTGATTCCTTATTTGCTGGGTTAAACAATGACAAATCAATTGTTTTTCCATGCAAAGTACAATCTTGGTCTAATAGATCCAAGAAAGCATGTGCGATTTCATCTGGATTTTTTAATTTTTTTGGATCCTCACCAGGAAAGGCCTGTTTACGCATATCCGTCTTAACGGCACCCGGGCTAAGCAAATTAATTTTAATGTTTGTCATAGCCGTTTCGGCCGCATATATACGAACCAGCATTTCCAATGCTGTTTTGCTAATAGCATAAGTGCCCCAATATGCAGGAATCCTTCTGGTAACACCGCTAGTCACAAAAACAGCGCGACCAGCCGCAGACAATCTTAGTAAAGGGTCAAGTGCTCTTATAAGATACCAGTTTGATGTAAAATTAATTTTAAGAACTCTTTCCCATTCTTCGGGTGTTATTTGCACTAATTGTGTCAAAGTACCAAGAATAGCTGCGTTACTAACTAATATATCAAGTCTACCAAAACGTTCATAAATTGCCTGTCCTATCAGATTAATTTTTTCAATTTCCATTAGATCAAAAGGCAATAAAATGGCTGTTTTACCAACTTTTTTAATTTGATCATCGGTCTTTTCTAAAAGACGTTGATTGCGCGCTAATAAGATTACCTGCGCCCCTTGAGATGCCAATAAAATAGCAACTGAAGCGCCTATACCACGCGAAGCACCGGTGACTAGAGCTATTTTACCTTGAAATCTTTGTATGTTTTGAGCCATATAATTCTAATTTTTACGGATTTGTTGGTTGATCAAGAGGGATTAAAGAACGAACAAAATCAACACCCATATCTAAATATGGTTTAGTAAAGCTATTCTCAAGAAAATACCTACCTTCCTGACCGGGAAAAGCCCATAAAGTTAACATATATAACAAGCACACAATCACCCATCCCCGGACCAATCCAAAAACAAGCCCAAGCCAACGATCGACTGCGGTTGGGGAGTCAGGAACAATTGCTTTACCAATAAGATGAACAAAAATCATCAATATTACCAATGTTACCAGGAATACTCCTCCCCAACCAACAAGTTGGGCGATTAATTCACGTTCTATATACCCTTCTACCCATGCAGAAATCTCGGGGCCTGTATAAATTGCAACAATCACGGCTATAACCCAAGCAGCCAACCACAAAATTTCTTTAATAAATCCAATACTAAGGGCTAAAAGTCCTGAAATTGCGACAATAACGATCACAATTATATCAACCCAATTCATTGTCACTCCTATCTATTACCTGCGCTTGGTGTTATTTTCTATTCTTGTGTCCGAATAGTATTCATTAACTTTTCTAATGTTGCAATTTCTTTTAGCGTTATTTGTTTTTCAACCCCAGCTATTTGTTTTTTAGGTTGTGATGGCAGATAAGCGATTTCAAATCCTAATTTTGCAGCTTCTTTTAGCCGGATGGAACAATGGTTTATTCCACGAATCTCACCACCCAAACCAACCTCACCAATAATAACAAGCTTTTCACTTAGACTTTTCTTAAAGATCGAGGAAATTAATGCCGCAGCAACCGCCATATCTGCTGCTGGTTCTTGGATTCGAAGCCCCCCAGTAACATTTAAAAAAATATCCTGCGACGCTAAAGATACACGACAACGTGTTTCAAGAACAGCAATAATCATAGCAAGCCTACTAGAATCCCACCCAACAACTGATCTTCTCGGCGTACCAAAAGAAGATGGTGCAATTAAAGTCTGTATCTCCATAAGTACTGGCCTGGTTCCTTCAAGTCCTACAAAAATTACACTGCCAGGTTGCGTTGTTCGGTCTTTAATAAAAATAGCCGATGGATTAATAACTTCTTGTAAACCACTATCGGTCATTTCAAAAATGCCAATTTCATCGGTTGGGCCAAACCGGTTTTTTACTGTCCTTAGAATTCTAAATTGATGATGTCGTTCTCCTTCGAAATAAAGTACGCAATCAACAATGTGTTCTAGAACCTTAGGCCCTGCAATAGCCCCCTCTTTTGTAACATGACCAACCAAAATTACCGTTATGTTTTTTTGCTTAGCCATACGAATCAATTCGCTGGCACATGTACGTATTTGAGCGACTGTCCCGGGTGCCGAATCAATCGCTTCAGTATACAATGTTTGAATTGAGTCAATAATCACAACTGAACCAATGGGCATTTTATCTAATGAAAGCAGAATATTTGTTAGGTGGTTATTAGCTGCAAGCATAACTTTTGCTTCGCTTAAATGTAGCCTTTCGGCACGCATGCGTATTTGCTCAATACCTTCTTCACCTGAAATATAATAATGCTGTCCCGTAGTTTTTTTTTGCGCAAGGGTTGCTAATACTTGTAGCAAAAGGGTTGATTTACCAATACCTGGGTCTCCACCCACAAGAATAGCCGAACCAAACACCAACCCACCACCACAAACACGATCAAATTCATTCATTCCACTAATCATTCTTGGCGGAACAGATTGCTCACCCTTAAGTCCCAGGAATTCAATATCATCAGCTTTGCTCCGATTAATAATCTTTTTTATCTTCGCCTGACTGCCAATTGCTGTTTCCTGTGTTATACTGTTCCAAGAACCACATTCATCACATTTGCCAGCCCATTTTTTATGTTGCGCCCCACAATTTTGGCATTGGTAGATTATTGATACCATGTTTGGTTACTCTACGATAAGATTCGTATGGGCATTTGTATTGGACCTTCGGCACGCCCATGAATAAATTGCTCAACATACATATTACCTGATTGATCAATTTCTTGTGTTTTGCCAGACCATATAAGCTTGCCTTGATATAACATAACAATCCTGTTGGCGATTTTTCTGGCGCTTATTAAATCATGAGTAATTGAGAGTGCTGTTGCACCAATTTTTTGAACAACTTTAATAATTAGATTGTTAATAACATCACTCATAATTGGATCAAGTCCAGTTGTTGGTTCATCAAAGAAAATGATATCCGGTTTACTTGCTATGGCACGGGCTAGTGCAACTCTTTTTTGCATACCGCCAGATAGTTCGGCCGGTGATAAATCGGCTATCTGCACCCCAAGACCAACCATCTCTAGATTTCTAATTGCCTGTTCTTTGGCGTCATTCTTGCTTTTTTTATCTCGAAGCAATAAGGTAAAGGCAACATTCTCCCATACTTTTAGGCTATCAAACAAAGCCGATCCCTGAAAAAGCATGCCAATTTTGGTAAGCATTTTTTGACGAATCAACAAACTAGCACCAATCATTTCCTGACCATCAATCATTATGCTACCTGAATCAGGAGTAACTAGCCCTAAGATACACTTCAGTAAAACTGATTTCCCTGATCCTGACCCACCAATAATAACAACCGAATCGCCAGCCATAATATCAAGATTAACACCATCAAGCACTTTCTTATTGCCAAAAGATTTGTGCAGGTTTTTAATTGAAATTTTGGGTATTATAGCTGTCATATACTAAAAAACGCCTCGGTCAGGAAATAATTAAAGGTTAGAATAAGTATTGAACTTGCAACAACAGCCTTAGTCGTTGCAGAACCAACCCCCTGAGCCCCACCTTTTGAATAATACCCATAATAACAGCCCATTAAAGTTATAATAAGTCCAAAAAAAGCTGCCTTAACAAGACCGGAAATAACATCGATTGTTACCAGGAAGTTAAGGGTATTAGTAACATAGCTAATTGAATTAAAATCTAATTTATAAACACTAACAATATAACCACCAAGAACACCAATAATATCTGCAACTAAGACAAGTAAAGGTAATGCAATAAAACCTGCCATAATCCTTGGAACAACCAAATATTTTATAGGGTTAGTTGATAACGTTACTAGAGCATCAATTTGTTCAGTAACGCGCATGGTGCCAATTTCGGCTGCTATTGCGGCACCAACTCGTCCCGCCACCATAAGGCCAGCTAGGACAGGTCCTAATTCACGTGTAATTGATACAACAACAACACTGGGAATTGCGGCTTCAAAACCCTGTCTAGCAAAACCGGTATAACTTTGAAGCGCAAGTACCATACCGGTAAAAATAGCGGTTAATCCAACAACAGGTAAAGAATAAAATCCAATTTCTAATATTTGCCTGATTAAAAGGCGTGGATAAAAAGGAGGATAAAAACAGCTTGTAATTGCTTTAGAGCAAAAAAGTACTAAATCACCAACCGACTCTAGTGCTTTAATAAATGCTTGACCTATAATCTGAAAGAATCGTTGGATCAAGACGATATCCCTAACTAATATACATTCGTTGATAGCGATTGCCAAGAGATGTTAATATCTCGTAGCTAATTGTACCAGCACATTTTGCCATTTTATCAATAGATTGGTACAATCCAACCAGCTCAACATAATCCATAGGATTAATAATTTCATCGCCCAATCTACTAATATCAACGGTAATTAAATCCATTGATACACGCCCAACGATTGGAAGAGTAAAACCATTATATTCTACATACCCACAATTGCTAAGCGTACGCATAACACCGTCTGCATAACCAATAGCTATTGTTGCAATTCGACCTTTGTTCCTTAAAATGTATGTACCATCATAACCTATTTTATCACCCCTATAAACCTGTTTGATCTGTATGATAGGCGCTTGAATAGTCACCACCTGCTGCATGGGGTTTTTTCGGTCTAATGTTGGGTTTCCACCCCACAAAGCAATACCAGGGCGAACCATATTAAAATGATATGAATTGCCAAGAAATATTCCACTTGAAGCTGCTATGGATATTGGGGTATTCGTACGCTCCAGTAAGAATAACATATTTTGTAATACTTGCAGTTGTTTACGACTCGTTAAGCCACTAATCTGATCGGCAGAGGATAAGTGACTGATAAAATGTGAAATGGGAAAAACTAGGTGAGGTCTAATCGATTCTATTTCCCTTGACGTTACCCCCAATCTGTTCATGCCAGTATCAAGATGTATAATTGCTGGTTGGCTTAATTTTTCATTCTGATACCATTCTTTCCAAAGCTTAATCTGCCACTGGGTATTCAAAACCGGTATAATGTGGTAATTCTTAAACTCGGCCAGTTGATTCTTTGCAGGTCCATAGAGAACATATATATGGCTTTTGTCACCCAAAATATTTCGCAGCTCGGTCGCTTCATCTAAAGTGGCGACAAAAAAATGTTCACAACCATTTTTCTTTAGGTGTTGAGCAATATGCTTGGCACCTAAACCATATGCGTCTGCTTTCACAACTGCAGCAACTGTTGATCTTGGTGCCGTTTGGCGAAGCAGGTTGTAATTAGCAGCAATTGATGACAGGTTAATGGTTAGGACTGGTTTCATTATGTACCTTTTTTACGTATCCTACTGGCTTTTGCGTTCCGGATCAAGATTATCAAATCTTGTCAATGCACCATCAAAAAATAACTCAATCGTCCCAATTGGACCGTGACGTTGCTTAGCTATATTTACCTCGGCAATATTATGAATTTTTATTCCTCGTTCATTCCAACGTTGATAACGTACGGCAAATTTGGTTTCATCTTCATCAGCACGTTGCTTAGGTTGTTCACGTTCATGATAATATTGTTCACGATAAATAAACATCACCACATCAGCATCTTGCTCAATAGAACCCGACTCCCTTAGATCAGCAAGTTGTGGGCGCTTATCTTCTCGCATCTCGACTGCGCGACTTAATTGTGAAAGTGCTAGAACCGGCACATGTAATTCTTTCGCAATTGCTTTTAATCCACGGGTTATTTCAGAAACTTCTTGAACACGGTTATCAATACGTCCAGGGCTATTGGACTGCATTAATTGTAGGTAATCAATAACAATTAAACCAAGACCATATTGCCTTTTAACACGCCTTGCCCGTGTTCGTAAACTGGATATGCTTAAGGCTGGTGTATCATCAATATAAAGTGATAATCCCTCAAGATCAGATGAAGCTTTTAATATTTCTGTAAAATCGCTGCTTTTTATTTCACCACGACGAATCCGGTCAGAAGAAATGCCGCTTTTTTCGGCCAAAATTCTTGTTGCTAGTTGTTCTGATGACATTTCCAATGAAAAAAACATCGTTACAGCGCCAGCTGTTTTAGGGTCTATCCCCCGCTTACCAGCAGTTTTTTCGCTATAAGCCTTTGCTGCATTAACAGCGATATTCATTGCTAAAGCAGTTTTGCCCATTGATGGCCTGCCAGCCAAAATAATTAGATCTGATGGATGCAACCCACCTAATTTACGATCAAGATCTTTTAATCCACTGGTAACACCAGCAATATGACTGGCCCTACTTGCCGCCGATTCAGCTGTTTTGATTGCAGCGCTAAGCGCAACTGCAAATCGGTGGGTTTTAATTTCAACATGTCCCGTTTCTGCTAGATTATATAGGTTTTGTTCTGCTGATTCTATTTGCCTATGGGCACCATTCTCTGGATTACTAAAAGAGAAAGCCTGATTAACTATTGTTTCACCAAGATCAACTAATTGGCGCCGAATGAATAAATCTTGTATTTGTTTGGCAAAACTTTCAGCGTTGATAACACTAATAACTGAATCACGCAGTTGATTTAAATACTTCGCCCCACCCTGATCTTTCAAGGTTGGGTCTTGGTCAAATTGATTCTTTAAAGTTATAGCATCTGCTACCTGGCCACTTTCAACCAAGCGGCCAATAGCTTGGTATATTCTTCCGTGAAGTGGGTCTGAAAAATGCTCTGGTTTCAGAAATTCGCCAATTTTTTCATAAACAAGATTATTAACCAACAGTGCTCCAAGCAAAGCCTGTTCAACCTCGTAATTATGTGGTAATTGACGTTCCTTGTTGAGAGAGATTACATCTTCTTTCACTAAATCCCTCTTTCTCGAATAGCTTGTAGACCAAAATAACTTCAAGAAGCAGGTGTTTTAAACCTGCTTCTTTCTTAATTATAAAATTTATTACTGACGGGTTGATGTTTCCAGAGCATCAGGTTCATTTGAGATTTCCGGCTCAAGTTTATCGACGTTTTTAGGTGTATAACCGCCATTCTTTTGTTGTATCTCGGCTTCCTCAAGCGATTGGGCAACATTAGCAGTACCGGCAACTTTTACTTCAGGATGAAGAACAACCTCTATCGGATAAAGCCCCAATGATTTAATCGGTTTATTAAGGATTATTTGCCTTTTATCAACACTAAATCCTAGATCCACAATAACTTTTGCTAAATCACGTGCTGTAACGGATCCATAAAGTTGTCCTGATTCACCGGCCTGGCGAACAACAACAATTTTTAAATCCTTCATTTTAACAGCAACAGCTTCTGCCTCTTTCTTCTGTTGAAGATTAGTAGCTTCAAGCTGCTGGCGTTTAGATTTAAAATATTCTAAATTGCTGTCAGTTGCACGCAGGGCTTTTTTACGAGGTAGCAAAAAATTTCTTGCAAACCCTGGCTTCACATTGACGACATCGCCCATCTGGCCTAGTTTTTCAACGCGCTCTAATAAAATAACTTGCATATCTGCTTCTCCAACTATTGAACAACATAAGGCAGTAATGCCAGAAAACGAGCTCTTTTTATTGCCTGCGAAAGCATACGCTGCTTTTTAGCAGACACCGAACTGATACGGCTGGGTACGATTTTTCCACGTTCAGAAATAAATTTTTGTAATAAACGAACGTCCTTATAATCTATCTTTGGTGCTTTATCCCCCGAGAAAGGACATGTTTTACGGCGGCGAAAAAAAGGACGACGTGCATTGCCGCCTTCACGACTATTACTTGAACCACCAAAATCTTCTTGCTGTACTGGGCTTTTCATTAGTTATCTCCAACTTCATCAGTGCTATTTTCAACATCGGCTTTTCCGCGGGAAGCACCATCACGCACATAATCACGGTTACGATTTTGCATCATAGCAGAAGGCTCATTTTCTAAAACATCAACTCTGATGGTTAAATGTCTTAATAAATCCTCACTTAATCCCATATTACGTTCCATTTCAACAATGGCTGTAGCTGGGGCATCTAAATTAAATAAGACATAATGGCCTTTTTTGTTTTTATTGATAGGGTAAGCAAGATTGCGTAATCCCCAATATTCTTTTTTCTTAACTTGACCACCCTGTTGGGTAATAATTGCCGTAAAGCGTTCAATCAACCCTTCAACCTGGGAAGATGTTAAATCTTGACGCGCAATAAAAACATTCTCATATAAAGCCATAAATTCTCCTTATGGGTTGTGTTCAATCTGTTCCAGATATAGCTAAAGAAAAATTCCTTTAGCAAGGAGCTAAATAATTAGCAGTTGGCAACCATAAATCACTCAGAAACATAAAGCAAGATTAAAAGCTTGTTTAAATAATTATTTAGGTTGTTTTTTGCCTGTAAATTTTTTTGTATATCTAAGGCGCACGGGTACACCGCGCAGATCAAAATTTTCACGCAACCTGTTTATTAGATATTTATGATAGGCCTCGGGAATATTATCTTGAAAATTTGATAAAATCAAAATTGTTAATGGCCTAACACCAACTTGCTTAACGCCTTTGATTAGCCAAGGTCTCCTACTAATCAACGGCGGTGACATTTGATAAAGTGCATCCCCAAGCCAGTTTTCCAACTGCTTTTGTGAGAATTGAGAATTCCAGACATCAAATATCTGAATAACTTCATCTAGCAATAGATAAAGATTAAACCTGCTTTGGGCTGAAACTGGAACAAATCTTAACCCTTTATTTTGTGGAAGAGATTGTTGTAATTTTTTTCGAAAATTTACCATACATTCATTTTTATCCTGAACAACATCCCATTTATTTAAGGCAACAATTAATGGTTTTCCCTCCTCATCAGCCATATTTGCAATGGTAATATCTTGCTGTTCAAATTCACTAACAGCATCAATAACTAATAACACAACATGCGCTTGCTTGATTGCTTTTTTTGTTTCATCAATGGATAATTTTTCTAACTCGTGATGAACATTGGCTTTTTTACGGATACCTGCTGTATCAATTAATTGAAACTGCCTTTCTTGATACTGCCAGTTTACCCAAATTGTATCGCGCGTTGTTCCTGCGACAGGACTTGTTATAACCCGTTCATCTTGCAAGAAAGCATTTACAATGCTAGATTTTCCAACATTCGGCCTACCTACAATAACTAATTTTATATCGTGTTTATTACTTTCGGCTTCTTGCAGATTTTCTTGAATGGATAAATGATTATCACTGTTTTGTTGATGTGTTTCAGTAAAGTAAGGTTGAATAGCGTGGTACAAATCAGCCAACCCAATATTATGTTCTGCCGATACATAGACACCTTCGCCTATTGCTATTTTTGCGATCATTTGTGTTAGTTCGGGATTAACATTACCTTCAGCCTTATTGACAACCAGTATAATTGGTTTAGACAGTTTGCGTAATTGTCTGGCAATATCAAAATCATCATTAATCAGACCGGCTCTAGCATCTACAACAAATAAAATCAGGTCTGATTTGGCAAGAATACTCCAGCTAGCTAGCTGAGCCTTTTTAGCTACTGAGTCAGCCATGGTTTGTTCAAAACCGGCAGTGTCTATAAGTTGAAAACGTAATCCTTGCCAGTCGACTTCTTCCTGCTGCCAATCACGTGTTACACCCGGCTGATCAAGCACTATAGCTGCTTTATGACCAACAAGCCGATTAAACAATGTAGACTTACCAACATTAGGTCGTCCAACAATCGCAACAGTTAAAGCGCTTTTAAAAACCACTTATTTGCATCTTATCTTTAAATAAAATTAGCGAAAAGCCGAGATAGTACCATTTTTTGATAGTATCAACATAATATTCTGTGTGACTATCGGCGCAAGTGCTATCGATGTGCTTGCTTGGTATTTTGATATTAGCTGGTGATCTTGCACGTTAATGACCAAAATCTCGCCAAGCGAGTTGCCTACAATAATTCCTTCACGTGATATTATTGGACCAAACCAGCTAACTTGAGATTTACGTTGTTCTGGCGTTAAAAAATCATTGAGTGATTTAAGCCAAAAAATACGTCCGCTACTTCTTTCAAGAGCGACAAGTTGATTAGTATCTGAGATTAAAAACATTGCCTGCCCTGAAACCCAAGGGGTTTGCGTTGAGCCTAAAGGAACTTCCCAAATGCGAATTCCACGTTTTAAATCAAGCGCAACTAATAAAGTATTATGGTTAATAATAAAAACTATATCGCCATCAACGACTACAGCAGCCTTAATGCTGTTAATATTTGCTGCCTCACCGCCACGACGTGCTGTGCCAACGGCATCGCTCCAAATAAGCTGACCACTATCTGTTTTTAAACCTGCTATTTCACCCGAGTTAAAAGCAACGACAACAATATCGTCAGTCACGGCTACTGCGGATGATCCAAACAACGTTGGATTTTCCTGCGCTCCTTTAAAATCCCATAGCAACTTACCTGTATCCTGTTCAAGTACAAATAATTTACTATCCATAGTTGTTATGAATATTTTTTTGCTGGACACCACAGGTGCAGAATGTATTGGACTTGCAATGTATTGTTCCCACAATTTATTACCATTTTGGCTATTTAATGCATATATTTTGCCAAATGGTGTGGTAACAAATAGGATATTGCCATCCGTATTGGTTCCTAAAGCCGCACCAGTGAATTCCTCTTTTTCCCCCAAAATTTTAAGATTCATACGCCACTTAATACGACCGCTCGTAAGATCAATCGCAGATACAAAAAGATTTCCATTAACAACAAAAACCATTTGTTTGTTAACGATTGGCTCCATTAAAAGAACATGGCGTGTGCTTTCACCTAGGCCGATATTAGCACGCCAAATTTGTTGTAAAGGAAAATCAAAAGATACCATAGGCGGATTATGAGTTGGTAAAACACGCAATTGTGTCCAATCAGAATTATTTGTTGCAGAAGATAATATTATCTTTTGTCCGGCTAGCGCTGGATCAGGATTAATACTTATACTATTTTGCAATACTTCAATTCTTGTACCAGGCAACGGGGGTTGTTCACGTTCACCAAACCAACCACATGATGATAAAACCAGCAACACAAACAGCAAGGATATTTTTTTGATATACATAATGGTAATCCTTATCAAATCTTAATAGCATCAAGATAATTAAAGAGTTTTAAGCAATTCAGTTAATCGACGCCGCATACCTACTGGAACATTCGGACTATCAACAACCGCAATAATTTTCTGTTTTGCTTCAACAAACTGCCCCTGTTTTAACGCATAAAAAACTTCTAACTCTCGGCTTGTCCAGTAAAAAACATTTTCGACAGAATTCGTGCTATTTAATAGTGTAACAGCCTCGGTTATCAGGCTTTGTTCGGCATTTGGTAATTGTAAAACCAGTAAGGAAAAACGAACAACAGCAAGCTGCCGGTAAGGGTCATGTAGATTAGATGTATTGATAATATTTTTATAAACATCAAGCGCACTATCAAATTTCTCTTGTTTTTCAAAAGATTGTGCTAAAACCATCTTAGATAAAATCGCATAACCATCTTCTTTTTCTTGCAATACAGCAACGGCAGGTTCTATATCAGCTGCACTATTGGTAGTAATAGATTGCTGAATTTGGTAAAAAAGCTGTGCTCTTTCTTCTTGCTGCCTTTGGCTTTCATGTTGCCACCAAACAATACCAATTGTTGACGCAATAACTAATACAATAAGCCACAAAAGCCATTGACCGTACTTTTTCCAAATTTTATTCATTTGCTCACGGCGCAAATCTTCTTCAATTTCTCTTAAAATTTCGTTCAAAAGAACCTCTCATAATTATAAATACTACGATCAATAAGTAATCTTGCTTACCTAAAACAATTCAAACTTGCATTATAAATACTATCTTTGCTCAGCAATCAAGATACTTTATTTACCAAATCTACATTAAAAACGTTTGCATAGAAAAAATTTGTATTTAAGTATTAATTGTATGTTGTTTTTATACAAACACAATATATAGTTGTTTTGTGACTAAAATTTATAAAAATTGTAACGATCATTCTAACTTCTAACAAAAAGCAAAAAAATGTCCTGGACAGATCAACGAATTGAAGCACTTAGAAAATTCTGGCAGCAAGGTTTTTCTGCTAGTCAAATTGCCAAAAAACTTGGCGGTGTAACGCGTAACGCAGTTATAGGTAAAGCCCATCGTTTGGGTCTTACTGGAAGGTCTTCCTCATTAAAAAAACAAGAACGAATTGTTACAACCGAATCAGTACCTACATATTATCAACAGATTATCGATAGTACTGACAAGGATGGTTCGGGTAAACCTTGTATGTGGCCCGTTGGTGATCCAAAACAGTCTGATTTTCATTTCTGCGGGGAACAGGCAGAGCTGGGTAAACCATACTGTACAAAGCATTGTGCCGTAGCTTATAATCGTAAAAGCGAAACTGCAGCTTAATTTTCAAAAAACTACTAATAATAATTGTTGTTAATATGTAGTTTTTTATTCTTGGTTATTTTGCTGTGTTGTTAATTTTTCTTTAGTTTCTTGCATCGCTGGTAAATCGGCATAGTATTGTTTGCTTGCCGGTTCAGTGACACCCTGAATACCAACAAGTAGCATGCCCGGTTGGTTTGGTTCGCTGGTTGCAAGTGGCAGTGTTACACGTTCATAGGTTAAATACTTAGCACCACGCTTTTTTAACACAACATAATAAAAGTTTGGTTTTCCGGTTGACGCTGCTTCTTGAAAAGCTTTTATTGTTGCCTGACGCTGAAAGTCATCGTTTAATTCGTGTGCCCAATGTCCCTGTAAACTGCACCTGCTGATTTTGTCAAGTTCAGCACCACTCAGCCGATAACGGAAACGAAAGTTTTCTTTTAAGTTGGGATCAGGGTGAATTTCTATTAACAAAATCCAACCTAGCATAAAAGCAAGATCAATGGGATTAACATCATTACGCAGCGGTAATTTTTTATCACCTTTTAAGAGCAACCAATAATCAAATAATTTTTTGAGTTTCGGGTTCTCGATCGCGTTAAGATCACGAGCACTCATTTCACCATCGTTGTTTGTCTCTTGTAACATTATCTTGACCCTAGAAAACTAATTATTTTTTCTAAATTATGAATAAGTTATTAACAAATAGTTAACAAAAGGTTAACGATTTTCAAAATTAACCCTCATTGCTGTAATATAATTAACATTTTCTTTTGAGAATAGCTGCAAAAAAACCATCCATATCATGTTTATGAGGCAAGATTTTTAAGAAAAGCTTATCTTCACTAAGCAATTTTTGTAAAAACTCTAACTTATTCAGAAGAAGCCAATCTTGCACCGTAATTAATTGAAACGAGGAATTCTCAAGCAGAAACTGATTAATTATCGATTCATTTTCCTGCATAAACAACGAGCACGTTGAATAAAACAAATATCCATCTTGTTTAACAAGCATTTTAGCCTGATTAATAATTTCTGTTTGCAGTTGCGTTAAACGATTCAGCTCTTCCTCGTGCAACCGCCATCTGGCTTCAGGATTCCGGCGCCATGTACCACTTCCACTGCAAGGAACATCACATAAAACAATATCATAAGCATTTGATGTGTTAAAATGGTCTTGACATTTTTTATCCAGAATTTGTGTTTTTACATTGTAAATTCCGGATCTTTTCATACGTTCACGAGCACGCTGAAGCCTATCACTGTGAACATCTGTAGCCAGGATAAACCCTTTATTCTGCATCATCGAGGCAATCGCCATAGTTTTACCACCAGCACCTGCACAAAAATCTAGCACGCGCATTCCTGGTTTTGCCTGGGTTATCAAGGATATTATTTGTGATCCTTCATCTTGAACTTCAACATACCCTTGCTGAAAAATATGGCTTGAAGAAATATTTTTGCCATATCCTAAACGTATACCCCAAGGTGAAAAGCTACTTACTTTAGAAGTAATACCCATTCGCTGCAATTCAACTATGATATTATCTCTAGAAGATTTTAGGGTGTTTACCCTTAAGCAAATATAATCTGGTTGCTCAAAACACTGCCTAATTAAGTTATGCGATAAACCATATTGATTATGAATAATAGAATAAACCCATTCGGGTATTTCCGCTAAAACATGTGGTAAGGCATTAACATTTAATAGTGTTAGCCAATCATTCCTCTGTAATTCAGAAAAAAACTTTTCTTCAGCAATCGATAATTCTTGAAAGTTTCGATCACCAAGAAGCATTTCTTTACGTAATCTTGTTGTTGCGTGCTGCAGCACAAAATAAAAAACTAATACTTCAAGTCGTGTATTTTGTGATTCTTTTATTTCCTTTATACCAGAAGATATTTGCTGAATAATCCAATCTATTTTAGCCTTATTTCTTAAAATAGTGTAAACACATTCACTAATTCTTCGGCGATCATTGCTCCCAATAAAATGATGTGCTTTGAAATACGCGCTACATATACGATCTGCTGCTTTTCGTGAATTATTTATTTCATTAAGTATCTCAATAACAGCTTTTGTAGTAGCAGAATCGCGCATCGAAGTTTACCCATCTGTTATTTGTTTTAGCGCAGTCATTTATACAAGATAAACAAAATATTAATTAAAGGCCAAAAGGGTTTATATATTTTATGATCAACAAAGGAAACAAAATTTATATGTCCTACATTAATAATTTGTTAATCAAAGTGAAATAGTTTAAAAAGAAAAATCGTTTAAGAGTGCACCATGCTAATTAAAATAAGCTTTATTGCAACTTTGGTTTTTCTACCCCTGATGCAGGGATGTTCCCCTGTACACCAGCCAGAAGATGCTGCTTTTTTTGCAAACCAGTCCATTGCCAATTCAAGCAAGGCTGTTTTGCATGAAGGTATTTCTGATGTTATATATTTTCATTTAAATCCCAAAACACCAAGAGATATGGTTGAAAAAGCTCTTCATGGTGTTATTAATCAATCCAAAATAATCGAACTTGTTAGTACAACAAATGATCTTATTTTAAGAAAAAAAGATGGTAATATTATTACCACGTATCGCAGGCCACAATCTCAACAGGTTTATGAGTGGGTTGAACTTGCTAATAATATTATTGAAGATACTTTAAAAAATGATGAAGAATTGGCTAAAACTGGGCGTGAAAGTATAAATAAAGTTTTTTTTAATACACTTTTAAAATCGCTTGACCCCCATTCACGCTACGCTGACCCATTTGAAGCTACAGTTAACAAGATGATCCGTGGTGGTAATAATTTGGGTTTATTAGTTTTAAAAAACGGTAATAAAATACTTGTTGATAAAATTCTACAACATGGTGCCGCTAATCAATCGGGACTAAAAGTAAATGATGAGATCGTCGCAATAAATGGAAAAATTTTATACCCCCTCGATATAACGAGCATATATAGTTTACTCTATAACACAAAAGGAGCACTTACCTTAACTATTCGTAGGTCAGAAAATAACCCTTTTGATATTACCATTGAACAATCTAAGCGCCTAGATAATACTGTCAAAGTAACTCTTGTCGAAAACTTCTTATTTATTAAGATAAGCAGCTTCAATGAGACAACAACCCACCAGCTACTTGATAAAGTAGATGCCCATTTTAAGGATAGTAAGAAAAACATACAAGGTATTGTTCTTGATTTACAAGATAATCCAGGTGGTCTTCTAATATCTGCTATCGAAGTAGCCGACTTGTTTCTAGATTATGGTGTTATTAGTAATGTTCGTGGACGGCATCCACAAAGTTACCAAATTTTTCAAGCAAAAGCAGGAGATTTATTTAATAATATACCGGTCGTAATTCTAATTAACAAAAATACAGCATCAGCAGCCGAGATACTTGCTGCTGCGCTTAAAGATAATCAACGCGCTGTTGTTCTTGGATACAGTTCATATGGCAAAGGCACAGTTCAAACCATTCCATCCTTATCTAATCAGGCAGAAATGTCTATAACTTGGGCTAATTTTTTTGCCCCCTCAGGAAAACAAATTAATCAAATTGGTATAACACCTGATGTGTGCTTGAACAAAGTGCGCGATGGTTTCCCCAATAATACACCGTTATTTGATAACGATGGGGAAGAATCGACAAAAGCAAAATGTTTGCAAGGCAAAGGGAACAACGCATCAACAGAAAATGTTGCGATACATATTCTCAACAACCAAGAACTTTACAAATTATTGCTAAAACAGTAAGGATAATTTACGTTAAAGTAATTACTTAATCTTAGCTTCTTTGAACTCTACATGCTTCCTAACAACGGGATCATATTTACGAAATTGTAGCTTTTCTGTTGTGCTACGGGGATTTTTCTTCGTAACGTAATAGTAACCTGTTTCAGCAGTGCTAACCATTCTAACTAAAATACGGCCCTGTTTTGCCATCTTATACCTTCCTTAAAATAATAATTGATGAGATTTATGCTATTTATTAAAACTGTCAAGAAAATTTCACACTAACTATTAACACCTAAGAACTGCTTATTTTGAATAATAATCCGTTCAATCTCTTCCAGAATATTTTGACTATACGGTTTATTATTTGGAAATTTTCCAGTATCTATAATAGAAGCTTCCAACTTTATCGCGTTTAATCCTTGATCTTTTGTTAAGTTTAGATCTGTCAGGTGATTTTTGATTTTTGTTGTGAATTGCAATGCGACAGGTACAGGCGTATTGTTCATAATAACTGCAAAATCAAACTGACTTAAACGAATTAACAAATCAGTAACCGATAAATGTGTCACAATTTTTTTTGATACTTCTTTTGCTGTTTTTTCAATTAAATCAAAGCTGTTACGGTTTGAACTAGCAGCTTTAGTTTGCATAAAAGAAAGAATGGCTATTGATAGATTTCTTTTTGACTCGGCTTGATCATTAGTGAACGAATCCAAGTATTTTATCAAATACTTCTTGTTGTATAAACCTGTCCCTTCATCAATAAAAGCTGTAGAAACACTTTTATTTTGGATGGTTTTAAGACGCTCTTGATATAAACTTTTTCTAACTTGCGTACGGCATCTTAACAACACTTCAGCCTTTTCAACTGGCCTTAGGAAATAGTCAGTAGCACCCATTTCAAGCCCAATTACAACTTTGTTTAATTGACTCTCGTCAGCAGTTAATAACACCGGTATTCGGCGGGTTAATTCGTCTGATCGCAAAATTGAGAGTAGTTCAAGCCCATTTTCTGTTGTACTTAGACTTAAAATAATAACAGCATAATCTTGTATTTTGCTTCCAACATTTTCCAAACTTTGTTTGTTCGTTACCAAATCAACATGACAACGAATTTCTTCTAATGTCTTTTTTATTTTTTCTGCCGCAAGATTAGCTTCATGAATTAGCAAAATATTATCGTATACGATTTCATCGTTAGTAGAAAAATTACTTGTTGGTAACAAATAAAAATCGCTTAGTGTTTTTTCCCGAAGATGCAATTGATCAGTTAAAAATTTCAACTGAAGTAATGATTTAATGCGCGCAAATAAGGCAATGTCATTAATCGGTTTTGTTAAAAAATCATCTGCACCAACTTCAAGGCTACGGACACGATGTTGAATATCGCCAAAAGCAGTAACCATAACTATTGGCAAATTTTGTAGTTTTTTCTGTTTTCTAATACGCTGACATAATTCAAAACCATCCATCTCAGGCATCATGACATCCAATAAAATCAGGTCAATAGCCTGGTCTGCTAATATTTCTAAAGCCTTCTTACCAGATTCAGCCAAAGTAACTCTAAAATTTTCAAGAAGCAGCTTTGCTTCTAACAAACGCAGATTAGCGGGAATATCATCAACAACAAGAATATGACCTTTCATAATTACTGCGACCTCTTATCAGCTGCTTCAAGCTGTTTTTTAACCGTTTCAAGAAAAGAGCCTATCGATATTGGTTTTGCAATGTATCCCTCACAACCGCTTTCTCGGATACGCTGTTCATCGCCCTTCATGGCAAAAGCAGTTACGGCGATAACCGGTATGGTTTTTAATTCTTCGTCTTCTTTAATCCATTTTGTTACCTCAAGCCCAGATATTTCAGGTAGCTGTATATCCATCAATATTAGGTCGGGTAGATGTTGTCTGGCTTGCTTTAAAGCTTCTATACCCTGCCTTGCTTGAATAATTTCATAACCTTGCGCTTCGAGCAAATCATTAAAAAGACGCATGTTCAACTCATTATCTTCAACAATCAGTATTTTTTTCTTGTTAGAAGGATGATCCATTTTAATAAACTAATTATTTAGGTTTCTGTAAAACTATTGGAACAGGTTGTTGTTGGGTAATACAATGAATACCCCCGCCACCTTTAAAAACGTCTAAAGCAGGTACCTGTATTACGCGACGATTAGGATAAGCCTTAGATATTATGTCAAAAGCTTTGCTATCTTGGATATCTTTAAATGACGGCATAATAACTGCGCCATTTGCTAAATAAAAGTTTAAGTAAGATAGAGACATCCGCCGTTTATCGATAAGATCACGGCGTGCAGGTTGTTCTATTTCCTGAGCTGTAAAACTACGGCCTTTTGCATCTTTTTCAGCTTTTATTACAGCAATATTTTCCTGCAACACTTTATAATTACCATCTGATTTATCAAACGTTGTTAACATAAACAACGATGCCGGATTATAAAAACAAGCCACCTCGTCAACATGACCATCGGTATCATCATCTTCAAGACCACCTACTAACCATATGACTTTTTCAATGCCAAGATAGGCTCTAAAAATTTCTTCAATATCTTTCTTATCAAGTCCTGGGTTACGATTTTTGTTAAGCAAACAACTTTCTGTGGTTATTAAAGTTCCTTCACCATCAACGTGAATTGCCCCGCCCTCCATAACAATCGGCGCATTAAACCAACGAATACCAAGATGATTAAGTATAGATTCGGCAACAATTGCATCATTACCATAATTGAGATATTTGTTACCCCACGCATTCCATTGCCAACGAACGGCTGCGATCGCACCGCTTGGATTAATAATAAAGGTCGGGCCATTGTCGCGAAGCCAAGAATCATCGTGGGCAACAGCCAATGTATTAACTTTTCCCCTACAACGTATTGAAACTTCTGCAACATTTTCTGGTTTTGCGATCATTGTAACGGGCTCAAACATCGAAATAGCACTTGCCACCTCAGCATAAGCATCGCGAGCGGACTCTAAATCTTTACCCCATAATGCAACCCTCTCAGGCCAAGCCATCCAACATCTTGTATGTTGGTGCCATTCGGCAGGCATAAAAAATTTTTCGTGTATTGGTAATGTCATCATGTCCCTTTAAAATCATAAAATTATATAAATTAAAATATCATGATTTAATTTTTTTATCACCTGCTAAATCTAACCGAATGTGAAGTTCTTTTAATCGTGTAGGCAGAATCTCGGCAGGTGCCTGCATCATTAAATCCATTGCCTGCTGATTCATTGGAAAAGTGATAACTTCACGAATATTTTTCTCATCGGCAAGCAGCATCACAATACGGTCAATACCTGGTGCAGATCCGCCATGAGGGGGAGCGCCAAACTTAAAAGCGTTTAGCATCCCGCCAAACCTATTTTCAACCTCTTCTTTTGAATAACCGGCAAGTTGAAATGCTTTGTACATAATATCCGGACGGTGGTTACGAATCGCACCACTAGATAATTCAACACCATTACAAACAATATCATATTGATATGCTTTTATCGTTAAAGGATCTTGCTTTTCAAGAGCATCAAGCCCCCCCTGTGGCATTGAAAATGGATTATGACAAAATTCAATCTTTCCAGTATCAGGGTTAAGTTCATACATCGGAAAATCAACAATCCAACAGAATTCAAACCTCTTGCGATCAATTAGGTTTAGTTCTTCGGCAAGTTTAGTTCTGGTTAGCCCACTGATTTTAGCAATTTTAGCATTCTTTTCACAAACAAAGAAAATGCTGTCGCCATTTTCAGCTGCAAAACGTTTTTTTAAGCTATCTATTTTCTGGACATCAAGGTTTTTGGCGATGGGTCCTTTAATTCCATCATCAGAAAAACTTAAATAAGCCAAGCCACCCAATCCTTGTTCTTTTGCCCAATCATTGAGTTTATCAAAAAAACTTCTTGGTTTCAAAGAGGTTTGACTTGTTTTAATTGCACGAACGGAAGAACCAGATTTAATCGCTTTTGTAAAAATATCGAAATTAGAATTAATAAATATATCCGTAACATCTTTTATATGTAATGGATTTCTTAAATCAGGTTTATCTGAACCATATGTTAATAAAGCGTCATCATATTTTATTCTTGGAAACGGCATTGAACTAACAGTTTTACCCTGAGAGAATTCTACAAAAACTCCGTGTAAGACAGGCTCTATTGCTTGAAAAACATCTTCCTGTGTTACAAAGGACATTTCAAAATCCAACTGATAAAATTCTCCTGGTGAACGATCGGCGCGGCTATCTTCATCACGGAAACATGGGGCAATTTGAAAATACCGATCAAATCCGGCAACCATTAATAATTGCTTGAACTGTTGTGGTGCTTGTGGAAGTGCATAAAACTTACCCGGATGCAGTCTGCTTGGAACAAGAAAATCTCTGGCCCCTTCTGGACTACTTGATGTTAATATTGGGGTTTGAAACTCGGTAAAGCCTTGTTTTATCATTCGCTGCCGTAAACTGGCAATCACTTGAGAACGCAGCATAATATTTTGGTGAATTTTTTCACGACGTAAATCAAGGAAACGGTATTTAAGACGAATATCTTCAGGCGGGTTTTCTTCGCTGTTCACTTGTAATGGTAAAGTTTCAGACGTTGATAGAATCTCAACATTTGTTATTTTTAACTCAATTTCACCAGTTGGTAGCTTTGTATTCACTGTCTCTGCCGGTCTTGATACTACCTGCCCAAGGACTGAAACAACACTTTCAAGTTTTACGTGCTCTAGAACTTTCATTATTGGATTAGAAAAATCAACAACACATTGGGTTAAACCGTAATGATCCCGTAAATCAATAAAAAGTAAATTACCGTGGTCACGTTTTCGGTGTACCCAGCCTGCCAAACGGCAAGTTTTCCCTATATCTGTTTTACGAAGTGCGCCACATGAATGGGTACGATATTGGTGCATTGTTTTTTCCCTTTTAAGCAAGTACAAATAATATTTACATTAGTTTCATATAGTAATTATTTTTATCAGCAAAGAAGTATTGCCGCTTTCCTTATAACCATGCAAGTAACTTTTGACAACAAATCGATGCAAAAACTTTTTATCACAAAAACCAACCAACTTAATGATTTTTGCCAAAGTTTTAGCTACCAACCACATATTTGTCTTGATACAGAATTTGTTCGGCAAAAAACTTTTTGGCCTACAGCATGTTTGATTCAAATTCAAGGACAACATGGAATTGGTGTAGTTGACGTTTTGTCGCCAGATATTGATTTAACATCGCTACATAACATGCTTTATGATAAATCCATCTTAAAAATTCTGCATTCGGCACGACAAGACTTGGAAATTTTCTGGTATTTATACGGCCAGATACCAACACCTATCGCTGATACCCAAATTATGGCTATGATATGTGGTTTTGGTGAGACAATTAGCTATGAAAACCTTGTTGCAAAAATTGTTGGTGCCACAATTGATAAAAGTTTACGGGTGACAGATTGGTCTCAACGCCCGTTATCAGATAGGCATATTGAATATGCAGCTAATGATGTTAGCTATCTTTTGCCGATTTATCAACATCTTGTAAAAAAATTAAAAGACTCAAATGACCTGCAACTGGAAATACTCCAAGAACTAATCAGTGAACTTGAAAATCCTAAAACTTATGTTGTAAAACCCGAGAATGCTTGGAAAAAATTTGTCCCTAAGTATGTTAAAAAAAATGAATTGCTAAAAATAAAAAAAATAGCCGCTTGGCGAGAAATTAGGGCATCACAGTTAAATTTGCCGCGTCAAATTTTGTTGTCTGATGATAAGATATTATCGCTAGCAAAATATAATGAATATAGACTTGATGGTTTGATCACAGCTGTTTGGCCAAACGCTACTGACACTACGCGCCAAAAACTAGCTGAAGATTTAAACGCAGTAATTATTGATGCAAGCCAATTTTTGATTGGTGACATACAAGATCATAATCAAAGTTTGCAGCGCGAATCCTCAATAATGTTAGTTGATCTTCTTAAGCTGCTTGTTAAAATCCGTGCTGCAGAACAAAACATACCCTACTACATTATATGCTCAACCGACGATATTCAATCTTTGATTGATAACCCATTAATATCTAATCCTTTACTTAGTGGCTGGCGTTATCGACTTTGTGGGCAGGATTGTCTTGATGTTTTGTTAAACCGTAAATCTATTTCAATTAAAGATGGCAAAATTAAATTGTTTTCAATCAATCATTTAGATAACAAATAAAGGAATTATTTTGTTTCATAGTATTAAACCAGGACAATTTTAGAATTGTACAATATAAAATAATTTTTTGATTTTATTTATTTTAACCATTCATCGAAACGAGTCGTTAGATTATGTTTAATAATAAGCTGAAAGATAAAGTTGCCCTTGTTACAGGCTCAAGCACTGGCATCGGTAAGGCAATAGCTTTTGGGTTGCTAGAACAAGGATGCCGTGTTGCCTTGAATGGGCTTGCTACAAAAGAGCAAATTGACGACTTATTACATCAGGCATCAGCAATTACCCCCAAAACACCTAAAGAACAGCAAAGAAATATTTTTTCATTTTACGCAGCAAATATGCAATCACCTAATGAAATTTACCGTATGATTCATGATATCATCAAGGATTATGGACAAATTGATATTTTGGTCAATAATGCGGGCATACAGTATGTCAGCCCAATTGATGATTTTCCTGAAGATAAGTGGCACAATATTATTGATATTAATTTAAATGCTAATTTTTATACTATTAAACATATTCTTCCCGTTATGAAAAAGAACGGTTGGGGACGTATAATTAATATTGTTTCAGCACACGGTCTCGTTGCATCACCTTTTAAATCTGCCTATGTTGCTGCCAAACATGGTTTAATTGGTTTAACTAAGACAGTGGCTTTGGAAACAGCACAAATGAATATTACGTGTAATGCAATCTGCCCGGGTTATGTAAAAACTGCCTTGGTTGAAAAACAAATTCAAGACCAAGCCAAGGCACACCAAATACCAGTTGAACGCGTTATTGAAGATATTATTTTAGCACCGCAACCAACAAAAAAATTTGTCGATGAGAGTGAAGTGACCACAGCTGTCATTTTTTTATGCCAACCACAAGCAGCATCTATTACAGGTATTGCCTTGCCAATTGATGGTGGCTGGACTGCTCGGTAATTTTTTAAATTGGTTTTTCTTTTAGCCAAATTTCTATACTGGTCGCATTACCATCACGGTCAATAACAGTAATACGAGCAAAACCCAAACTACTCGGTGTCCAGGTTATCTTGCGTCTATAGGGCGGAAAATCAACCTGACTTCCATTAATAAACCATATAAAAGGCCCCTTCCCACCAGTGCTTTCGATTGTTATTGACTCATATGTGGGTTCACTATTTAGTTCAATTACTGCCTGGTTGATGGGATAAGTAATTTTTAAGTCAGTATTTTTTTCAGCTATCTGATCTTTTGTTGGAATTTTGCTTGGTTGTTGAAAATACTTTAAGCTTTCCGGTAAATCCCGCCATACCGTTTCTTGGTAGCCAATTGGCTTTTCGATGTTTTCATAGGACAATACCGGTAAATGCTTAAAAACATCCATTAATATTGGCGCAGCCTCTTCGCGACCTATGCGATATGGTGCAAAAGAACCATCAGGCCTGCCAATCCATATACCCACAGTATAGTTCTTGTCGAATCCGATAGCCCACGCATCCCTAAACCCATAAGATGTTCCAGTTTTAAAAGCAATTTCGTGACCATTAAACAAGTATTTGGGAGCAATCATGCCAGGCGGCATCGGACTATCCTTCAAAATTTGATAAATTTGCCAAGCGGTGATAGCACCTAACGCCCTACTTGTTTTTTGCTGATCACTATTATTAATATAATTAAGGTTTTTTATAACCCCGCCGTTAGCAAGTCCTGAATATAACATAACTAACTGTTCAAGATTTATGCCTATTCCACCAAGGGCAATAGGAAGTCCTGCCTTTTTTATATTGCCAGGCAGTCGAAATTGCACGCCATTATTTTTAAGCCATTCCGTAAAATAATCTGGCCCTAGTCTATTCAACACCAAAACAGCCGGAATGTTTAAAGATAACTGTAGCGCCCTGCTCACCGTAATATTCCCATAATATTGTCTATCAAAATTTTTGGGTGCATAATCGCCAAAACGGATTGGGCTATCGTTTATAACTGTTGCAGGGTGTAAAAAAAGCTGATCAAAGGCAAGACCGTAAATAAATGGTTTAAGTGTTGATCCAGGTGATCTTATTGCCTGAATCATATCGTTTTGTCCAAGTATGGTTTGATTATAATACCCCCCAGACCCAATATAAGCCCGTACATAGCCTGTTTTATTTTCTACTACCAAAATGGCAAGTGTGGCCTGGTTTTGTAAAAAAGCTTGTTTATTCCGGGCAAGTTTTTCAAGTGATGATTGTAAATCTTTATCAAGCGACAAATGAATTTGTTTGGTTGACTCTAAAGATGAAAAAATTTTAAAAAACCGTTGGCTAAGATGTGGTGCAAGTCTTGGTAGCTGTGTTCTATGCTCGGGTAAGCTTGTTGATTTTGCTTGTATGGCCTCGGCTTCAGAAATTAGTTCTGCTGCTTGTAGACGATCTAAGATAAAATTTCTTGCTAAAATAGACTTGTTATAATGCCGATCCGGACGATTTCTTTCAGGTGATTGTGGCAAAGAAATTAAAAAAGCAATTTCGGCATCACTAAGTACCAGTGGTTCTTTACCAAAATACGTCAGTGCCGCTGCACGAATACCCTGAATGTTTCCACCATATGAAGCCAAGTTTAAATACATTTCAAGTATTTGCGACTTGTCATAGCGCATTTCAAGTTGTAGCGCCCTAAACATTTCAATAAATTTAGAAAATATATTGCGCGGCCTTGGTTCAAGCAGCCGCGCTGTCTGCATAGTTATAGTTGAAGCACCAGAAATAACTTTCCCATGATCCAACATTTGCCAGATAGCCCTTAGAATAGCAAAAGGGTCAAATCCTGGGTGGTAATAAAAACGTTTATCCTCAATATTTTGTAAAAAACTAACAAACCGTTGATCCACCTTATTTATTGTCACTGGTAATCGCCAATAACCATTAGGTGTTTGATATACATGAAGCATATCACCGCGGTAATCAGTAATGATTGTTGAATAATCTTCTGTTCTGCTTAAATTGAGTGGAAATAAAAAATCGGCAGCAAGAAATAAAAGCCCTGCAAAAAACAGGGCTTTTATTAGTTTTGAATAACACCAAACCAGTCTAGAAAACAACGACATTAATCATCCAGAGGCTTTTTATTCCACTTTAAACGGAACAATTGTCATTTCCATCATCGTGCTACGGGCACGAATTTCAGGTGCATACATAGCCTCGATCTGAACAGCAGGAACCTGATAGATACCCGGTGTTACAACACGTGCTAAATAAGCTACCTTAAAATTTTTTCCAACCTCGGTCGAAACAGCTGCAACAAACCGGTCATCTAAATACTCCTGATGTTCAGTTGGTGACAGATTTTCAATCCAATCAAAGTTATCTAAGGAAAGTGTATTAGATAGCCTAGAATTTTCTAACTCTAAACCAGCAGGCAATAAGTCAACGATTAGCGATTGTTGCGATAAATCATGTTTTGCAACACCCTCAATAACAACAACCACCATGTTCGTTTGCTGTAAATTCTTTATATCAATTTCTTTGCCATTAATATCGAAATACCGTTTCGTAATGGTAAATCCATTGGAAGTTGCTGGTAGTTTTGTTGATGATACTCCAGTAACGCTTGTAGCAACCCACAACAAACTACCATTATTAACAATACCAAAACCTTTTTGGGTTAAATCACGGGCATTCTGTTTAGGCAAAATTGGTTTAACACCCGTTAAATTTTGGATTCCATTTACCGTCAGGTTTAGGTTAACATTTTGCCCTGCCAAAGACCGCGCAGCTAGCACCAACCATAACTGCTCCTGCGTGCTTAAGTAACGCCGATTTTGCAACCAACTTGTAAGTAAGTTTAACTCTGTTGCGTAATCAACATTTTTTACCTGACTTTCGGAAATTAGGGTTATAATAGCAGCCAGGTCACGAATATCGCTGCCATAATCTGCCCATGAAACAAGCTTAGTTTTATATTTACCTAAAGCCATTTCAAAACCTGTCCGCGCTCTTTCTTGATCACCATAAACTGATAAAGCAGCAGATATCTGGGCTAGCGATAGTGTGTCAGGCAAATTCTTGGCATAATTGTCAAAGAAATAGCGTGCCATTGCAATATCACCTGCACCGGCTTTAGACAATACATACATCGCATATGCCCGCGAGGATAGATCCGAAGAACTTACAAGATCATAGTTTTGAGCATACTTCGCTAACCAAGCTAACCCTTGTCGATATGAAAGATCAGAAACAGCATGGCCTTTAGCTTTTGCACGTGTCATAAAATCGATAACATAAGCAGTAAGCCATTTTTCTGTTTCAGAATTAGCCGACCACAACCCAAAACTACCATCTAAACGCTGTTTTTCAACCAACAAGCTGATTGCTCGTTGAATTTTAACATTGATGTCTTCAGGATTATCTGTAACAGAAACATCCCACTTTTCAGCAAGTTCAAACAAATAGACCAGTGGCATTACCCTACTGGTTACTTGTTCCAAACATCCATACGGATACCGGTCAAGTTCATCAACCAGACCTGCTACATCAAAGTTTGGCCGGTTACTTACGGACGATTTAAACTGAATCGTTTCTGGAACAAACCTATTAAAGTAGGTTGGATCAAGTGTAAAATTTTCTCCTGTCTTTAACATTTTTACAACCCGTTCAGTTAATAACGGTTGCGCTGAACGTACCTTAACAACAAACTGACGTGACAAATTAAACCCATTAGGACCATCAATTTTTAAGGTAATAATCCCTGTACCCAGTTTCTGTGCCTGGACATCAAGAATCTGTTTTGTTTGCTCACCTTGTTTTAATTCAAGCTGAAACATTGCTTGAACTTGGTTAAATAAAAGTTCCCCGGAAGCGTTTTCTAAGGAAATTTTATAAGTTCCTGGTAAGGCATCCATATTTTGCAGCATTAAAACAAATTGGCTTTTATCGTCTAAAGCTAAGAATCTCGGCATATTTAATGTCGCCACCACAGAGGCACGAACAATTAAGTTTGCTTCAGCAGAACCAACTTTATCCTGACTATGGACAACCGCCATAATACGCAATTTGCCATTATAATCAGGTAAATCAAACTTAACATTAGCATTGCCTTGGTCATCAACTTTTATCATACCTGAATACAAAGCAACTAATTTAATGACTGGTGGCGCACCTTTTTCGGCAGCAGCATCACCACCTTCGCGAATCTCACCTCGACGACCAGACTTGCCATCAATTAATTGACCATACAAATCGCGTAAATCAATCCCTAAAGTCCGACGACCAAAGAAATACTGTAATGGATCAGGAGTACGAAAATCAGTTAGACTTAATACACCCTCATCAACAGCCGCAACAGTGATATAGGCAGACTGACCTGATTTTAGGCCAGTTACTTTAACAGGGACAACAATTTGTTGATTTGGTTCAACTTTATCAGGAACACTGATACTAACATTTAACTTATTAATATCCTTATTAATACCAATCCAGGTTAGACCAATCGCCCTACCAGGCCCCCTATCAGAAGCACTACCAGGGCGGAAAGCTGTTGCCAAAATATAGGCACCAGCACCCCATTCTTTACTTACTGGTATTTCGATTACAGTTCCTTCGGGTGAAACAACAATGTTTTGGGAACTAACAATTCGGTCTGTTGCTATATTAATCAATAGTTCGCCCTTAAATGGAGCCCTGATTGATAGTTTTGCCTTTTCGCCTGGTAGATAAGATGTTTTATCGGCAACAATTTCTAACTTATCTGGTGTATCAGCGCTTTCAACACCCCAGCCCCAACCCGCATAAATGCGTATACTGGAAGCCGCCGTGCCATCAGCGTTAAACACCTCTAACCTATAACGTCCCCAATTAACTTTTGAAGAAATTTTTACTGGTTCTGTTCCATTACCCGACAACACACCACCCGCAACCAATTCATCTTGAATTGAAATAGTATAGTCCCAGTAACCTGAACGATAATACCATTGATAGCGGTAATTCTCTTTGTGTAATTGCCATTTTAAGTCTTTAAAAGATTGTTGTTGACCGTCTGGCCCAATCACAACAATCATAAAATCAACGGTACTACCTTCATTAACATCTGTTCCTTGAGCTGGTTTGATGCCTATAAAAGGGTTCTCACCACGTACCGGTAATGCCACAGAACGTAAAACAGGACGGCCACTTGGTTCGATAACACCTACACTGACCTGGGCAACTAGGGGTTGTAACGTTTCGGGGATAGTTACAGTAGATAAATTCAAGTCAAGCTGACCATTTTCATTGGTATTATCTACATCCAACTGTTGAATAACAGATGTAAAAGGCTCGGTTATTAAGCCAAATTGATAATCTCTAAAATCTGGGTAGGGTGTGTCATTCTGCTTAAAAACAATCTGCGCTTTTACAGCTAAATCAGCAGCAGGTGCACCATACAAATAATCAGCCCTAATATTGATATTAAATGCATCAATATTTGAGGCAGTAATTTCCGGGTGGCTGGATTTTAAGGCAACTTCCAACTGTGCTGGAACAACCTCTTCAACCAAATAATCTGCCTGCCCAACAGCGTCACCTTTGGGATCAACAAAACCGTAAACATACCAACGCCCTGTTAGGCTTGTTGCTGTGGTTGGAATTGAAACCTCGTACCCACCAACAGCAACGTCATTCAAAACAAATTTATTAGCCAAGACACCATCAGGACGCCACACTTCAACCGTCAATGGCAGTTTAGTGACGGCAACTCCTTGATTGTTTCTTAGCAATCCGGCCAAACGAACTGTTTCACCGGGTCTATAAACACCGCGATCTGTGTATAAAAACAAATCATAATTTTTACTATATGATCGCCCATAAGCGCCGCGGTCACTAAGATCGTAAGCAGCTTTGTCAATGCTTAAAAAGGCAAAATCATCGCCTTTTGCTGAGAATGTCATCACCATTACCGGTGTACGACCACCTGTGCCCATCAACAATTCAGGGTTGAAATTTGCCATGCCATCATTGTTGGTGATGGCTTCACCCAATTGTTCATTATTACGGGCAAAAAGACGTACCTTAACACCATTTAACGCCTTACCATTTTCAAGCGAACGAACAGCAACCGCCAAGCCATTTTCACCACTATAGGTACTAATACCCAAATCTGTGACAACAAGCCACTGGGTAGCAATTGAACTATAATAATCATCCTCATCTTGATTGGCTGGTACTAATTCCACGTTACCATTCTCATTTCTAACTGCTTTACCAGCTGCTAAAATATAAACACCGGGCTTTAGCTGGTTCTTAACCATATCAAGCAGTGGTATTGCCGTTGTAATACGCTGGTTCTTTTGATTTTGAATTCTGACCGTTCCTTGCCAAACTGTCTCACCATACCGTTCCGAAATATCACTGAGATTATATCTTTCGATGTTTCCTAAAAAGTTGTAGTTTACAAAATCACTTAAGATATTGCGGTCGTTTATTCTGAATAAACGGAGATAAGCCTCATCATAATTAACTGTAAGCAGTGGAACTCCTGTACTACCAATTTTGGGGAGTATATAAGCTTTGTTCTTAAAACCCATACTTGCTGCGCGGTTTGCTGCAGCTATTTTGATTGATTGATTTTGAGCCAGACGTTCCTCACCGGAACTTGGTAAGCCTTTTAATAAAACAAATTGATAATCTTGACCGTAAGCCAGTCCATCAACACATAATGCCTTACCATCGCTTTGTAGAGATATAAAAAGTTGTGAGGCTGGTTCAACCCTAATATAATCAGCCCATCTTGTAGAACGATCTTGAGATAATTTTTCATTAAAGTGAACACAAACCTGCCGTTCATCACCTGTATCAACAGTGGTAGTTTTTTTGGGGCTAAAAGTAACTAATTCTGTTAGCTGACGTATTGTTTCAGCCCTTTTTGCATTAAATTGCCATTCATTCAGCTTTGTATAAATTAGTAGGGCGTTTTTTAAACTTTCCTGGCTATTAATCTTAAGCAATGTGTCAGCGATGTTTGTTAGAACTTGTATTCTTTCGGCTTGTGACAAACGATTCTCGCTTAAGATGTATGCTTTGGCTTGGGCAGCAATACTAAATCCAAGATTTGTCCGCTCATAAATTTTGGCTAATAATTGCCATCCTTCAATATTACTACCATCAAGCACAAGTACTTTGAATATTGTTTCGCGTACTTCATAGGAATATCTGCCGTCTTTAATCTGATCCTTCGCCCGCATTAACCAATATTCTGGGGTTGTTTCAAGCCAGTTTTGTGAATCAGCTAGCTTTATTGTCGATTTAAGGATTTCTATCTCTTCTTCAAACGACGTGATCTGAGCGATAATCGATTCGCCAAAAAGCTCATGCTGCTTGTTATTATTAACTTGGCTGAATGTTTTAAAGCTGGTCAGCGAAAAAAAAATTGCAAGTAAAAAAGTTGTTATTTTTTTCATTTCAATGGCCTTACAAATGGTTTATAACCTGAATATGTGATAGCGTTCTAAAAACATACAATATATAATATGGCAAATGTGGCAAAATTATGGCAGCTATAATAGCAGGAATTTCGTAATCAACAAATAACAAATTTTTATAAGTACTTTTTTATATTCATGATGATAAACCAACAACCAATTATTTGGATTTTTAAAGGTGATAAATATGGTGATTTCCTGCAAATGGAAAATGTGGCAAAAGCCTTAGGTTTTAATTACTTAGTTAAGGACATGCCTTTACAACAAGGCACCATAATCCGAAAAAACAAAGTAAAAAAATATACCTATTTATCTGATATTGATAAAATTTTGACCCCCCCCTGGCCAAATTTAGTATTAGCAAGCGGACGACACGGAGCGATTGCTGCTTTAGCAACTAAAGAAAAGGCAAAAAACTGTAAATTAGTTCATATTGGCCGCCCTTGGTGTGATACATCAAAATTTGATTTAATTATTACAACACCACAATATGGGTTGACAAAAGCAAAAAATATTATCGTAAACCCTGTTACACTCAATAAAACACAGAAAGAAAAGATAGATCAATCATGTTTTGAGTGGCAAAATAAAATAGGCATACCACCACCATACCTTGCCGTGCTACTTGGAGGAAATAGTTACCCTTTTATGTTTACCATAGCAAAAGCACAAGAGTTGGCTAATATAGTCAATAAAATAGCATTTGAGCATAAGCTCACGCCACTTATTACCACAAGCCGACGAACGCCCCCTTTTGTTAAAGAGATATTTGCTAAAGCACTTAATGGTAATTACATGTTTCATGAGTGGAAGGCTAACACCGCAAACCCCTATCACACTTTTTTAAGGTTTGCTAAAATGATTTTAGTTACAAACGATAGTGCCTCAATGATCTCTGATGCCTGTTACACACAAAAAAAAGTACTATGTTTTGAACTTCAGAAAGAAACGTCGTTTAAATTAGCTTTTAAAGAATTTGTACATCTATTGTACTGCGAAACACCTAATAAATTATTGACCTTTGTACTAAACTATTTGTTTTTGTATAAAAAAATAACCCTTTCAGGTACATATCTTTTACGCAACATGACATTTTTCGTACGTAATTTAGAACGTTATAATTTTATTACGACCGTAAATATGAAGAATTTTAAAGAAAAAACCACAAGTTTTCCTGTTACCCACAATAACTTTGATACCTATTTTGAAAATACTATTTTAGAAGTCAAAAAGTTACTCCAATAATGACTGGTAGAATACTGAAGACAAAAGATGATTCAATTAACCTTTTATAAAAACTGCCCACATACCAGATGGTACACAATCATAGGATTTATTGTGTTCTTCATTGTTAAGTCATCTTATGCTCAAAAACCATATGATCAAAACTGGCTTGATAATTTCCGGACTGAGGCTATAGCTGCAGGTATTAAGCCCGAAACTTTTGATAAAGCTTTTGATGGCATCAATATATTGCCGAAAGTCATTAATCTAGATCAACAACAGCCAGAATTTTTACAAACTTTTGTTGAATATTACGGTGTACGTGTTAATCAAAAACTTTTAGACCAAGCTAAGAACTTAAGAATACAGAACAAAAGACTACTTAAAGATGTTTACCAAAGGTATAAGGTACCGGGACAATATCTACTTGCCTTTTGGGGTCTTGAGAGCAACTTTAGCAAAATTACTGGAAATTTTTCAATTATTCAGGCATTGTTTACGTTGGCTGTTGATGGAAGGCGCGAAAAATTCTTTAAACAGCAATTGTTAGCATCTCTTAAAATTCTAGAACGCGGATTAATTCCGTTTATAGAACCCAAAAGCTTTAAGAGTTCCTGGGCTGGTGCTTTTGGCGCAATGCAATTTATGCCAACCACCTTTTTGGAGTATGCGGTTGATACCAACAACGATCAAAAAGTTGATCTGTGGAATAATACTGAAGAAATATTCGCATCAGCTGCAAATTACCTGCAAAAGATGGGGTGGGATAAAAATACAACTTGGGGACAACAAGTTGTTTTACCCCCAACTTTTCTATACCAAGAAGCGGAAATCAACAACATTAAACCACTCAATCAATGGATCAAACAAGGAATTAAACCGGCTACAGGAAAAGCTTTTCCAAGCAACAACCCGAATACAGCAATTATTTTACCTATGGGAAAGTATGGGCCAGCCTTCGCTGTTTATCCAAATTTTTTCTTGATCCTAAAATGGAATAATTCGATTTCATATGCTCTATCAGTTGGATTATTTGCAGATCAAATTATAGGATATCAAGGCATCGTATGGAAAAAACCTGACGACTATCGCCCTATTACAATAAAAGAGATTTATTTAATTCAATGTTACTTAAAAGAAAAAGGTCTGCTGGTAGACCAGGTTGATGGGCGGCTAGGTTTACAGACACGTTCAGCAATTAGACGAATCCAACATGAACAACATTTTATAGCCGACGGGTTCCCTGACCAAAAACTGCTTGCTTATGTTGAACAAAACCAAGAAACCTGCAATAAATAACTAGTTTACCATTTTCCCCGAGCCCCTCCTCCACCAGAAGAACCGCCGCCACCAGAAAAATTGCCAGAACCATTCTGACGTCCTGCGTTTTTAACCCCCTGATGGTAATTATTATTTGATGTGCTATTCTGTAACAAATTTTGTTTGAAAAATTTATTTTTCCTGTATTTTAATATAAACAAAAAAGCTACAAATAAAATAAAAGCTATCGGAATAAAATAGCCCTCTGTCCCCGTAATTTTTGTATTATCTGATGCCTTGTATGTCCCATCTAAGGATGCAATAATGGCCTGAACCCCATTGTTAATACCATCAAACCATCGTGATTCTTTGAAGTATGGAACAATTTGATTTTGAATGATTTGGTTACTGATAATATCTGTTAAACTTCCTTCAAGTCCATAACCAACTTCAATCGCTAACTCTTTTTCATTAACAGCCACCAATAACAAAACGCCATTGTTTTTATCCAGCGTCCCTAATTTCCATAACCGGAATAACGTGTTCGCGTACGTGGCTATATCTTGCCCTTGTAAATTTTGTACAATTGCAACGACGACCTGGTTTGATGATTGCAGCTCATAATTCTCTAGTAATTTGATAAGAGATTGCCGCTGTTCCAAACTGATCAACCCAGCCCGATCAACAACACGACCGGTTAACGCTGGATAAACTACCACCTGCGCTTGTATTTCTCGATGACCAACCCACAAACAACTCAATATACATAATAAAAATAATCGTTTCATTGACGTAACCACCACTAATTAAAATTAACCGTTGGTGTATTTTGGATAGCAGAGTCTACAGTAAAATTTTGCAATGGTTTTGCATCAGGATACAACCAGTTAGCGATCCAGCGGCCAGGGATACCCTGAATAAATGTATTATATTCTTGTACTGCAAGAATAAAATCGCGCCTCGCAACAGCTATCCGGTTTTCAGTACCTTCAAGTTGCGACTGCAGTTCCAAAAAATTCTTGTCCGCTTTAAGCGTTGGATAATTTTCGGTAATAGCAATAAGGCGGCCTAAACTTCCTTGTAGTTGCTGTTGATTTTCCTGGAATAGACGGATTGTTTCTGGATTTGCTAAAATATCGGGTGAAAGCTGCATTGTTCCAACTTTAGCGCGTGCATCAACCACCGCTTGAAATGTCGATTGTTCATGCGCGGTATAGCCCTTTACTACAGATACCAAATTGGGAATTAAGTCACTGCGCCGTTGATAGTTGTTTAAAACCTGACTCCACTGCGCCTTAACTTTTTCTTGTAAAGCAGGAATTTTATTTGCTTGGTTCATAATAAACCAACCCACCCCAATAATAACAGCGGCAATTATACCCAAAACAATCCATTTTCTATTTGGATTTTCTTTTTTTATTACAGCGTTTATCATAATCTTTGTTATCCTTTTTATTTATAGAACAATAATAATTTTGGGGAAGTTTTCTTCTGGTACAAACCACGTAATACCCCAATAAAGAGGTCTTTTTTCATAAACTTTTTTATAATCATCAATTAACAGGTTTATTTCTTTAGCATAGGCCAATAATTTGCTTTGTTCAGTTTCCTAATCAATTATGGTATAATTGTTGTTCCATTAAATCTGGTTGTTTCTTGATTAAATCAATTAATTGTTGCTGATAGAAACCTAACTCTCGTTGTAAATGTAAATATTCATTATTCTGATTAACGTACCAAAAATCCCTGAACTTCCTGTCGCTAAAATCTTTATTGTCTTGCAATGAATTGAGATTTTTTTCTAAACCTTCGATAAAGATGTTCCAATTAACTTTCTTAAGATCAGGCATATCACTTCTAGTAACATAACCTTTTACGACGGGTATAAATGTTATAATCTTTGTAAAACGAACGTCAAATGACAATATCATTTCTTTCCAACGATGCTGTAATTTGCTATCAATTTTGGCCTTTTCTTTAAACTGATACCAAGTGGCAGCCGCCAAAGCAGTAGAAACAACCAAAACAAAGCCTATCAATAATTTTAACCATAATTTTGAAGATTTTTTTTGCAGAGTTTGATAAGATTTTTTGCATAGAGCAATATTTACCTTTTACAATAATTCTGAAGCCATACAAAGGACGTTAACACATATCCCTAAAGTTGCCAATAAGCGTAAGAAAAGCTCTTTCAATTTAATAATAAATTTAGTGTTGATGGTTGGAATAACGGTTATATTTGCGAATTTATCTTAGAAATTAAATTCTAAGTCTATTCAGCATCTGGTTGGTTCTGGGGCAAGGCACGAATGACATGTGGACTTTTTAGACATTCTTGTTCGATAGACAATAAAGTTGGATAATCATCTAACACGCAATTAAAGCGTCGTGCGTTAAATAATTGTGGAACAAGACAAATATCAGCAATTGTTATATGATCACCACAACAATAACGTCCCTTATAAGGGGATTTTCTTATTATTTCTTCAAGTGGCCTTAATCCCTTTTGAATCCAATGTTGATACCATTTATTTATTGTTTCTTTAGTTTGTAGGATATTTTCTTCAAGGTATTTTAATACCCGCAAATTATTAAGGGGATGTATATCACATGCTATCTGGGAGGCAATTGCACGGGTATAAGCACGCTCTAATGGTTTTCTTGGTAACACCGGTGGGGTTGGATAAACTTCGTCCAAATATTCAATAATTGCTAAAGATTGCGTAAGTATTGTACCATGCTCTAATTCAAGAGCAGGTACTAATTGTTGTGGATTAACTTGATGGTATTTTGGCAGCTTTTGTTGCCCACCTTCTTTAAGCAAATGTATCGGTAAAATCTGATACGGGATGTTTTTTATATTTAAAACAATCCTAACCCTAAAAGCAGCTGATGAACGAAAATAACTATACAGCTTCACGCAGCTACCCGTCGATCACTTGGCAAAACATGGCCTGCGGGAATATCTGGCCTGTTTTTTAATTTCTCATAAACCGATTGCAAATTTTGACTTAAAGCTTTAAAGAGCTGTTCAAAAGAATCGATAACAAAATAACAATCTTGGTAGCGATCAATATAGTAATCGGTCTGCATGACTCGCTCTAAATCAAATGCGATCCGTTGAGGTTTTTTATCTTCAAGGCAGTAAATTGATTCACCTTTTGATGAAACAATCCCAGCTCCATAAATGCGCAAACCTTCAGGCCTTTTTATAAGACCGA
>JAEUKQ010000099.1:588-877 GCA_016794225.1 Alphaproteobacteria bacterium | reverse complement strand
CTCACGCTGCTGCCGGGCCTTGGCGATTGCCGCTTCCATCCGGCGCACCTCGACATCGGCGATTGCGTAATTGTTGAGAACCGCGATGACCTCGTCGCGCTTTACCAACTGACCGGTCTTGATGCGGAGGTCGACGAGCACCGATCCGCCGACGCCGGGATCGCCGGCAATTACTGCAGTGCCCGCTGGCGCGTCCGTATAGCCACGCGCAATCAGGGGGCCGCCAATCTCGGACTTATTTTGCGCGCTGCCGACCTGCCGGTCGGGCAATCCGAGCACGATCGTCGTG
>JAEUKQ010000099.1:0-578 GCA_016794225.1 Alphaproteobacteria bacterium | reverse complement strand
CCCAGCCACGCAAATTTCCTGTTCTGCGCCATCCCAGTTCGCTTTCCACACCCTGCGAGAAAGCGCCCGCTTTCCTCTGAGGTCAAGGGAGCGCTGGTGCTGCCGGACAGGATTGAACTGTCGACCTCCCCCTTACCAAGGGTGGCGACAATCTAGCCCGGCCAGCGGGTTAGCTGCTTAGCTCCCGAGCTTTCCCGTGCGCAAGGGTTTTCCACTGTTTCGCACGGCCGATGCGGTCTCCGCGGGGTCGACGACGACATAGCGCAGGGTCGTGTTGATGCTGGCGTGGCTGACGTACTTCTGGGCTGCCTTCACATTGCCTGTGTTCCTGTTGACCGCCGTGACGACGGCGCGCCGGCTTTCGTGCGGGCGCCAGGACACGCCCTTGGGCGCGATCCGGTCGATGGCCTGATAGACCTGCGAGCGATGCCGCCAGGGGAAAACGGGCCCCTCGTCGAGCGCCGGCATCTGGGCGAGCGCTGCGACGGCCGCCGCGGAGAGGTCGAACTCGACCCAGCGGGTGGGCTTGCTCAGCAGGATCTTGGCGCCGGCGCCCTGCAGGTCGATGGTCTCCCAGC
>JAEUKQ010000098.1 GCA_016794225.1 Alphaproteobacteria bacterium | reverse complement strand
CTTTTGAACGCTTTTCTGGGCATTGTTCTGGTTCTGTTGGGGGTTTTGTTCGTCACAACGGAATCAGCGTTTTTATTCTTTCTGATTGTTTTACTTTCCCTTGTTCTGGGACTTTTACTGATCCTTCCTATTGGGGGCGCCGACATGCCTGTTGTGGTGTCGATGCTCAACTCTTATTCAGGATGGGCCGCCGCGGGCATCGGATTCACCCTGAATAACAATTTACTCATCATCACTGGCGCGCTGGTGGGTTCGTCAGGTGCGATCCTGAGTTATATTATGTGCAAGGGGATGAACCGCTCGATCATCAACGTTATTTTGGGGGGTTTTGGGACGGATCCCGCCGTTTCAGCAGGCCCCGCCTCTTCAGAACAACGCCCCGTAAAATCAGGAAGCGCAGAGGATGCGGCATTCATCATGTCAAACGCCAAGTCAGTGATTATTGTGCCGGGCTATGGAATGGCGGTGGCACAGGCTCAACACGCGCTGCGTGAAATGGCGGATATTTTAAAGCACAAAAACATACAAGTGCGCTATGCCATTCATCCCGTGGCCGGGCGGATGCCTGGACACATGAATGTCTTGCTGGCAGAAGCAAATGTGTCTTATGACGATGTTCTGGAGCTTGAGGACATTAACCGTGATTTTTCCAATACTGATGTTGCTTTCGTGATTGGAGCCAACGACGTCACAAATCCACTGGCGAAAACCGACCCCACGAGTCCTATCTACGGCATGCCCATTCTGGATGTCGAGCGTGCGAAAACAGTATTGTTCGTGAAACGTTCAATGGCAGCAGGATATTCAGGGGTAGATAACGCATTATTCTATCGAGACAACACCATGATGCTGTTTGGAGATGCCAAAAAAGTCTGTG
>JAEUKQ010000097.1 GCA_016794225.1 Alphaproteobacteria bacterium | reverse complement strand
TGATTGAGAGAGGCGGGCGGCTGGTGGCGGATGATCAGGTATTGATAAGATATCAAGGCAAAGAGCTGAGAGGTTGTGCGCCGGAAACGCTGCGCGGGCTTTTAGAGGTTCGAGGCGTAGGAATTGTAAAATTGTCTTATCATGAATCTTTTCCTGTCCACTTTGTGATTGACTTGGAGAAAAAACTTTCTTATGAGCGCTTGCCTGAATCTCATACCGTCATTCTTTTGGGAGAAAAGATCCCCAAGTTTCACCTTTGGGCTTTTGAAGCCAGTGTCATCGAGAAAATAGGAATCCTTCTTTATAGAGAAAAGAAAATATAGTATAGACACTGGAGTACCCCGCTGATTTGATGCGGGTTTATGCATAAAAATTTTCTCGTTCCTGATTTTTTCCTTGCGAAAAAAGAGGAACCTTCGTAGGCTATGCTCAATTTCTTAGGGGTCATAGCTCAGTTGGGAGAGCGCTACAATGGCATTGTAGAGGTCGGGGGTTCGATTCCCCCTGGCTCCACCATTTTTTGCCATAGTACTGTTAACAAAGTTGTCAACAACAGGCATTACAGGGATCGCACGAGAGTTTTACTCTACGTCAATCATCTGAACTAATCCAAATCGCGTTGACAATGAGGTGAGCCAGTCATATGCCCATATTTTCTGTATAGGCTGAAAATAGCATTTCCAAACATGCTGACCCCGAGTCTGAGATGGATTAGATACTTGGACGTTAAGCTGTTTTGTATAATTAATGCTATCCCGAACGGCGTGTCCAACGCCTCTTCCTTCAGGAAAGGCAGAAAAGGTGCGCAAAAACTTTTTTAAAAGAAAATTTTGCAGCCTATTATACATGGAGTTTTCTGAATCCTGAACTTCTTAAAGTAAGTTGTTGGAATCT
>JAEUKQ010000096.1 GCA_016794225.1 Alphaproteobacteria bacterium | reverse complement strand
GGACACGCCTTGACGATTCACCCGCCTTAATTGGCGGGTGCGGATTGAAACTCCAAAAATGGGGCTTCAATTGGCTGCCGGATACTCGATTCACCCGCCTTAATTGGCGGGTGCGGATTGAAACGTTTCCCAAGCATCAACAAATCCCGACTCGCGAAGATTCACCCGCCTTAATTGGCGGGTGCGGATTGAAACTCCCACGTTCGGGTGTACCAGCCATCGACACCAGATTCACCCGCCTTAATTGGCGGGTGCGGATTGAAACAAGCGCGCCTTGAGGCGGTCGGGATCGATGATCCGGGATTCACCCGCCTTAATTGGCGGGTGCGGATTGAAACAGGAAGTCGCGAGCGGATTTGCCGATCTGAATTTGGTTGATTCACCCGCCTTAATTGGCGGGTGCGGATTGAAACACTAAGGACGGCAAGCTGATCGAAGCATCGTTTATCGATTCACCCGCCTTAATTGGCGGGTGCGGATTGAAACAGGACCATCGCTACGCGATCCGTTTTCAGCGCGGATTCACCCGCCTTAATTGGCGGGTGCGGATTGAAACCCGATTCGGCTTGGCTCGCCCTATCCAACATTGATGATTCACCCGCCTTAATTGGCGGGTGCGGATTGAAACGTCTAGCTCGGAATGCAGGTTGTAGAGCCGCCTCGCAGATTCACCCGCCTTAATTGGCGGGTGCGGATTGAAACCCGAAAAACTACGATTTGATCGTACCGCTAAAAAGATTCACCCGCCTTAATTGGCGGGTGCGGATTGAAACCATCCACACAATCTGTGGATAACTTTGAGTCGATGATTCACCCGCCTTAATTGGCGGGTGCGGATTGAAACGTATTCCAGTTGCCTGACCAACTTATGGTAGAGCAGCTGCTTAGCGATCCGCCAACTTCATCATTTCTTCGGTAT
>JAEUKQ010000095.1 GCA_016794225.1 Alphaproteobacteria bacterium | reverse complement strand
AAAAGCGCGGAGATGTGCTTTTCCTTTTGCATCATGATAAAGAGTTCCAAAAGCATTGCGTTTTGATCTGGGCGTAAGATGGATTGCTAAGTGATAGCCCTCAGAACCTAGTGTCAAAAAAGGTATCAAGTCACTCATCAGGCGCTGTCGCTTCTTCATGAAGCGCTTTATAAGCGATGGTCATTATCATTGTGATTGTCATTTCTCATTATCCGACAATGTCTCAGCTTTGGGTTCTTTGCGCGCTTTTTGCTGAATTTTCCTTTTTTTCAAGTTGTCGCGCAACGCTTGCGCGCGCCGTTCTGTTTTGGTGAGCTTCGGTGTTTTTTTTAAATCCGCCATTTTTGAATCTTGAATCTTGGGAAACGATCGTATACATCTAGCATTCGTCGGCCGTCGTAGCTCAGTGGTAGAGCACACCCTTGGTAAGGGTGAGGTCGAGAGTTCGATCCTCTCCGGCGGCACCATTTTTTTCGCTTCTTGCCAAAGCGCCATGGCCTCAAACGTTTTGCCTCGAAGAGTTTCCAGTCCATGGTCAGTCATCAGCTGTTTCATAACATTAAAACGTTTTTCAAATTTATTCAAACTGCTTTCAAGGATTGTCTCAGGATTGAGATCAAGGAAAAGGCAAAGCTCGATCACGGCGTGTAGAAGATCGCCGATTTCTTCCGCAACTCTTTCCATGGGTTCTTGTTGGTCAAGCGCTTGCTTTACTTCTTGTGTCTCTGAAGAAATCTGCATGAGAATTTGCGCTGCGGAAAGCCAATAAAAACCAAGCTCTTTCTCTTAATTTCTGAGAGTGTAATCACCATTAAACGCTTGATACGAAAGATCAGCTGAAGAGAGAGAGGGAAGAAGAGCGTTTTCTGGGGAGAGCGGAACGTTCGACATTTTTTATATCTTTTATACTCTTTAATAGAATTG
>JAEUKQ010000094.1 GCA_016794225.1 Alphaproteobacteria bacterium | reverse complement strand
TAGGGAAAATCCTTCCCGTGATCGGATTGAAACGATCATCAAAGCCCGTTGGAAAATCGAAGTCTATCATCGGGAATTGAAGCAAACATGCGGTCTTGAACGCTGTCAGTCCCGCACAGGACGAGCTCAAAGAAACCATATCTTTTTAGCCATCTCGGCTTGGATTCAAAAATACAAAAGACGCCTTGTTGAGGGTATTTCCTTCTATCAACAAAAATGGGAAGTCATTAAAAACGACATCTCAAGAGAAATACACAAAATCATGATGCTTACATAAACCTTCACAAAAGTGCGTAACTCGTGTCATATTATCCGAAAAATAAAAGGTCCAAGGATTTAAGCGGAACCCAGCCTGACCCTCAACCTTTCCACAGCACGAAAGAGGGAGGATATACTTTTCTGTCTTGTCTTAAAGCTTTATCATGGATATAGTCGCCGCAGGATCGGAGCGTAGCGCAGCCTGGTAGCGCATCACACTGGGGGTGTGGGGGTCGTGGGTTCGAATCCCGCCGCTCCGACCATCATGGAGTTTTGAAATCCTTTGGGTATATGATTCAGGTTCTCAAGAAAACAAAACCCACACCGGCGCATGATCAGACGCTTTTTCCTCCCCTCGCGGCGTCGTATCCACGCCGGTGCTGATCAGTAAATCCGCGGCGTGCGGGTTAAGCAATACATGATCGATCCGATAGCCCCGGTTGGTTTGCCAGGATCCTGCGCGGTAGTCCCACCAGGTGAACAGATGCTGTTGCGTTGGATGAAGGGCGCGCAAGGCGTCCGTATAGCCCAGATATAAAATTTCCCGAAGAGCTTCTCGTTCCTTTTGGCTGCATAAGATACGCTCTTGCCGAAAAACGGTTGGGTCGTGTCCGTCTATCTCGTAAGGGGCGACGTTTTAGTCTCCTCCCACGACAAAAGCTTCGTCC
>JAEUKQ010000093.1 GCA_016794225.1 Alphaproteobacteria bacterium | reverse complement strand
AAGATTCACCCGCCTTAATTGGCGGGTGCGGATTGAAACCATGAGCAAATCGCGGACGGTCGCCGCGAACTGGATTCACCCGCCTTAATTGGCGGGTGCGGATTGAAACGCTCAAACGTGAAGGGCATTGGGTGGCGTGCGACAAGATTCACCCGCCTTAATTGGCGGGTGCGGATTGAAACCAGCAAACCAGCTACTTGCGCCAGACTGGCGGTTGGATTCACCCGCCTTAATTGGCGGGTGCGGATTGAAACTTTAAATCCGACGTCCATATTCCCCCAGCCTTGACGATTCACCCGCCTTAATTGGCGGGTGCGGATTGAAACGCTATATCGCGGCAGCCCGCTCCGTGCCGGCGTGGGATTCACCCGCCTTAATTGGCGGGTGCGGATTGAAACTATGCCGACGCCGCCAAAGCGTCGGGCGAGCGCGGATTCACCCGCCTTAATTGGCGGGTGCGGATTGAAACCAGAGAGCCATAAAGAAAAGGCGAGGATCTCGTTATGGATTCACCCGCCTTAATTGGCGGGTGCGGATTGAACCCCTCTGGCCATTCAATGGAAAGCAAACACAACTCCGATTCACCCGCCTTAATTGGCGGGTGCGGATTGAAACGCGTAGCGTTCGAGCATGGCGCGGGCCTCGGGATGATTCACCCGCCTTAATTGGCGGGTGCGGATTGAAACTTGAAGGCTTCAGAGTGATTGCCGAAGTAAAAAAAGATTCACCCGCCTTAATTGGCGGGTGCGGATTGAAACTATGTCCGATCTTTTTCAGGAATGGGTATCCGAATCATGATTCACCCGCCTTAATTGGCGGGTGCGGATTGAAACAGCCGCAGGTCTTTTCTGTCGCGCCTATCCAGCAGCAGATTCACCCGCCTTAATTGGCGGGTGCGGATTGAAACAGGCATGGGGTTTCGCCCTTGCCGGCGTGATGGCCGATTCACCCGCCTTAATTGGCGGGTGCGGATTGAAACCTGGTTTCGTCGGACCGCCCACTGGCCCGCGAGCTGGATTCACCCGCCTTAATTGGCGGGTGCGGAGTGAAACTGTTTCGGCCGCGCGGCGGTCACTG
>JAEUKQ010000092.1 GCA_016794225.1 Alphaproteobacteria bacterium | reverse complement strand
TGTGAAGATGAAACAAAATTCATCATCTGTGGTTGTGGAAGCAAAGTAGTAACTTTTCAAGGAGCAAGCTAATGACCCGAGGTAAAAAAAAGGAAGATTTATTTTACGAGCATTCATTTTAATCAGCCACCGAGATTATACAACAAGGTCACTACATAATCTCAACACTAGCATATTGATACATATCAAGAACATGTTTATGTGTACAATATTATAACAAACTTACAATTATAAGTGTATCATAAAAATGTTAAATATTAGTTTCATAGATATTTGATATTGACAAATATAGAACCTAGTTATACCTTTCTAATAAAAGGGCGATGGAGTAAGCCACAGTGAGAATTTTCAAAAATAGATGGTTTATAAAATTCGCCCATAAGGAAGGGATTGCTGATAAGAAGTTGATCGAGGCGGTAAAAGATGCAGAAGCTGGCAAGATAGATGTTGATTATGGCGGTGGTGTTATCAAACAAAGAATTTCTCGCAAAAATGAAGGAAAATCGGGCGGCTATCGGTCTATCATTCTTTTTCGTCAGGGTAAGAAGGCTTTCTTCGTTTATGGATTTGCTAAGAATGATCAAAACAACATAAATAAGTCCGAAGAGCGTGAATTTAAAATTCTGGCGCAGAAAACCTTAGCAATTTCAGATGGTAACTTGGAAATAGCTATAAAAGCTGGAATTTATCAGGAGGTACAAAACGATGACTAAGAGCAAGACTTATAAGAGCGAAGCCCTGGCGGCTATCCATGAAACAGCAACTGATATGTATGCAGCTGGTTTGCTTGACAAAAAAACGATGAGGCGTTTTGATGAATCATGTCTTACACCAATTCATAAGTTTACTCCTGAGCAAATAAGAGCCTTACGTCAACGCGAACAAGTAAGCCAGACAGTCTTTGCTTATCATTTGAATATCTCAAAGGAGTCAGTCAGTCAGTGGGAGCGGGGCGAAAAACACCCCAGAGGAACATCACTCAAACTCCTATTGCTTATCGAGCGGAAGGGGTTATCTTCTATCGCATAAATTTCATAGCGTTATAAACGGTCTGTCTTGTTACCTTCAGAATATGGGCAATCTCCGGAACTGTCTTTTTCCCATCTTTTAATAATTGTTGAACAACTTTTTCCTTGCAAATGGCGGCGCAACATATTAATGCAGCTTTTCGCTTGATTGCGGCAAATGGGCTTGTGCATGCGCGGGATTGGGAAATGCCCATGTCATCCGGGTTGTTGATGACCACCCAAAATCTTAGCCATGCGGCCGAACGGCTTTTGCGGCGTTATCGGCAGTGGGCTGGGCAGATCGAACGCACTGATTTTAATGTAATTATTGATGTTGTGGTGCATGGCGAACAGCCGGTAACCGCCAAAGATGTCGATCGTTTGCGAAAAGGCCTTGAACTATGGGGGGCTTGAAATGTTGGGTACTTGTAAGGTTGATGAAGATAGGATCAAGAATTTATAAAACTAATCAGCCCAATGCACCGCAGGATAAGTGGTGGTGTTCTAGTGTATAAAATAAAATTATTTGGAATATAAGCAATATTATGTTACAAGGATGTTGTGAAGATGAAACAAAATTCATCATCTGTGGTTGTGGAAGCAAAGTAGTAACTTTTCAAGGAGCAAGCTAATGACC
>JAEUKQ010000091.1 GCA_016794225.1 Alphaproteobacteria bacterium | reverse complement strand
CCCCCATAGCATTTAAAAAATTGGCTAAATCAACAATTTCCGGTTCTTGAGCAGCCTGACGAATAACAGTTTCACCCCGTGCACAACAAGCTGCCATCATCAGATTCTGAGTTGCCCCGACTGACGGAAAAGGTAAATGAATAATCGCCCCTTTCAGGCCATTCTTTGCTGTCATAGTGATATGGGATTGTTGAACATCAACAATAGCTCCCAATTGCTGAAACCCCTGAAGGTGATAATTAACCGGCCTTATGCCAATCGCATCTCCCCCTGGAAACAGCAAAGTGACGTGCCCAAATCTGGCTAGCATTGGCGCTGCAAGTAAAAATGATGCACGCATCGATTGCATTAGGGGATGTGTCAATGGGGTAGCTTGCATTTGATCTGTTTTTAGGGTTACTTGATGTTGTACGGGCAGCCAATTAACCTTAACCCCTAATGTTTCCATGATGTTGAGAAGGTTTTTAACATCTTGAATTGTTGGTACATTCTGCAATATAATTTCTTTTATCCCAAGAATAGCAGCCACTATAATTGGTAAAGCAGCGTTCTTCGCACCACCAAGCAAAACTTCGCCATGTAATGAGTAACCACCCTGAATATGCAAAACATCTGATGACCAACTGCTGTTTGGCTTAAATTGAAGCTGATGATGTAAATGATCCATAAATTTAGCCTGTCTGATCTTGTTGATATCAACCTGATAAGAACCAATTATGGCTTTTTTATGGCTAATCTAAATAATTTGTTAGGGTATGTTTTGCGATATAATAATTTTGATCTTTACGACAAAGAAGATATAGCCTGCTCTACCGCAGATTTTACATGGATTTCAGTGGTATTAAAGAGGGGAACAGAAACATCAGATGGTTTTATCAATAGCATGATTTCAGTGCATCCCAAAATAATCGCAGCAGCCCCATTAGCAATTAGTTTGTTAATAATATTCTTATATTGTTGTCGCGATTTAGATTGAATTTGCCCTAAACATAATTCCTGATAAATGATATCATGGATAACTTGACGATCATCCTGATCGGGTATTGTTACCTTAATCCCGAAACGGTCAATCAACCGCTTGCGGTAAAAATCCTGTTCCATTGTGAATTTTGTTCCAAGCAACCCAACATGACGTATTTTTTGCTGTTGAATGGTTTGGGCAGTAACATCGGCTATATGCAGCAGTGGAATGGTAATTTTTGCTTGCACTTCATCGGCCAATTTATGCATGGTGTTGGTACATAATAATAAAAAATCAGCCCCTCCCTTCTCTATTTTTTGGGCGGCACTGATAAGAATATTACCTGCTTCCTGCCATTTCCCCTCGCGCTGCAATTTTTCAATTTCGGCAAAATCCAACGAAATCATGATAATCTTGGCGGAATGCAAGCCCCCAAGCTTTAGCCTAATTTGTTGGTTGATTAGCCGATAATATTCACTGGATGATTCCCAACTCATACCACCTATTAAGCCTATTGTTTTCATAAATACGCCTCACAAAATTTAGGATTATTTAGATAAATTCTGAAAAAATCGCCTAGCCCTAAATATTACACCGATAAAAGGCTTACACCACCTGCAATATTGTTATACTAATCCGGTTCACAAAACATGTCTATAAGCGGCACATAATAATCATGATCAACTGACAAAAACCTAAAAGCCCCTGCAATTATATGAACAGTTTTTATCAAAAAGATCATGTTAGTTTGTTAACAATTCTATACATAGTTCTATGCATAGTTCTATGGACACTGTCCTGTCTCTGTCCTGTCTTATGACAAGACAGGAAAGGAAAAGACATGATAAGAAAAGAGAGGGGGAAAGATTTCGCCCCCTCTTATCCTTGATCGTTACGCCATGTTCACAACATGCCGTCTCTTGATCATGACACACCCAACCGCTACCATCATCATAATCCCCCTC
>JAEUKQ010000090.1 GCA_016794225.1 Alphaproteobacteria bacterium | reverse complement strand
AAAAACAGCATCGCAATTTCAGAATAAAAACGTTGTTGTTATTTTAAGCGGTGCCAATATCAGCGTAGAAACCTTAAAAAGTATACTATGAAATAAGAATGCAAATTATTCATTTAGCACAAATAAAAACAATTTTGAGATCTCTTGATGTTATTCCTGCAATCGAAGTAGGGTTTGTTGCTTATTCAAACGGAAAAGTTGTCCTTCCCTCAATTGGTGAGATGCGCTTTCAAGACCCACCGGGTGATGTACATATCAAATATGGGTATATCATTGATGATGATCATTATATAGTTAAAATTGCCTCTGGATTTTATAACAACCCACTATTCAATATCCCTTCGAGCAATGGCCTTATGTTATTGTTCAGTCAAAAAACCGGAGAACCCTTAGCTATTTTACTGGATGAAGGTTATCTTACCGATATTAGAACTGCAGCAGCCGGTGTAATTGTAGCGAAATATCTTGCTCCAAGCTATGTTAAGCATATTGGAATTATAGGAACAGGCACTCAAGCGAGATTTCAACTACATTTTTTAAAATTAGTAACATCTTGTCGAGAAGTAATGGTCTTTGGTAGAAGCCTTGATAAATTAGCATCTTTCCAAAAAGATATGACAGCAGAGGGCTTTAACGTAGTAATTGCTCAAGATATTAAAGAACTTGCCGCACAGTGCAATTTAATTGTAACCACTACTTCAGCAACAGCGCCGATATTATTTTCCAACCATATTAAAAAAGGTACTCATATTACTGCTGTAGGTGCAGACACTCTCTACAAGCAAGAGCTTCATGAAAACGTCTTTGCAATAGCAGATGTGGTGGTTGCAGATAGCGTTACCCAATGCTGTGAAAGAGGTGATATTGCTCATGCAATAAAACAGAATATTATTGCCCCATCCATCCTAAAGGAATTAGGCAATGTTATTGCTGGGACCTCCCAAGGACGGACTAATCAAGAACAAATTACCATTGCAGCTTTAACCGGTCTAGCAATACAAGATATTCAAATTGCAAAAATTGTTTATCAATCTCTATATAATAATTCAATAAGATCCTCGTAGAGTAGCTTTTCGTTCTATTGCTGTTAAACCCCAGAATTATGGAAAATATAGAAATAGAAGAAATCTAGGGGATTTCTTATAAACTGGGCCATAGATTGCGGAAAATGGATACTTCCACCGCTTATCAATTACAACAAATAGAAAAACCTTAGCGTACTATTTTTTCCGAATTCTGTGTCAACCCCAACATAAAGCCAACTATCAATAATACGATCTATCTGAACTGAAATGCTCAGTTCTTCAAAAACTTCTCTAACAACGCAGCTTTCAGGACTCTCGCCAGGGTCAAGTTTTCCTCCTGGTAACTCCCATTCGTCACGCTCGTTTTTTAGTAAGATAATTTTATCATCAAGGTAGATCACTGACTTAACAGAAACAGGGAAATGCGGGGCCGCACGATCAGAACACTTTTGTAATTGCATTTTTTTACCCACCAAAATAAAAGTTTTTTTATTGATCACGGCTTATAGAATTTCCATACTAAGATCATTAAGCCTCTTAGTACAATAAGAATTAGTTTATTTTATGTGATGTCATATAGAAAACCTTAAAAAGGCTAATCTCCTTCATCAACTTTTCTTGAAGATAGCAGAAAAATCTAAAAATTTAGTAACAACAGCTATATAAAATTGGAAGCGGGGGCAAGATTTGAACCTGCAGTCTTGAGATTAAGCGCCTGGCACCTTAACCCTTTTAGATAGAATATTCTCATCTATCGTTCCCTTGCCTACCATGCACACCCCGCCACCAACGCTTACGGAGGTTATCTTACCTTGATTGTCACTTTTCACTAAAATTTCTATTTTACTAGGCCGCCCGGTAAACCTGCCTTGGTTAAGAATGATGGATTTTCCTATTACCGCCTTTTGATGCTGTACCAAATAAATCCCAACCGGGCCAGCCGCACTTCCGGTGGCAATATCCTCAACTTTACCTGCA
>JAEUKQ010000008.1 GCA_016794225.1 Alphaproteobacteria bacterium | reverse complement strand
AATAAATAGAAAAAGGCCAGCGGTTGTACTGGCCTTTTTCTTTTCTTATACCATCGTTATGGATGATGGAAACAACCCAGTTTTGCATTCATTTTAAGCTTTTACTGTAACCAATTTATCCCAATTTGTGGTATAAAATGGTGAACGCATTTTGCAGCGCATTTGCCAAGGACGTGTTGTTCCTTGGGCTGCTAGGAAAATTTTGTCGTGCCCAAATTGGCGGTTAATTTGGTCCATAACCTGCATCAGTTGATCAGGTTTTGCTGAATCAGCAAATAAATTGGCGGCAGGTTGTGTGTTTTGGGTAAGATTTAACAATGTAATCCCCGCTTTTTGATAGCGTCGGTTCGGTTTAAATATGTCATTGATCATTCGTTGGGCTTGTTTTAGCAGGTTGCTGCTATTATCGGTTGCCGATGATAAACCAACCGTAAGGCCGGCATAATAACGATTTGCCCCATCTTGATGCCTGCTGGTAGCAATAAAAACATGTATGGCTTGTGCCAGGCTGCCTTGACGTCGCATCTTTTGCGCTGCACGACTTGTATAGTCAGCTATGGCTTGTTGCAATTCAGATAATTGGTACACCGGTCGGCCAAAAGAACGCGAATACATAATATTACGGCGTGGACCTATGCCCTCCATGGGGATACAACTTTGACCGTTTAATTCACGCACAATTCGTTCAACCACCACGGTTAAATGACGGCGCATAAAAGCCGGATCACTATTCTTAAGATCTAAAGCGCTATAAACCCCCATCTCTCGCAGCCTTTTTCCCAATCCATCTGAAACACCCCACACATCATCAACTTTGAACGTAGCCAAAACTTTATTTTGTTGTGTGGGTTTACTGATATCAAAAACAGATTCGTGACATTGATTTTTCGCAATATTGGCGGCAATTTTTGCCAGCGTTTTGGTTGGTGCAAGCCCAATCGACACTGGAATTCCAGTCCACTGCTTAACCCGGCGACGTAATGCACAGACCTGATCAAATAAATTAGGTGGCAACGGGTCATTCCACCTTAGGAAGGCTTCATCGATGGAATAAATTTCCATCATATCACTTGCTGGTCTTAATGTTTCCATTACCCGGTTCGACATATCACCATAAAGGGTATAGTTAGATGAAAAAACCATAATGCCGTTTTGCCGGATGAAGGATTCATATTTAAAATACGGCGCACCCATCGGCAGACCAAGTTTTTTAGATTCTTCGGAACGAGAAACAACACAGCCATCATTATTGGATAAAATGGCAACCGGTCGGTGCTGAAGCTGCGGGTTAAAGACTCGTTCGCACGATACGTAAAAATTATTGCAATCCACTAAGGCAAAAAACGGCATTTTGTAATTTCCTAGACAGGATGAATCACATTGGTAACCACACCCCAAATATGAATGTCTTGCGTACTGCTTATATGGATGGCAGGAAAATCTTGGTTTTCTGGCATAAGCCAGCTTTGACCATTTTTTTGCAACAAACGTTTTACCGTTAACTGCCCGTCCACAGCGGCAATAATAATTTTACCAGATTTTGGTTCTAAGCTACGATCAACAACCAAGACATCACCTGAATGAATACCTGCACCTATCATGGAATCACCCATGGCACGCACCAAAAAGGTTGCTGATGGGTTTTTAATCAGATGTTTATTCAAGTCTATTTTTTCCTGAATATAATCATCTGCAGGTGATGGAAAGCCGGCCTGAACTTTGTGGCCATAAAATGGTAAGATATAACCATTCTCATGCACAAAATCGATCACCGATGCTATAAGGCTTGTGGGAATACGTACCGGTTTTGTGGGTTCCCCAAACTTGCCTTGTCCTTTTGGTCTTCCAGCATTTTTTCTGGCACCGCCATGGGGCATTGCTTTGCTCCAGCCTCGTTAAACACAACTCATAACATGAATAATGTACGGTATTCAAAAAATCAATATGATATTTAGTATGCACGAGAATGGTGTGATAAAAAATCCTTGCTTAGTATCAAATACCAAGGCCAATTTTTTTTGATCACACTACAACAAGCAATGCCTAGGCAAAGAAAGCCAAAGGATTCTTTGTTCACAGACTCAATAAATTACATTAATGTCTGTTTAAGAAGGGGTAATCTGTATAACCATGTGGGCCGGGGCTATAAAATGTTTCTGGATGAACAGGATTTAGTTGACTATTTAATGCAAAACGTTCGGGTAAATCAGGGTTAGATATAAATAATTCGCCAAATGCGACGGCATCTGCCTGATTGTTTTTTAAAACATGGTCGGCGGATTCCTTTGTTAACTCCTGATTTGCAATATAAACACCGCGGAAAGATTGACGAATTGTCTGACCAATTTTGCTTTCACCGATAGATTCGCGCACAAAAATAAAGCCAATTTGCCGGTGATCTAAATTTTTGGCGATATATTCAAAAGTATCGCGCAGATGTGTGTCTAGGTCTGGTAGTTTGTCACTGCGTGGTGATAAATGCACACCAATACGTTTGGCACCCCACACGCTGATAACCGCATCGGTAATTTCAAGTAACAACCGTGCACGATTTTGAATCGATCCACCATATATGTCGGCGCGTTGATTGCTGCTGACATGCAAAAATTGATCAATGAGATACCCATTAGCCCCGTGGATTTCAACACCATCAAAGCCAGCAATTTTGGCATTTAATGCAGCCTGGCGGTATGATTCGATAATGGTTGGGATTTCATCAAGCGCCAAGGCACGTGGTGTGGTATATGGTCGTTTGGGACGCAGTAAACTAACATGTCCTGGGGCAGGGATGGCACTTGGTGCGACAGGAAGTTGTCCATGTAAAAAAATGGGATCTGATACACGCCCTACATGCCACAACTGTAGAAAAATACGTCCACCCGCTTGGTGTACGGCTTGGGTAACAAGTTTCCAGCCATTAATTTGTGCATCAGACCATATTCCAGGCGTATCTGCATAACCAACACCCATGGGTGAAACCGATGTTGCTTCGGCAATAATCAGCCCGCTGCTAGCGCGTTGTTGATAATATTCTGCCATCAATATATTGGGTATACGTTGCTGTCCAGCCCGACAACGGGTTAGCGGGGCCATAATAATTCGGTTGGGTAGGGTAATATCCCCAATCTTTAGGGGATCAAATAATTGTGACAAAATATTAATCCTTAATGACTATTCCATCTTCTGCACTGATATGGCATAGTTGAATGGTTGCTTCAAGGGGGGTATGTTAGACTTCAGATTTAAGAGTGTCTCATTGATGTCTAACCCAACAAAATAAGAATAAAAATTGGCTATACCCAAATTTTGTAAAATAACTACAGCAAACAAAATTTTTTATTTTGACTAGTGATGATAAAACAGATACAAAAATATGCGCCAATAAGCGGGTGTAGCTCAATGGTAGAGTCCCAGCCTTCCAAGCTGGTTACGCGGGTTCGATTCCCGTCACCCGCTCCAAAGCAGGCCTTTGGGGTGTGAAAGGGCTTAGTGCCAACAAGCTATCGGCGTGGGGTGTATTTTTGTTAATTTACGGCAGTAAATGTTATTTATTTGCTTGACAGAAATAACTTTACGGATCAGATATTCATAAAATTGCGAAGGCTTGATCCGTTGGCGGTAATGGCTTTTATATTTTTTATTTATTTTATTTATTGAAAACATCCAAAACCGGGTAACACAAGGAAACGATAAAATGTCTAAAGCGAAATTTGAGCGAACGAAGCAGCATTGTAACGTTGGCACAATCGGGCACGTTGATCATGGTAAAACGACAACAACGGCTGCTTTAACAAAAATTTCATCAGAAGTTTTTGGTAAAACAAAGTATGTAGCCTATGATGAAGTTGCTAAGGCGTCAGAGTCACAGGGACGTCGCGATCCAACCAAGATTTTGACCATTGCCACAAGCCACGTTGAATATGAAACAAAAGCACGTCACTATGCCCACGTTGACTGCCCAGGTCACGCTGACTACGTTAAAAACATGATTACTGGTGCTGCGCAGATGGACGGCGCAATCCTTGTTGTTTCTGCGGAAGATGGCCCAATGCCACAAACACGCGAACATATTTTATTGGCGCGTCAAGTTGGCGTGCCTGCACTTGTTGTGTTTTTGAATAAAGTTGATAAAGTCGATGACCCAGAGTTGTTGGATCTGGTTGAAATGGAAATTCGGGATTTATTGTCGTCTTATAATTTTCCAGGCGATAAGATTCCAATTATCCGCGGCTCCGCTCTAAGTGCAGTTCAAGGGACCAATCCAGCACTTGGTAAAGAATCTATTTTAAAACTGATGGAAGCAATTGATAGCTTCATTCCGCAACCGCAACGTCCAAAAGACAAGCCATTTTTGATGCCGATTGAAGACGTGTTCTCGATTTCTGGACGTGGTACTGTTGTTACCGGTCGTATTGAGCGCGGTGTGGTTAAGGTTGGTGAAGAAGTTGAAATTATTGGATTGAAGCCAACAGCCAAAACTATTGTTACCGGCGTTGAAATGTTCCGTAAGTTGCTTGATAGCGGTGAAGCCGGTGATAACGTTGGTGCGTTGTTGCGCGGTACCAAGCGTGAAGAAGTTGAACGTGGCCAAGTTTTGGCAAAGCCAGGGTCTATTACCCCGCATACCAAATTTAAGGCAGAGGCTTATGTCTTAAATAAAGACGAAGGTGGCCGCCATACGCCGTTCTTAACCAACTATCGTCCACAGTTCTATTTCCGGACGACCGACGTAACCGGTATTATTCAGCTACCAGAGAATATTAAAATGGTTATGCCCGGTGAAACCGTTGCCATGGATGTAACCTTAATTGCTCCAATTGCTATGGACGAAGGTTTGCGCTTCGCTATTCGTGAAGGTGGTAAGACGGTGGGTGCCGGTGTTGTCACTAAAATTGTTGAATAGGATACTTTAGTATAAATTAGTCGTGGGGCGGGGCTTAAACGGCTCTTGCCCCACAAGACTTTAGGAGTGTAGCTCAATTGGCTAGAGCACCGGTCTCCAAAACCGGGGGTTGGGGGTTCGACTCCCTCCACTCCTGCCACAAACAGGCAATTTACCAATTTTTATAAGGCAAGAATTAAGGGTGCTAAGATTCTTTGTTGTGTTTGATGAATCTTTTCCCTTGACTTATGAGAATAACTCTGCCAAAAAAACCAAGTTTTAAACAGCCGGTATACCCCATGAAATTGTTCCAATTTTATCGACAAGTGGTGCAGGAAACTAAAAAAGTTACTTGGCCAACAAGACGTGAGACGTTGATTACCGCGCTAATGGTACTTATTTTATGTACATTAGCTGCACTTTTTTTCTTTTTGGCAGACCAATTGTTTGCCTACGTTATAGGCCTTATTGTTGGCTAAATTAAGGATGGAGTAGACCTGTGGCTTTACGTTGGTATGTTGTTCACGTTTATTCGGGTTTTGAAAAAAAAGTTGCTGCTTCAATTCGTGAGCAGGCCCAGAAAAAGGATATGAGCGATAAATTCGCTGAAATTTTGATTCCAACGGAAGAAGTTGTTGAAGTTCGCCGTGGAGCCAAAGTAAATGCCGAGCGCAAGTTTTTTCCTGGTTATGTCCTTGTTAAAATGGATCTAAGCGATGATACTTGGCACCTTGTAAAAAGTACACCTAAGGTGACGGGGTTTTTAGGTAGTAAAGATAAACCATCGCCAATTTCCGAGGAGGAGGCAAAGCGCATTATAACCCAGATGAAAGAGGGTGTTGAGCGTCCGAAAAGCTCGGTATCGTTCGAGGTGGGCGAGCAAGTGCGTGTTACAGATGGTCCTTTTGCTTCGTTTAATGGGATGGTTGAGGGGGTTGATATTGAAAAAAGCAGGTTGCGGGTTGCCGTGTCAATATTTGGGCGTGCCACACCTGTTGAGTTAGAGTATTCACAAGTTGAAAAAGTTGCCTAAGGTAATTGTTTCTATGGTTTTGGCGGAAGACTTGGCCAGAGTTGTTTGACCGCCCTTTCAAAAATATAACGCCGTAACATCTGGCATTATGGCTGCTATTGGAATGGAGTATACATATGGCAAAAAAAATTGTGGGATATATTAAGCTGCAAGTTGCGGCAGGTAAGGCAAACCCATCCCCACCAATTGGTCCTGCGCTTAGCCAGCGCGGTCTTAATATTATGGAATTTTGTAAAAGTTTTAACGCGCAAACACAGGGGATGGAAGCGGGTATGCCTATTCCTGTTGTTATTACTTGTTTTTCTGACAAGTCGTTTTCTTTTGTAATGAAAACACCGCCCGTAAGCTATTTTCTGTTAAAAGCTGCTGGGTTGGCCAAAGGGTCGCAAACCACCGGTAAGGATTTTGTGGGTAAGATTTCGCTAGAGGAAGTGCGGTTAATTGCTCAAAAGAAGATGGCTGACATGAATGCGAATGATTTAGAATCAGCTGTATCAATGGTTAAAGGGTCTGCCCGGTCTATGGGTATTGAAGTGGTGGAGTAAGATAATGGCGCAGGTTGGAAAAAGATTAAAGAAAGCCTATGAACTAATTGACCGCAATAAGTCATATTCGTTGGACGAGGCTGTAAAGTTAATTAAAAAAACATCTTCGGCAAAATTTGATGAAACCGTTGAAATTGCGATGAATCTTAGCATTGATCCCAAGCAAGCCGAACAATCTGTTCGTGGCGTTGTGCAATTACCACACGGAACTGGTAAAAGCGTGCGGGTTGCTGTTTTTGCTAAACCAGAAAAAGCCAAGCAGGCGTTAGAAGCTGGTGCTGATCTTGCTGGGGCAGATGATTTGGCCGAAAAAGTATTGGCTGGCCAAATTGACTTTGATCGCTGTATTGCTACCCCAGATATGATGGGTGTTGTTGGCAAACTTGGTAAAGTTCTTGGCCCTCGTGGATTGATGCCGAACCCAAAACTTGGCACTGTTACTGCTGATGTTGTACAGGCCGTTAAGGCGGTAAAGGGCGGTCAGGTTGAATTTCGGGCAGAAAAAACCGGCATTATACATGCAGGGGTTGGTAAGGCTAGTTTCAGTGAGAAGGCTTTGACTGATAATATTAAATTTTTTATTTCAGCAATTCAAAAATCGAAGCCATCAGGTACCAAGGGTACATATGTCCGTAAAATATCCTTAAGCTCGACAATGGGGCCTGGATTAAAGTTAGAGCTTTCGGCAATGGCTGACACGAATGTGGGTTGATGTTAAAAAAAGTTTTTCGGGGTAACTCGAAAATGGTCGGGGTTAATCTCGGCCGTCTTCCTGTCCAAAGACTGCAGGGGTTAAGATGATTTATACCATTCTTAACTTAAAAATCCCCTGCATAGGAAAAGAAGAAGGATAATAATGTCCATCAAAATTGATGATGGTTTTGTGATCTTAGCTTCCAGGACAGGTGACAAAATGTTTTTTCACGGTGTGTGAAAAAACAAAAGCTAACCATATCAGGATTAAATCTGATATATTTTTTGGAGAATGTCCGTGAATCGAACAGAAAAAGAAGCACTGATCGAATCTTTGCGACAAGACTTAAACAAAGCAGGTGTGGTTTTGGTAACCCGCAATGCTGGTTTAACTGTTGCCGAGGTTTCTGATTTGCGTAAACAAGTGCGCAAATCTGGTGCAACTTATAAGGTTGCCAAAAATCGGTTAGCCTGTATCGCCTTGGAAGGAACAAAGTTTGAAAAAGCAAAGGTAATGTTCAAAGGTCCAACCGCCATGGTTTGTGCCGATGAACCAATTGCCATTTCCAAAGTTATCAGCGCCTTTACAGCAAGTAACCAAAAGTTATCGATTGTTGGGGGGTGTTTGGATGGTCAGTTGTTAGATGACAAAGCGGTTAAAACCCTTTCCACTTTACCATCGCTTAACGAACTGCGCGCCAAAATTATTGCTATCCTGCAAACACCGGCAACCCGTGTGGTTACTGTATTGCAGGCTCCTGCAACCCAAGTAACTCGGGTTGTTGGTGCTTATAGCAAAAAAGAACAGGCTGCCTAAAAACTACTATTATTTTGATGAAAATTATTAAGGAGATAAAAATGGCTGACTTACAGCAATTAGTAACAGAATTATCTAAACTTACCGTTTTGCAAGCTGCTGAATTAAGCAAAATGCTTGAACAAGCTTGGGGTGTTTCCGCTGCAGCGCAGGTTGTAGCTGCTCCATCTGCTGGTGGCGCTGCTGCTGGTGCTGCACCTGCTGCTGAGAAAGATGAATTTACGGTCGTCTTGGCAAATGCTGGTTCAAACAAAATTAACGTCATTAAGGAAATTCGCGCTATTACTGGCTTGGGTCTGAAGGAAGCAAAAGACCTGGTTGATGGTGCACCTAAGACTGTTAAGGAAGGTGTCAGCAAGGCTGATGCAAACGACATGAAGAAGAAGCTTGAAGATGCTGGTGCAAAAGTTGAATTGAAGTAATTATGCACTGATCGGGGTCTGCCATGCAGGCCCCGTATATAAGGGCTTTGGCCGATATGGGCGCTTGGCCTGTTTCTGTTTTTAGAGGACTAAAGTTGTTTAAAAAGCGGATTGTTTTTTTGTTTACCTTGTCATGATCATGGTTAGATCATTTGGCATTCATACACTATATTGCTTTTGTATTTAAATTTGTTGGCTTATCAGGCGGGATTATCACATGACAAAAACACTAGCTGGTCGTAAAAGAATTCGCAAAAGTTTTGGCCGAATTCCTGAAATTATTACCATGCCGAATCTGATTGAGATGCAAAAAAATTCATATGATCAGTTTCTGCAAATTCATATTAAGCCAGAAAATCGTCAAGATATTGGATTGCAAGAAGTTTTTAAGTCGGTGTTCCCGATTCATGACTTTGCTGGCAAATCCGAACTGCAATTTGTTAATTACGAGTTTGATGAGCCGAAATATGACGTTGATGAGTGTCAGCAGCGTGGAATGACCTTTGCTTCACCACTTAAAGCAACATTAAGGCTTATTGTCTGGGATATTGAAGAAGAGACGGGTGCTCGTTCGATTCGCGATATTAAAGAACAAGAAGTTTACATGGGTGATATGCCACTGATGACCAACAAAGGCACGTTTATTGTTAATGGTACGGAACGTGTTATTGTTAGCCAGATGCATCGTTCGCCCGGTGTTTTTTTCGACCATGATGGTGGTAAAACCCACGCATCAGGTAAATATTTGTTTGGTGCTCGTGTTATACCTTACCGTGGTTCTTGGCTAGATTTGGAGTTTGATGCTAAAGACACTTTGTTTGTTCGTATTGATCGCCGCCGCAAATTGCCAATGACAACGTTTTTGATGGCTTTGTGGAATGACAAAGTTGATCAATTAGTTACCAAAGGTAAAACCCCTGATGAACAGCAGATTAGGTTTGGTGGAATGACGCCCGAACAGATTCTGCAAACTTTTTACGAACAAGTTACCTATGTTCATAACAAGAAAAAGGGTTGGCAAACCCCTTTTAACCCTACGCGCTTGAAAGGGGTAAAACTAACACATGATTTTATTAATGCTGCTAATGGCGAAGTTTTAGCAGAAGCTGGCACCAAAATTACGCCGCGTGTTTTAAAAAAATTGGAAGAGTCAGGGGTAAAGAACCAGCTTGTAACAATTGCCGAACTTGTTGGAAAATATGCTGGTGCTGATATTATCAACGAAAAAACAGGCGAAATATATGTTGAAGCCGGAGATGAGTTAACCGAAGAGCTTATGAGCAAGCTTGAAAAAAACGGTTTGCAAGAAATCAGTGTGCTTGCCATCGATCATATAAATGTTGGCCCTTATTTGCGAAACACTTTGTATGCTGATCGCAACCGCACCCGTGAAGATGCTTTGCTAGATATTTACCGTGTTATGCGTCCTGGCGAGCCGCCAACAGTTGATGCAGCTAACGTGTTGTTTAACGGGTTGTTTTTTGATAGCGAGCGTTATGATTTGTCGGCAGTCGGCCGTGTTAAAATGAATTCGCGCTTAAATCAGAAAACAGATGACCAGGTCCGTGTTCTGCGCAAGCAAGATATTATAGCCATTGTTCGGATGATGCTGGATCTTAAAGATGGTCGGGGTGAGGTTGATGATATTGACAATCTTGGCAACAGACGCATTCGTTCGGTAGGTGAGCTGTTGGAAAACCAATATCGTATTGGGTTGTTGCGCATGGAGCGTGCCATACGCGAGCGCATGGGTTCTGTTGAAATTGACACCGTGATGCCGCATGACTTAGTGAACGCTAAGCCGGTTGCAGCGGTTGTTCGTGAATTTTTTGGTTCTTCCCAACTTTCCCAGTTTATGGATCAAACCAACCCGCTATCAGAGATTACCCATAAGCGCCGCCTGTCGGCTTTAGGGCCAGGCGGCTTAACGCGTGAACGCGCTGGTTTTGAAGTTCGTGACGTACACCCAAGCCATTACGGTCGTATTTGTCCAATCGAAACACCAGAAGGACCAAATATTGGATTAATTAATAGTTTGGCAACCTATGCGCGTGTTAATCAGTATGGTTTTATTGAGACACCATATCGTAAAGTTGTACAAGGTGTTGTCAGCCCGGATATTGTTTATTTACCAGCGATGGAAGAAGACAATCAGGTTATTGCCCAGGCCAATGCCAAAATAGATGCCAAAGGGCGATTGGTTGAAGATTTCGTACAATGTCGTTTGGGTGATGATTTTGTGCTGCGTCGTCCTGAAGACATTCACTATATTGACGTTTCGCCAAAACAACTAGTGTCGGTTGCTGCTGCTCTAATTCCATTTTTGGAAAATGACGATGCTAACCGTGCCTTGATGGGTTCTAACATGCAACGTCAAGCTGTTCCATTATTGCAGACTGATGCACCATTGGTTGGAACAGGTATGGAGGGGCAGGTGGCACGCGATTCAGGTGCAACAATTGTTGCCCGGCGTTCTGGTGTTGTTGACCAGGTTGATGCAACCCGTATTGTCATTCGGGTAGTTGAAAAAAGCGATCATAGTGCACCAAGTGTCGACATTTACAACTTGTTTAAATTTCAACGTTCAAACCAAAGCACCTGTATCACACAAAAGCCGCTTGTAAAGGTTGGTGATCAGGTCAGTGCCGGTGATACCATCGCCGATGGTCCTTCCACGCAGGATGGCGAATTGGCTTTGGGTCGTAATATATTATGCGCCTTTATGCCATGGCAAGGATATAACTTTGAGGACTCAATCCTTGTTTCCGAGCGTTTGGTGCGTGATGATGTTCTAACTTCTATTCACATTGAAGAATTCGAAGTGATGGCACGGGATACAAAACTTGGCCAGGAAGATATTACCCGTGATATTCCTAATGTGGGTGAAGAGGCACTACGTAACCTGGACGAAGCCGGAGTTGTTTATATTGGTGCTGAAGTAAAACCAGGTGATATTCTTGTTGGTAAGGTTACACCTAAGGGTGAAAGCCCAATGACGCCTGAAGAAAAATTACTGCGCGCCATCTTTGGTGAGAAGGCTTCGGATGTTCGTGATACATCATTGCGCCTTCCCCCCGGTGTTTCAGGAACAATTGTTGATGTCCGTATTTTCTCGCGCCGAGGTATTGAAAAAGACGAGCGTGCGTTAGCTATTGAGAAGGCAGAAATAGAACATTTTGCAAAAGATCGTGATGTCGAGAAGGCAATCCTTGAACGCAGCTTTTACAGCCAGCTTAAGGATTCGCTGATGGGACAGGTTGCGGTTGCAGGTCCTAAGGGGCTTAAGGCTGATACCAAAATCACGGACAAAGTTCTGAAGGACTATACCGAAGGTCAGTGGCGCTCAATTGCTGTTAAGAATGATAAAAAAATGGCCGAGATAGAGGCTGTTCGCCGTCAATTCGAAGATAGTATTAAAGCGTTAGAAAAGCGTTTTGATAGTAAAGTCGAGAAGTTGCAGCGGGGTGACGAACTGCCACCTGGTGTTATGAAAATGGTAAAGGTTTTTGTTGCCGTGAAGCGCAAGATTCAGCCGGGTGATAAAATGGCAGGCAGACATGGTAACAAGGGTGTTGTGTCTAAGATTATTCCGGTTGAAGACATGCCTTATCTTGAAGACGGCACGCCAGTTGATATTGTGTTGAACCCGCTTGGTGTTCCAAGCCGTATGAACGTTGGGCAAATTTTGGAAACCCATTTGGGTTGGGCTTGTGCAAATCTTGGCCGTCAGATTGGCGAGTTGGTTAATCATTATAACCAGGCCAACAAGGCAGAGGAATTACGTAAAAAACTGAAGACCATTTATGGTGCTACAGTATTCAAGTCCAGCATTGAGGATTTAAAAGACGATCAGTTGCTTGAGATGTCAGAAAGACTGGTACGTGGCGTGCCAATAGCTTCGCCGGTTTTTGATGGTGCACGGGAAGACGATATTGTCTCGATGCTTGAGCAATCTGGTGTTGATAGGTCAGGTCAGGTATATTTAATCGATGGCCGTACCGGTGAAACGTTTGATCGTAAGGTAACCGTTGGTTATATTTATATGCTAAAGCTACACCACCTTGTTGATGATAAGATTCACGCTCGTTCGATCGGGCCTTACAGTCTTGTTACACAGCAACCACTTGGTGGTAAGGCACAATTTGGTGGTCAGCGTTTTGGTGAAATGGAAGTTTGGGCACTTGAGGCTTATGGTGCAGCTTATACGCTTCAGGAAATGCTTACCATTAAGTCAGACGATGTTTCCGGCCGTACAAAAGCCTATGAGGCAATAGTTCGTGGTGATGATAATTTTGAAGCAGGTATACCCGAGTCGTTTAACGTGCTTGTTAAAGAACTTCGGTCACTTGGCCTTAATATAGAACTTAACCAGGATACTTAGATTGCCGTTAGCAAGATTAAGCAAGGATAATAAAGCATGAATCAAGTCGCGAATGTTTTAGGTCAAGTTAAACGCCCGCAAAGCTTTGATGAAATTCGTATCTCGATTGCTAGTTCAGAACAGATACGTTCTTGGTCTTTTGGTGAAATAAAAAAACCAGAGACAATCAATTACCGTACGTTTAAACCTGAGAAGGATGGCCTTTTTTGTGCACGTATTTTTGGACCAATTAAGGACTATGAATGTCTTTGTGGTAAATATAAACGCATGAAATATCGCGGAATTGTCTGCGAGAAATGTGGTGTTGAAGTAACATTATCCAAAGTTCGCCGCGAGCGTATGGGGCATATCGAGCTTGCATCCCCTGTTGCGCATATTTGGTTAATGAAATCTTTGCCAAGCCGTATTGGGTTGCTTTTGGATATGACCTTGAAGGATCTCGAGAAGGTTCTTTATTTTGAAAGTTATGTTGTTATTGAGCCAGGATTAACCTCGTTAAAAATTCGTCAGCTACTGACGGAAGAAGATTATTTGAACGCCCAAGACGAATTTGGGGCTGATAACTTCCAGGCAGGTATTGGGGCTGAGGCTATCCGTACAATGCTTATGGCTGTTAATCTAGAGCAAGAGCAAGAACAAATGCGCGCAGAGTTGAAAGATACAACCTCTGAGGCAAAGCGCAAAAAGCTTGTTAAACGCTTAAAGCTTGTCGATTCCTTTTTACAATCGCAAACAAAACCCGAATGGATGATTTTAGAGGTTATCCCTGTTATTCCGCCTGAATTACGCCCGTTGGTACCGCTCGATGGCGGACGTTTTGCCACGTCTGATCTCAATGATCTATACCGCCGCGTGATTAACCGGAATAATCGTTTGAAACGTCTTATGGAACTACGTGCACCGGATATCATTGTGCGTAATGAAAAACGCATGTTACAAGAATCGGTAGATGCGTTGTTTGACAACGGGCGTCGCGGTCGTGTTATTACCGGAGCTAACAAACGTCCGCTTAAGTCGTTGGCCGATATGTTAAAAGGCAAACAAGGTCGCTTCCGTCAAAACTTGTTGGGTAAACGCGTTGATTATTCGGGTCGTTCCGTTATTGTGGTTGGCCCTGAATTAAAACTGCATCAATGCGGGCTGCCTAAAAAAATGGCCTTGGAACTTTTTAAACCATTTATTTATGCAAAACTCGAGCTTTATGGATATGCCAGTACCATAAAAGCTGCACGTCGAATGGTTGAAAAAGAACGTCCAGAAGTTTGGGATATTTTAGAAGAGGTCATTCGCGAACATCCTGTTTTGTTGAACCGCGCACCAACTCTGCACCGTCTTGGCATACAGGCTTTTGAACCGGTATTGATTGAAGGTAAAGCAATCCAATTGCATCCCTTAGTCTGTACCGCTTTTAACGCTGACTTTGACGGCGATCAAATGGCAGTCCATGTTCCGCTATCATTGGAAGCGCAGCTAGAGGCAAGAGTGTTGATGATGTCAACCAACAACATCCTGTCGCCGGCTAACGGTCGTCCTATTATTGTCCCAAGCCAGGATATTGTTCTTGGTATCTATTATTTGACAATGGATGGACGCAAAGATGAAATAGGATCGGGAAAGTCTTTTAGCTCAACAGCCGAAGTTATTCAGGCCTTAGAGGCTAAAGCAATTAGTTTGCATGCCCCAATTAAGGTGCGCATAAAAAATCTTGATCCGCAATCTAATGGGGATAGTAAGCTTATTCAAACAACTGCAGGGCGGTTATTTGTTACGAATTTAATCCCATATCATGCCAAACTGCCAGTCGAATTAACAAATCGCCTATTAACAAAAAAGGATATTGCCAACGTCCTTGAGGCTGTTTATCGGCACCGCGGTCAGAAAGAGTGCGTTATTTTTGCAGACCGCTTAATGTCGCTTGGTTTTACATATGCTTGTAAGGCGGGTATTTCGTTTGGTAAAGATGATCTTATTGTGCCAAAATCGAAAACAAAATTGGTTGCTGATGCACGCTCTAAAGTTAAAGAATACGAGCAGCAATACCAAGATGGTCTCATTACCCAAGGCGAGAAATATAACAAAGTCGTTGACGTTTGGTCAAACTGCACAGAACGTGTAGCTGAAGAAATGATGAAAATCATGTCTGAAAATGCCAAGGGGGCGCAGGTTAATTCAGTCTATATGATGGCGCATTCAGGCGCTCGTGGTTCGGCCGCACAGATAAAACAGCTGGCCGGGATGCGTGGATTAATGGCAAAACCATCTGGTGAAATTATCGAATCACCAATTATTTCAAACTTTAAGGAAGGTCTGACGGTGCTTGAGTATTTCAACTCAACCCACGGTGCTCGTAAAGGGTTGGCTGATACTGCCTTGAAAACAGCAAACTCGGGCTACTTGACACGTCGGTTGGTTGATGTTGCGCAAGATGCTATTATTACCCAAGATGATTGCTATACCAAAAAAGGTCTGACGGTCAAAGCTTTGGTTGAAGGTGGCGAGGTTGTCGCATCGCTGGCCGAGCGTATTTTAGGCCGTGTCACTTCTGCTGATGTAATAGACCCACTAAGTGGTTCTGTTCTTGTTGCCGCTGGTACGCTGGTTGATGAAACCTTGCTGGAAGTCATCGATAAAGCAGGTATTGAGTCCGTTAATATACGTTCAGCATTAACTTGTGAAACTAAATTTGGTGTTTGTGCAAAATGTTACGGACGCGACTTAGCCCGTGGTACATTGGTTAATATAGGCGAAGCTGTTGGTGTTATTGCTGCGCAGTCAATTGGCGAACCAGGCACGCAGTTAACCATGCGTACTTTCCATATTGGTGGTGCGGCACAACGTGGTGCTGAGCAATCAAGTATTGAAGCGGTATTAGATGGAACGGTGCATATCCGTCTGCCGAATTCATCGCAAAACAATAAGAAATCAGCTATTATTATGTCACGGAATGCTGAAATAGTTCTGCTTGACCAGGCTAAGCGCGAGCGTGCACGCCACCGGGTGCCTTATGGTGCGCGGTTATTGATTAAGGATGGTGCAGCCGTAACTAAGGGAACAAAATTGGCCGAGTGGGATCCATACACCTTGCCAATTATTACCGAACAAGAAGGTATGGTAAAATATGTTGACCTTGTCGAAGGCACAACCGTGCGTGAGGTGGTCGACGAAACAACAGGTATTGCAAGCCGTGTTGTTGTAGACTGGAAACAGCAACCGCGTGGCGCCGATTTACGCCCAAGGATTATTATTTGTAACAAAAAAGGTCAGCCACTGATATTGTCAAATGGTATAGAAGCCAGATATTTCCTGTCTGCTGATGCTATTTTGTCGGTTGAAGATGGAGCAAGTGTCAAAGCCGGTGATGTGTTAGCGCGTATTCCAAGGGAAAGCCTTAAGACCCGCGATATTACTGGTGGTTTGCCGCGTGTTGCCGAGCTTTTTGAAGCACGTCGACCAAAAGATCATGCTATTATTAGCGAAATTGATGGCCGCGTCGAATTTGGCAAAGATTATAAAGCTAAGCGACGTATTTTAATTGTGCCAACAGATGCCAGTTTGCAGCCGGTTGAATATCTAATTCCCAAGGGGCGTCATGTTAGTGTTCAAGAGGGTGATATTGTTCAAAAAGGCGATTTGTTGATGGATGGTAATCCAGTACCGCACGACATATTAACTGTTGTTGGGGTTGAGGAACTTGCTAACTATCTTATCAATGAAATTCAAGAAGTTTATCGGTTGCAGGGTGTTAAAATTAATGACAAGCATATCGAAGTTATTATTCGTCAGATGCTGCAGAAGGTCGAGATAACCGAGCCGGGTGACACGACATTTATGCTTGGCGAGCAGATAGATAGACTGGAGTTTGAAGAAGAAAACGAAAAAGTTCTTAAAAACGGCGGTCGTTTGGCAAAAGCCAAGGCAGTGTTGCAGGGCATTACCAAAGCAAGCTTGCAAACACGTTCTTTCGTGTCTGCGGCATCGTTCCAGGAAACAACACGTGTTCTTACGGAAGCCGCAGTTGCCGGCAAGGTTGACCGGTTGGTAGGCTTGAAAGAGAACGTTATTGTTGGTCGTTTAGTACCTGCCGGTACCGGTGGCATGATTGAGAAGTTCCGTAAGCTAGCTGTTAATAAAGATAAAAAATTACAGCCAAGCGAAACTGGGCAGGCAGTAACACCGGTAACTGAATAGCAACAGGTTTATATTTTGGACAAGGCCACAAAATAATTCTGTGGCCTTGTTTTTTTAGTGCCGAAAGTTAGGAATTATGAATAATTCTTATTTGTACTCTTGACGACAGGCAAAATCTCGGTGAAAAAAAGAACCGTGAAGGACAGCCTTTTATTGTACAGGTTTTACAGGTTGGTGGCTGTAATATTCATCATAATAGTTTTTCAGAAAGAAAGTAACAATGACAACAGCTTATATTATTACAATTGCTTGTGGTGTTATTGCCTTAGCTTATGGCGTTTATGCTACAATGCTAATTATGAAAACAAGTTCCGGCAATGACCGGATGAAAGAAATAGCCGCCGCTATTCAAGAGGGGGCTCGTGCTTATCTAAACCGCCAGTATCTTACCATTGGATTGGTGGGTGTTTTAATTGGTGTCGGTCTTTATTTTGCCTTGGGGCAATATGTCACAATCGGTTTTGCAATTGGTGCTATCTTATCGGGTGTAGCTGGTTACATAGGGATGAACATTTCCGTGCGTGCCAATGTGCGTACAGCCGAAGCGGCGCGCCAGGGTTTGGCACCAGCACTTCATATTGCGGTGCAAGCGGGTACAATCACGGGTATGTTGGTGGTTGGCCTTGGGTTGCTTGGTGTTGTTGGTTATTATCTTACTTTAAAGCAGTTTGATCTTACAGGCCGCCAGGTTATTGAAGCGCTGGTTGCCCTTAGTTTTGGTGCATCACTGATTTCAATTTTTGCACGCTTAGGTGGCGGGATATTTACCAAGGGTGCAGACGTAGGTGCCGACCTGGTTGGTAAGATTGAAGCCGGTATTCCAGAAGATGATCCACGTAACCCAGCGGTTATTGCCGACAATGTTGGCGATAATGTTGGTGATTGTGCCGGTATGGCTGCCGATCTTTTTGAAACTTATGCAGTTACTATGGTTGCTACGATGTTGCTGGCATCAATTTTCTTTCTTGATCCGGTTTTGCAAGAACAGATGATGTTGTTGCCCTTGCTTATTGGTGGTGCATGTATTTTAGCCTCAGTTGCCGGTGTTTTCTTTATTCGCCTAGGTCGAAATCAGAAAATTATGCAAGCTTTGTATAAAGGGCTTATTGCAACAGGTCTAATTTCTGCCGGGTTAATAGCCGGTTTGTTGTGGTGGCAGGTTGGTTTTTCCACACAATATACAGTTGGCTCGATATCAATCACCGGTCTTGATTTATTGGGTTGTTGTGCAATTGGACTTGCTGTAACTGGGTTATTGGTTTGGGTTACTGAATATTATACAGCCACAAATTATCGTCCAGTTCGCTCTGTTGCCAAGGCTTCAACAACTGGGCATGCAACGAATATTATTCAAGGTATTGCCGTATCAATGGAAGCATGTGCATTACCAGTGATTATTATTTCAGTAGCGATTATTTTGGCCTATATATTGGCTGGTTTATTTGGTATTGCAATTGCGGCAACAACCATGTTGGCTTTGGCTGGCATGATTGTTACCCTTGATGCCTATGGTCCGGTTACCGATAATGCAGGCGGTATCGCTGAAATGTCGGATTTACCCAAGGATGTTCGTCATACAACAGATGCGTTGGATGCTGTTGGTAATACAACCAAAGCAGTGACAAAGGGTTATGCCATTGGCTCGGCCGGGTTGGCTGCCTTAGTCTTGTTCGCTGCTTATACTGAAGATTTACGGCATTATTTTCCAAACCTGTCAGTACAATTTGTATTGCAAGATCCATATGTGGTGATTGGCTTATTCATAGGGGGTATTTTGCCATTCTTGTTTGGGGCAATGGGGATGATGTCTGTTGGGCGTGCGGCCGGATCAGTTGTTGTTGAAGTTCGCCGCCAATTTAAGGAAATAAGCGGTATTATGGAAGGTACAGCAAAGCCCAATTACAGCCGTGCAGTTGATTTGCTAACACGTTCGGCAATACGCGAGATGATTATCCCCTCGTTATTGCCAGTATTGGCACCTGTTGTCTTGTACTTTGTAATTGCCGAAACCGTTGGTCAGGCAGAAGCGTTCACATCACTTGGCGCTATGTTGCTTGGAAGTATTGTAACCGGGTTGTTTGTTGCCATCCAAATGACATCAGGTGGTGGCGCTTGGGACAATGCTAAAAAGTACATTGAATCAGGCAATCATGGGGGAAAGGGTTCTGATGCCCATAAAGCTGCCGTTACGGGCGATACAGTTGGCGATCCTTATAAAGATACTGCCGGACCAGCCATTAACCCGATGATTAAGATTATTAATATTGTTGCCTTGCTGTTATTGGCAATATTGGCTGCTAAATAAGCTATATTATGCATGCGTACTATAGCCAGAAAAGCCCCTCATTTTATGAGGGGCTTTTTATTTAAAATATATAGCCTGAAACGACAAACAAAAAGACCATTTGTTGTCTGAAAAAAGCTAAATGTAACCAACAGGTGAATTCGGCGGGTACAAAAGTTAACGCGGCTTGCAAATGATATTTTCAGGTTGTTATAAGCGGGCTTTAATTGTTTCTTGGAAAGAATGATTTAACAACCCAAATATCCAAGAAAAACAGTACACAAATTTGAATACACAGGATATTCCACGTGCATATTTAGAAAAAACGTGATGGACCAAGCACAGTGGTTTATTCCAAGTGCAACAATACCCCCGCGGTGAACGACATGCCCATTACGGTATTCAGACAATAAGTTTGTTTATTGCGTTTGTGAGTTGAAACGCCCAAAATTACCAAATAATTCTTCAAGGAAGCTAAGCTCTTTTCCTTCGGTCGGGGTAATTCGCCTAACCGGGTCAATAATTTTCCCATCTTCCAATTTATAGACGTTGAATTGACTTACAAAGCCGTTTTTATCAAAAGAAAAGGCTACAACTTGTTGCTCTAAAAGTTTAGGGCGGAAGAATGCCAAGCTTGCTGTTTTGCTGCCAACATAATACCACCGTTCTGTATTAAAAGTAGCAATGTTGGTTGGTGTTCCGAATCTGCGTACAATGTCGTTTTTTGACAATTTGGAATTTTCAATACCATTTAGGTCGGCCTGATCAATTAAATTTCCTCGAATATCTATTCTAGGGCTGCAGCCAGAGGCCACCAAGCCAAATGCTAACGTCAAGCTTACAAGGAACGCAATCTTTTTTTGTCGCATATTGTGCACCGGTATGACAAATTTCTAACTTCTCTTGCTTATATCCTTTTATACCTTTTTCGTGCAAGAAAATAAATAGGTTAACGCAAGATATACGATGATCGACAAAAGCATTATTAATAATTATAGTGAACAAGTACCTGTGTTTGTTATGGATTCAATATATGTTTAAATTTATAAAAAAAAATGCCTTAGAGCAAAAATACGCAGAAAATCTGTACCAAAGAATTGTACAACAAAGCCGCATAAAAATTTTTTATACAGATTTTTCAATTCCTGATACTATTGATGGCCGTTATGAGGTTCTAGTATTACATTCTTGGTTATTTTTAAAGCGATTAAGAACGATTAACCAGCCTTCGAGTTTGGTGCAAAGGGTTAGCCAAAATATCTTTGACTCTCTTGTTCATGACTTTGATATTAGTTTACGGCAAATTGGGCTTGGTGATAAAAAACTTGCAACACAGGTGCGTTTTATGGTGAAAGGGGTTTATGGAAGGTTTCATGCATATGACCAGACTTTTCATCATGAAGATATGCTGCAGCAATCATTAAAGCGTAACATACTTGGCCTTGCCACAGTTACTGTTGATCAAATTATTCAACTTGCTCGTTATGTATTAAAGATGGATACATATCTTAAAGATATTGAAGATCAATCTTTCCTGCAGTCAGATTTTATGTGGCCATTAACAAATATTTCTTCCTAAGAAACACATCCATGAGAGTTACGGGGTGATCAAGTGTTAGAAAATGAATTTAGTCGTCTTTTAGCCGTTGAATTGATCAGTCATCAACCGTTGCGCCGACAGGTTAGGGCTAATTCAGACGAAATGCGGCGGCTTGCACAGCGATTTGATTTATTTAAATTAGATGAATTGCAAGCAGATTTAGTCATTCAATATATAGCCGACCAAGAAATAGAAATTAAAGGAATTATCGCTGCAAAATTCGAAGAAAGGCACGTTAAAACCCTTCAACCAGTTCCGCGTGAAATTAAAAAATCTTTTTCTTTAATACTTGGACGACATATACCAGAAGGGTATGATGCCAATGAAGATCATCAAGGGCACCGCGAATTGTTAAAAGATTGGGTGGTTGGTGGACAATTAGATATTGGCGAAATTGTTGTTCAAGAACTATCAGATGAATTAGACCTATACCCTGGAATTAGTGATATAATCAAGCCCGATTCCTGAAGGCACTATACAATATTTCCATTATTTTTATTATGTGTTAAAGTTGCCCCGAATTGTTCATGCAAGATATTTGGTTGAATGTTTCAGGATATATGTTAAAAGAAGCATCCAAAGATTGTTAGGTTTATACTTGTATAAAAAAAATCTTTTGGTTAAAAATGGCAAGCATTATTTTGCTATCTTATGATTATATAATATAGAAAGTTTTTTATTATGGCAGTTCCTAAAAAGAAAACATCCAAATCACGCCGCGATCAGCGTCGTTCACACCATGCCCTAACAGCCGTATTAGCTGTCGAGTGTTCCAATTGCGGGGAATTAAAAAAACCACATCATATTTGTCCCCATTGTGGGCATTATGATGGAAAGGCCGTTGTTCAATCGAAAACAGCAGCCACACCGGCAGCATAAGCAAGCATTTAGGAAGACATGTATTGAGCGATCCAATCGTCATAGCGCTTGATGCGATGGGTGGTGATCATGCCCCTGATATTGTTATCAAGGGTGCATTTATCGCACGCAAGCGCTTTCCTAATCTACGCTATATTCTGTTCGGCGATGAAAGGTTGATTAAGCCATTACTGGACAAGCAGCCTGGATTCAATGATTTTTGCTCTCTTGTTCATACAACGCAATTCGTGCGTGGTGATGATAAACCGTCTGTTGCCTTGCGCAACAGTCGCGACAGTAGCATGCGTTTGGCAATAGAAGCCGTGGCAGAGGCTAAGGCGGCTGCTGTTGTTTCGGCCGGTAATACCGGTGCTCTTATGGCCATGGCAAAAATTGTTTTAAAAACCTTACCTGGGATTGACCGTCCCGCTATGGCTTCGTACTTTCCAACGATCAAAGGCGAAAGTGTTATGCTGGATTTGGGTGCCAATATTCAGTATGATGCTGCTAATTTGTTACAATTTGCACTAATGGGCAGTGTTTTTATAAGTGCGGTTCTTGGCGTTCGTATGCCAGTGATTGGCCTATTAAATGTTGGATCTGAAGATGTTAAAGGCAATGAAATTGTGCGTGAAGCCAATGCATTGCTGCGGCATGTAAAATTACCAGGCCTTTATCATGGGTTTATTGAAGGTGACGATATAGCAAAGGGGACAGTTGATGTTATCGTGACGGATGGATTTACCGGTAATATCGCCTTAAAATCCATTGAAGGAACTGCAAAACTGATTTCTGAATATCTTAAACAAACTTTTCGCAGTTCTTTTTTAGCACAAATAGGTTACCTTTTTGCCCGCCCGGCTTTAAACACTTTGAAGGTTCGCGTCGATCCAAGACGCTATAATGGCGCTATTTTCCTTGGGTTGAATGGTGTTGCTGTTAAAAGTCATGGTGGTACAGATGCTATTGGATTTGCTAATGCTGTTGGTGTTGCCGCTAATATGATAGTTCACAAGGCTTTGTCAAAAATTAATCAGGATCTAAAGCTTGTGCAGGATAGTCTACAACAACCATCGGCAAACAGCCAGGTGCCAAACGCATGACAGTAAAATCAATTGTTGCGGGATGTGGTCGATATCTTCCTGAAAAAATTATTACCAATGTGGAATTGTCGAAAACAGTTGATACAACTGATGAATGGATTGAACAGCGTACCGGGATTCGTCAGCGCCATATTGTTGCCCCTGGTGAAAAAACTTCTGATCTTGCGGTAAAAGCTGCCAAGGCAGCTATTGCGCATGCAGGTCTTATGCCCAGTGATATTGATCTTGTTTTGGTTGCAACAACAACTCCCGATCGTACGTTTCCATCTACCGCTGTAACAGTTCAGGCGAAGCTTGGTATACAAAGCGGATTTGCTTTTGATGTTCAGGCGGTATGCTCGGGTTTTATCTATGCACTGGCGGTAGCAGACAATTTTATTCGGCAAAAACAAGTGCGCCATGCCTTGGTAATTGGCGCTGAAGCTTTCTCGTGCTTGCTTGACTGGCAAGACCGTTCAACTTGTATCCTGTTTGGTGATGGGGCTGGGGCTATTGTTCTTAAGGCATCAACCGAAAATGAAACTAGCCGTGGGATACTGTCAACACATCTTTTTTCTGATGGACAGTATGAAGACATGTTATATGTTGATGGCGGTCCAAGCTCCACCAACACAGTCGGTAAGGTTAGAATGGTTGGTCGTGAAGTTTTTAAACATGCTGTCCACAAGATGGAACAGGCTGCGCTTGTTGCGTTGAAACAACAAAAGCTTGAAGTTGCAGATATTGATTGGTTAGTTCCGCATCAGGCAAATCGCCGCATCATAGAAGCAGTTGGTGAAAAACTGGGATTGCCAATAGAAAAAGTAGTAATTACGGTTGATAAACACGCAAATACGTCAGCTGCTTCGATACCTCTTGCATTGGCTGAAGCCGTTGCAGATGGCCGCATTAAAACTGGCAATTTGGTTTTATTAGAGGCACTGGGTGGTGGGTTCACCTGGGGCTCTGTATTAATACGTTGGTAAGAAAATAATTCTTGTTTCTTGCCTTAACGATTGCTATGAAATGTAATACAGAATTAAGACAGAGCATTTTTGAATAGCCATGAAGAAAAAACAACCACAGCAAGCCACATTAACGAGGGCCGACTTAAGTCAGGCTGTGTTTTATCAATTAGGTTTTTCCCGGGTCGAGGCTATACGACTTGTTGACGATATATTTGAATTGATTACCAAATCTATTGCTAAAGGTCAGGATGTTAAATTAAGTGGTTTTGCCACTTTTCTTATTAAATCTAAAAAAACCCGCCTTGGACGAAATCCAAAAACTGGTGAAGCTGTTAGCATAGCTCCAAGAAAAGTGTTAAGCTTCAGACCTTCAGCCTTACTGAAAAAGCAAATGAATTTAATTTAAAGTGATTATTATGCGTGCACGAAATACCAGTAAAGTTTTAGTAGATTTACCAGTTAAGGCTAGCCATGGGCGTCGTTCTGCAACAAGCGCATCAAGTGCGACACAGCGTCTAAGACTTGAAAAGGCCGATACAGCCTATAGAACAATTAGCGAAGTTTCTGAAGAGCTTTCTATTCCACAACATGTTTTGCGTTTTTGGGAAACAAAATTTTCTTCTATAAAACCTGTTAAACGTGGTGGTGGGCGGCGTTACTATAAACCGGAAGACATTCATCTATTACAATCGATTCAACGGCTTTTATATGAACAGGGTTATACCATTAAAGGTGTTCAAAGGTTAATTGCTGAGCGTGGGATAGATTGGCTTAATATTACCTCGAAAAAACAGCCGGTACGGGCATCAAAAATGATGATAGATCGTGCTGCACCACTAGCCATTAATCAGGGGCGGCGCAAGAGCAAGCAAACCGATAACGAATCTTTACATGATGTGTTAACCGAATTAAAACAATTAAAAGGTCGTTTAAGCAAGCTTATCGACAATTAAGGTTTATTTCTCGTATTTCAAAGCTTGACAAAAGCTGTTAAAAAATTCTTATGGATAGCTTATTAATTTATCCAAGAATGTCGGAGCGTAGCGCAGCCTGGTAGCGCATCACACTGGGGGTGTGGGGGTCGTGGGTTCAAATCCCGCCGCTCCGACCATTATAAAATTGCTACATTCAAAGGATCAATCATCCTAAACACCCTTTAAGCAGGGTTGGGTTATTTTTTTATGGGAATGTCTTAAAAGATATGTTAGTGGGTGGCGTGCCTATTAGTAAAGACTATTTTCAGGAATTTAAAAATGCGCGATGTTCTAGAACAGCTTGATAAAAAAAGGGCGGCCGCAAGGCTTGGGGGTGGCTTAAATCGTATTCAGGCACAACATGCCAAAGGTAAACTAACTGCCCGCGAACGCTTAGATATTCTGCTTGATCCACATTCTTTTGAGGAATGGGATATGTTTAAAGAGCATCGCTGCCATGATTTTGGCCTTGATCAGCAACAAATACCAGGAGACGGCGTTGTTATTGGCCATGGGCTTATATATGGCCGCAAGGTTTTTGTCTTTAGCCAGGATTTTACTGTTTTTGGGGGGTCGTTAAGCGAAACGCATGCAGAAAAAATATGTAAAGTAATAGACCAAGCTGTTAAACTTGGTATTCCGGTGATCGGCATTAATGATTCAGGTGGTGCCCGTATTCAGGAGGGGGTTGCTTCATTGGCCGGATACGCCGAAGTTTTTCAGCGCAACATCTTAGCCTCAGGCGTTGTTCCCCAGATTTCGGTAATTATGGGACCATGTGCTGGCGGTGCTGTTTATTCGCCGGCAATAACAGACTTTGTTTTTATGGTGCGTGATTCGTCTTATATGTATGTAACGGGTCCAGATGTTGTCAAAACAGTTACCCACGAAACAGTTAGCCATGAAGAATTGGGGGGGGCGTCGACACATACGACAAAATCGGGTGTTGCAGACTTAGCCTTTGAAAATGATATTCAGGCGCTTCTACAAGTTCGGCGGCTTTATAATTTTCTACCCTTATCTAATCGCCATCCATTACCAATTATTCCAACTGATCAACCAATCGACCAACCTGATTTTTCGCTTGATACCCTGATACCCAAAAACCCAAATAAACCATACGATATTAAAGAGTTAATTCATAAAGTTATTGATGGGGGCGATTTTTTTGAAATTCAGGCGGAATTTGCAAAAAATATTGTAGTTGGTTTTGCCAGAATGGGTGGAATACCTGTTGGAATTATTGCTAATCAACCCATGGTGTTGGCTGGATGTCTTGATATTGATGCTTCAAGAAAGGCTGCGCGATTTGTACGTTTTTGTGATTGTTTTAATATACCTTTAGTTACTTTTGTGGATGTTCCCGGGTTTATGCCTGGTACGGCTCAGGAATATAATGGTATTATTAAACACGGTGCAAAGTTGCTGTTTGCTTATGGCGAAGCAACTGTGCCAAAAATTACGGTAATTACACGTAAAGCTTATGGCGGGGCTTATGATGTCATGAGTTCTAAGCATTTGCGTGGCGATATTAATTATGCTTGGCCAACTGCTGAAATAGCCGTGATGGGGCCTAAGGGGGCTGTTGAGATTATTTTCCGCAACGACATTAATGATCAGCAAAAAATTACACAAAGAACTGAAGAATACCGACAGAAATTTGCTAACCCTTTTATTGTGGCTAAGCGTGGGTTTATTGATGATGTGATCATGCCCCATGGAACAAGGCGGCGGATTTGTAGGGCTTTACAGCTATTACAAGACAAAAAATTGGAAAACCCCTGGAAAAAGCACGACAACATTCCCCTTTAAAGGCAGGTTTTATTCTTTATAATCAATCATAAAGTGGACAGATAATGTTTAAGAAGATCTTAATTGCCAATCGCGGTGAAATTGCTCGGCGTATTATGCGAACAGCAAAACGTATGGGTATTAAAACGGTTGCGGTCTATTCCGAGGCTGATATAGATTCATGTCATGTGAAAGAAGCCGACGAGGCGGTTTTTATTGGCCCTGCCGTATCAAGTCAAAGTTATCTAGTCGTTGACAAAATTATACAGGCTATTCGTCAAACTGGGGCTGAGGCTGTGCACCCAGGCTATGGTTTTTTGTCTGAAAAAGCACATTTTGCATCTGCCGTTCAGCAAGCAGGGGCAGTTTTTATTGGCCCACCACCCAATTCGATTGCTGCAATGGGGGATAAAATTGAATCAAAAAAACTGGCAAAAAAAGTTGGAGTCTCAACGGTTCCAGGTTACCTTGGAGAGATTAGCGACGAATCACAAGCCACAAAGATTGCTCAGGAAATTGGCTATCCGGTTATTGTAAAAGCTTCGGCCGGTGGTGGCGGTAAAGGCATGCGTATAGCTTGGAATGACCAACAGCTTTCTGAAGGCTTGCGTTTGGCGCGTAGCGAGGCAAAAAACAGCTTTGCCGATGATCGGGTTTTTATTGAAAAATATATTCAGCAACCACGTCATATTGAAATACAAATTTTAGCGGACAAGCACGGAAAAACCCTATATCTGGGTGAACGTGAATGTTCTATTCAGCGCCGCCATCAGAAAGTTATTGAAGAAAGCCCAAGCCCTTTCTTGGATGAAAAGACACGCAGACAAATGGGTGAACAAGCGGTGGCATTGGCCAAGGCAGTTGGTTACCAATCGGCAGGTACGGTCGAGTTTGTTGTGGATCAGCAGCGTAATTTTTATTTTTTAGAAATGAATACGCGGTTGCAAGTTGAACACCCTGTTACCGAATTGGTTCTAGGCCTAGATTTGGTTGAATGGATGATTCGTATTGCGGCGGGGGATAAAATTCCTTTTCAGCAACAGGATATTCGCATGAAAGGTTGGGCTTTGGAAGCGCGTTTTTATGCTGAAGACCCACAACGTGGCTTTTTGCCATCAACCGGTAGGTTAACAACCTATCAACAACCGGTTGTGAACAAAAACATTCGTATCGATAGCGGTGTCGAGGAGGGAAGTGAAATATCGGTTTATTATGACCCTATGATTGCCAAAGTTTGTGCTTATGGTGATACAAGGAATGAGGCAATTGCTTATTTACGGCAAGCTTTGGATTCATTTGTTGTTCGTGGTATTTCGCATAACGCATTGTTTTTGTCTGCCTTGTTAAACCGAAAAAAATTTATTGATGGCAAACTAAGCACGGCCTTTATTCAAGAAGAGTTTCCAGAAGGATTCCAACCACCCCATCATCATCATGATACGGTTCCGCTGCTTGGCAGTATAGCTGCTTATCTTTATTATTTGCAGGAATTGCACACCTACAATGCCTTAAGTAATTTTTCGAAACACGGTCAGCATCATTCTGCTGATTTAGTGGTGTTTCATCAGCAACAGCAATATGCAATCGCCATACAAAAAAACAGTGATTCGGGGCATGTAAAGATATCTATCGAACAACAGGTTTTTGTTATCAACCACTCGGGTGATACGAAGCGTGGATTATTTCACGGAACGGTTAATCAGCAGGCTATTATTGTACAAACTGATTATATGGGAAACAATACATATCGTTTGGCACTGCAAGGAGCTCAGGGCGATTTTGCCGTTTATCCAGCCCATATTGCAACATTAAGACCATTGATGCCCGTGCGCAAAATGTTTGACCAGTCTAAGAAATTAACATCACCAATGCCAGGAATGCTAACATCGTTAGCAGTAAAAGTAGGGGATGAGGTTAAACTAGGACAAGAATTATTGATTCTAGAAGCAATGAAAATGGAAAATATTATTCGTGCCGAACGGCCTGGAAAAATTAAAAAAATCCATGCAAAACCTGGGGAAAGTTTGGCAGTTGATCAAATAATACTGGAATTCGAGTAATGACTCAGGCACTTCAACTGTACATCGAAGGGCGTGTACAGGGGGTAGGCTATCGCCAGTGGATGTTATCTTTAGCACGACAAATTGGCATTTGTGGCTGGGTGCGTAATATAGCAAACGGCCAGGTTCACGCCTTGCTGGTGGGTACAGATGTGCAATTGGCACAACTAATTGAACAATGTCGGCGTGGTCCTGCTTTGGCAAAAGTTTTGCGGGTTAACAGCCAGGTAGTGCCAGTGCCCCAAATAAAGCCCAATACTTTTGAAATTATAGATTCTATTTAACAATACAACAGTTCGGGGCAATACGATAAAAGCCATTCTTGGTTAATTTCCCCCTTAGCAATTATCATAGTTGGGCCACTTAAAAAAACTTTAAAACCACCATCAGTATTTTGTTGAAAATCAACAATCATGGAACCATTGAGCGGTTGTACATGAATGGGTGGCTGAACATGATAGCGGTAAAAAGTAATTAAAGCAGCGGCGGTAACGCCGGTCCCGCATGATAAAGTCTCGCCTTCGACTCCACGTTCAAAGGTTCGTATCTTAAGGTAATTCTCGCCAATCCTGCTGATAAAATTTACATTTGTTCCATGTGGAGCAAATTGGTTATGCCAGCGTAACATTGCCCCCAATTTTTGGACGTCCAAACTAGGCAATTTATGTTCCGGTATTTCGACCACCAAATGTGGCACACCGGTATCAATAAAATCAATATGCTTGGCAATATCAGATGGCATATTGATTGGGACATTAAGGTAAGGTTTGTTTTTTTGGGGTATCAAAACACGAAAAGATTGCCAATCAATTGCATAAACTGGTAACAGACCGGTTCTAGTTTCGATTAATGCTTCTTTTGTAAACATACCTTGTTCAACACCATAACGAGCTGCGCAGCGCAGACCGTTTCCACATAAATTACCTTCACTACCATCACGATTTAGATAAGTCATCCTAAAGGCCGCTAATCGATTAGCTGATGGTTCAAGAAGAATAAAGCCATCAGCCCCCAAGCCAGTGTGTTCATGACATATATGTTTTGCAAAAACAGTCTTAAAAGGAAAAATTTTTTGGTTTTGGTCATAAATAAGCACAAAGCTATTACCGCAACCATGCATTTTAGTAAAAGAAAACATCGATACTGATCCTTAAGACCATAAAATTTACTATTTTTATAGAAATAATACAAGTTATGCTTGACCAAACCGCTGTAAAATCGGTATGTATAGTACTGATTTGTGTGGCGGGCGTAGCTCAGCTGGTAGAGCACCAGATTGTGGCTCTGGGTGTCGCCGGTTCGAACCCGGTCGCTCGCCCCATCTTCCTGATAACCAATATAAACCATTTAGTTCTTATCGGCTTTTATTGGAATTAAACAATGTTTCCTTAAGACAATATCAATTCAAAAAATCAAAACAACGAAACGTGTCCGATTAATAGACTGGCTACGACATAAGCTTTTACTTGTTTTATGCATACTGGATTTTTAAAATCTTAAATACACAAGATGATTGATGTGGCAAATCTTAAAGCAGTGATGGGTCCCCTTGAAGGGCGCTATTTTTAGGTTGCTCAGCAGTTGTAGTGACAGACTGCTGGGCATCTAGGCGGCGTTTAAAGCGATCCCATGTGTCTTCCCAGTCTCCACGTGTGGCCGCCTTGGAATATTCGGTTGCACGGGTTTCAAAGAAATTAGCATGTTCAACGCCGTTAAGCATACTGGTAAGCCAGGGAAGGGGGTGCGTATTAACCATATACACAGGCGGAAGACCCAACTGGCCAAGGCGCCAATCAGCAATATAGCGAATATATGATTTAATATCAGTTGCCGTCATACCTTCAACAGGTCCCATATCAAAAGCCAGGTCTATGAAAGCATCTTCAAGCCTTACAACGGTTTGGGCACAGTCAATGATATCATCCTTAATGGCAGGCGTTAGACAACCAGTCTCCTGGCAGAACGCATGAAACAGGCGTATAATCCCTTCACAATGAAGCGATTCGTCGCGTACAGACCACGTAACAATTTGTCCCATGCCCTTCATTTTGTTAAGTCGTGGAAAATTCAGCAGCATGGCAAAACTGGCAAAAAGTTGTAGCCCTTCTGTGAAAGCACCAAACATAGCAAGGGTGCGTGCAATATTTGCATCATTATTTACATTAAAAAGATGCATGTAATTGTGCTTGTCGGCCATTTCCTTGTATTTTAAAAAAGCCGAATATTCGCTTTCTGGCATGCCGATAGTATCAAGTAAATGGCTATAAGCGGCAATATGAATGGTTTCCATATTGCTAAAGGCAGCCAACATCATTTTAACCTCGGTTGGTTTAAAAATGCGGCCGTATTTATCGTGATAACAATCTTGCACTTCAACATCGGATTGCGTAAAAAAACGAAAAATCTGCGTTAATAGGTTGCGTTCATTCTCTGTTAATTTACGTGCCCAATCGCGGCAATCTTCACCTAGGGGGACTTCTTCTGGCATCCAGTGAATCTGCTGTTGTTTTTTCCAATATTCAAAAGCCCAAGGGTATGAAAAAGGCTTGTATACTTTGCTGGCAGTTAGCAGGGACATTACATCACCATATTAAGATAAAAATTTGCTTTATTGATTGGTCAACTTATTGGCAGGCAAGGCATTCGTCATAATTTTTGACTTCGGCAAGAACCTTGCGGTGCTGAATGGTATTGTCTGCTTCAACCCCGCCAGCCCATGCGGCGCGCTGAACACTTTTTGACCTACAATAATAAAGGCTTTTAATACCCATCTCCCATGAGCGGTAGTGCAGCATTAGCAGATCCCATTTGTCGATATCGCCAGGCAGGAAAAGATTTAATGATGTAGCCTGGCAAACAAAAGGCGTGCGGTCAGCCGCAAATTCTAACAGCCAGCGTTGGTCAATTTCAAATGCCGTACGGAAAACGGCTTTTTCATCCTCACTTAAGCATTTTAGGTGTCGAACCGAACCGTCTTGTTCAAGAATTGATTGCCACACTTGCTCGGTATCGGCATTTTTTTGCTGAAGCAATTTTACCAGATATTCGTTTTTTACAGCAAATGAACCAGACAATGTTTTATGCGTATAAATGTTTGCCGGTATGGGTTCAATACCTGCTGATGTTCCGCCACAAATAATCGAAATGGAAGCAGTAGGTGCAATGGCCATCTTATGGCTAAACCGTTCCATAACACCAACTTCAGCAGCATCAGGGCAAGGGCCGCGTTCTTTTGCCAAATACATGCTTGCAGCATCAGCCTTTTCACGTATATGGCGGTGCATTTTAATGTTCCATGATTTGGCCAGGGCACTTTCCCAAGGTATCATGCGCGATTGCAGAAAACTGTGCCAACCCATAACGCCAAGCCCAACCGATCGTTCGCGCATGGCACTGTACTTGGCATGTGCCATGCTATCAGGTGCTCGATCGATAAAGTCTTGCAAAACATTGTCCAAGAAACGCATAATATCTTCAATAAAGCGCGGGTCTTGGTTCCATTCATCCCATTTTTCAAGATTTACGGAAGACAAACAGCACACCGCCGTGCGGTCTTTACCCAAATGATCGGCACCGGTATGCAGCATAATTTCACTGCACAAATTCGAGGTTGTAACCTTTAAGCCAAGTGTTTTTTGGTGACCGGCAATTTGCCTATTAACTGTGTCTATAAATATAAGATAGGGTTCGCCCGTAGCAAGCCGGGTTTCAACAATTTTTTGCAACAAATTGCGGGCGTTTACGGTTCTGATAACTTGCTGTGTCCTTGGGCTTTTTAAATTGAACGATGTTCCATCGCGTACAGCCTGCATAAATTCATCGGTAATCAATACACCATGATGTAAATTCAGAGCCTTGCGGTTAAAGTCACCGGAAGCTTTGCGAATTTCAAGAAATTCTTCAATTTCGGGGTGATGAACATCCAAATAAACGGCTGCAGAACCGCGCCGCAGACTGCCCTGACTGATTGCAAGAGTCAAGCTATCCATAACCCGAATGAATGGTATAATCCCAGATGTTTTGCCATTCATGCCAACAGCTTCACCAATCGAGCGAACATGTCCCCAATAAGTGCCAATACCCCCGCCACGCGATGACAGCCAAACATTTTCATTCCAGGTATTGACAATACCATCAAGACTGTCATGCACCGAATTAAGATAACATGAAATGGGTAAGCCACGGCCGGTGCCACCATTAGATAAAATTGGGGTGGCGGGCATAAACCACAACCGACTCATATAATCGTATAAACGTTGTGCATGCGCTTGGTCATCGCTATAGGTTTTGGCTACTCTTAAAAAAAGGTCTTGATAATCTTCGCCCGGTAATAGATATCGGTCTGCCAGCGTTGCCTTGCCAAAATCGGTCAGCAAATTATTACGACCGTTGTTAACCTGGATTTGTGGGTTAAAAAAACGATTTCCGCCGTCCATAAACTGCTCCCGCTATTGGACAAGTTGACAAAATAGGAACCTAACCACAAGAAACAACCAAACGGTCTTATGTGATTAAATAGATTATTTCAGATTTTCTGATTTTTAAAAGTCAGGAAACTTTTTATACACAACATCTTGTATGTGGTCGTCAATAGATGTCAAGATATATTAATAAGCATAATATAAAAAATGATTCGCTGTGATATTTTGTACATCAATCGATTATAAGTAGCTATATATGGCTGCTTTCATCACAATGTTTGATGTAATTCATTCATAGGGTAATGAACCGAAATGCTACTGATCATATTTTGATTTTACATATAATTCTCGGCCAATATCCAGACGCTAAAAAAACATTATAAAAATTGTAAAAAATACATATGATAAAGCAATTTATATGCTAAAATGGCTAAAATAATCCTAGTTAAAAATGGCTTGAGAAGCTAGACGTGTATAGTATGCAGAAGACAATCTGAAAATAGGGGCATATGAACTTGGTAACACAGCAAGACGAACAGCAATCGATCGCCCGGCTGCAACAATTAATGCAGCAGCATTTTCCAGTTGATTTCCAAGGGCTTGATGTGCGTGAATCCAAGATTGGATTGATCATTGTTGATGTTGTAAATGGCTTTGCAACAGTTGGGTCTGGCCCATTGGCGCCGGCACGGCAGAATCATCAGGTAAGTCGTATGATCAGCGAAACCAACAAACTTGCCAAAGCTTTTGAACGGCAACATAAGCCTATTCTAGCTTTTTTGGATACCCATACGCCCGGCAAGCCCGAGCACCCATATCCGCCACATTGTGAATTTGGTACCGGTCAAGAAGATTTGGTTCCCGACCTAAACTGGCTTAACCACTCGGCAGAAGCAACGTTGGTGCGTAAAGACTGTATTAATGGGTTTATTGGTTCTTATCAATCAAACGGACAAAACACCCTTATAAGCTGGGTTGAGCAACGCAAAATTCACCAGCTGCTTGTTGTTGGTATTTGTACTGATATTTGCGTGATGGATCTTGTGCTGACGTTGTTGTCGGCAAGAAATCATGGGATTCTTGGCAAAGTTCAGAATATTTTTGTTTATGAACCTGGTTGTGCAACTTACGATTTAACCAGCCAGGATGTTGCCAAACTGGCATTGCCGCCAACCAGTATTCATCCTCAAATTCCAGCCCATCATATGGGGCTTTACTTTATGGCGTCACGTGGTGCTGTATTGCTTGACCGAATTATTGTTTAACCACTTATAACACTTTAAAAGCGGTCTTGTGCGTTCATCCAAATATTATATGATTACCCAAATGATAATAAGTTTTTAGGAAAAGTTTAGGAAAAGGAAGAACTGCTTTGACACAATTGCCTGTTTTTGATTTTGGTCTTGGTGAAACCGCCAACATGATTCGTTCTAGTGTTCAGTCTTTTGCCGCTGCAGAAATAGCTCCCCGTGCAGCGAAGATTGATCACAACAATAATTTTCCTGCTGATCTTTGGCAAAAGTTTGGCGAGTTAGGTCTTTTGGGTATCACGGTTGACCAAAGCGATGGTGGTGCTGGTCTTGGTTATCTTGAACATGTCATTGCAGTTGAAGAAATCAGCCGCGCTTCGGCAAGTGTAGGGCTTAGCTATGGTGCACATTCGAATTTATGTGTTAATCAAATGCGCCGCCATGCCACGCCCGAACAAAAACGTAAATACTTGCCTAAACTTATTAGTGGTGCTTGGGTTGGGGCTTTGGCGATGAGCGAAACAGAGGCGGGATCTGATGTTGTGAGTATGCGGTTGCGTGCCGAGAAAAAAAACAATGGTTATGTATTAAATGGTAACAAGATGTGGATCACCAATGGCCCAGATGCCGAAGTATTAATTGTTTATGCCAAAACGAATCCGGCTGCTGGCTCTAAGGGAATTTCTGCTTTTATTATTGAAAAGGGAATGAAGGGTTTTACCACCGCCCAAAAACTAGATAAGCTTGGAATGCGGGGATCAAACACTTGCGAATTGGTTTTTCGTGATTGCTTTGTTCCTATGGAAAATTTGTTGGGCAGTGAAAACCAGGGTGTTAAAATACTAATGAGTGGTCTTGATTACGAACGGGTGGTTTTGGCAGGCGGCCCGCTAGGTATTATGCAGGCTTGTATGGACGTTGTTTTGCCTTATGTACATGAACGTAAGCAATTTGGCCAGGCTATTGGCGAATTCCAACTGATGCAGGGAAAAATTGCCGATATGTATACGGTTATGAATGCAGCCCGCGCTTATGTATATGCGGTTGCACAGGCCTGTGACCGCAATCAAACAACCCGCATTGATGCAGCAGGTGTTATATTATTTGCGGCAGAAAAAGCCACTTGGATGGCTTTACAAGCTATACAGGCTTTGGGCGGCAACGGTTATATTAACGAATATCCAACTGGCCGATTACTGCGGGATGCAAAATTATATGAAATTGGCGCCGGAACTTCTGAAATTCGTCGACTGCTTATTGGACGTGAATTATTCCGACAAACGCAATAAAGCCAAAATACCTGTTCATTAAGCACGCTGACAAAAAGTTATTGATTAAGTGCGTATAGGGTAGCTTTATCTTATACTATATTGATTGATTCGCCTTTCATAATACCACAATAATAAAAACAGAAATACTTAAAAAGCCCTTTAACACGTTTATATAAGTATCATTTTTAATAACTGATTTGGCAGTTGGTAAGAAAATGATATGCATTCATATTATTTGTCAGATAATATTTATCGTGGTTTGTTTGACAAATATTTGTTAAACAGCATATGGTTGCTTGGGTAGGATTGTAAATGTAGGGATGAAAGGAATAACATGCCAACCGTTCTTATTACAGGTGCCAACCGCGGTTTAGGCCTTGAATTTACAAAGCAGTATGCAATGGAGGGCTGGCAAATATTCGCTTGCTGCCGGAATCCATCCACTGCAAAAGATTTAGCCGCGATTAAGGGAAAAATATCAACTCATCGACTTGATATGCTTGATGATAGTCAAATTCGACAATTGTCGCAGGAATTATCAGGACAAGCTATTGATGTATTAATTAATAACGCGGGTGTTGGTGAATTTGCCGACCGTTTGGGTAATATTGAAACAACAAAATGGCTATCCTTGCTTCATGTTAATATGATAGCCCCTGTTCATATGATTGAAAATTTTCTTCCCCATCTTGAGCGTGGACAGCGAAAATTGGTTGTTAATATGACAAGCCGTATGGGAAGTATTGAAGATAATCATACCGGCGGTTATTATCTGTATCGTTCCAGCAAAGCCGGATTAAATATGGTTATGAAAAGCATTGCCATTGAACTAAAACCAAGGAATATTGCGGTTATCTTACTGCATCCTGGTTGGGTAAAAACGGCCATGGGTGGGCAGAACGCCCCGCTATCGCCAACCGAAAGCATACAGCATTTGCGTCAGGTGATTGGTAAGGTAACAATACATGATACCGGACGTTTCTTTAACTATGATGGTCAAACAATTCCTTGGTAACTTTTTTTATTAGGACATTATGACAGTTATTCAATCAACACTCGATCGAACAAGCCCAAATTACCACCGTAATGTTTCACATATGAAGAAAGCAGTTGATGATTTGTGTCAGAAAATTGCAACTGTTGTTGCAGGTGGAGGAAACGAGGCAAGAATTAAACATCAATCACGCGGCAAGCTTTTGGTTCGCGACCGTATCCAGCGCCTCATAGACCCTGGTTCTGCTTTTCTTGAGTTGTCGCAACTTGCAGCTTATCAATTATATGGTGGCGATGTTCCTTCAGCCGGTATTGTTACTGGAATTGGCATTATTCAGGGTCAACAATGTATGATTGTTGCCAATGATGCCACGGTTAAGGGGGGAACATATTTCCCAATGACTGTTAAAAAACATCTGCGGGCACAGGAAATAGCTGAACAGAATCGCCTTCCTTGCATTTATTTAGTTGATTCGGGTGGTGCTTATTTGCCCGCTCAGGACGAGGTTTTTCCCGATCGGGATCATTTTGGGCGCATTTTTTATAATCAGGCAAGGTTATCGGCGCAGGGTATAGCCCAAATTGCTGTCGTAATGGGGTCTTGTACAGCTGGAGGCGCCTATATTCCTGCTATGGCCGATCAAAGTATTATTGTTAAGGGTAATGGCACAATTTTTTTGGGCGGGCCGCCCTTGGTTAAGGCAGCAACAGGCGAAATTGTTGATCCAGAAGAGTTAGGTGGTGCTGATGTTCACAGCCGTATTTCTGGTGTTACCGATCATATGGCACAGAACGATATCCATGCTTTAAATCTTGCACGCAAAATAATCGCCCAGTTAAATAATGTATCTGTTAACCGCGATACGGCAAATATTGCTATATCCGAACCGATTTATGATAGCCGCGATATGTATGGTATTATTCCTGCTGATGCCCGCGAACCATATGATGTCCGCGAAGTTATCGCGCGTATTGTTGATGCCAGCGAGCTTGATGAATTTAAGCCTTTATATGGCACGACAATTGTTTGTGGATTTGCCAAACTTTATGGCCGACTTGTGGGGGTTATTGCTAATAATGGCATTCTTTTTTCGGAAAGTTCTCTTAAGGCTGCACATTTTATTGAATTATGCTGCAAACGCTTAATACCCCTGGTTTTTTTGCAAAACATTACGGGATTCATGGTTGGTAAAAAATATGAGAATGGTGGCATTGCAAAGGATGGTGCAAAACTGGTCAATGCAGTTGCCTGCGCAGCTGTTCCGAAAATGACCGTATTAATTGGCGGAAGTTTTGGTGCGGGTAATTATGGCATGTGCGGTCGCGCTTATAGCCCAAGATTTTTATGGATGTGGCCTAATGCACGTATATCGGTGATGGGTGGCGAGCAGGCAGCTAATGTTCTTGCGCAAATTAAGCGCGATTCGCTGCAACAAAAAGGGCAGGCATGGACTGTTGATGCTGAAGATGATTTCAAAAAACCGATTCGCCAGCAATACGAAACGCAGGGACACCCTTATTATGCCAGTGCGCGGTTGTGGGACGACGGCATTATTGATCCGGCTGATACAAGAAGGGTGCTTGGTTTAGGATTATGTGCGGCAATGAACGCGCCAATTGATCAAACTAATTTTGGTATTTTCCGGATGTAATCATGATTGATTTTAACCTAAAAAATATGGTTGCTTATATTACCTTAAATAGGCCGGATGTACACAATGCCTTTAATGACGTGTTGGTGGCCGATTTGGCTAAAATATTTAAGGAAGTTGATAATGATCCGCAGATAAGGGTTGTTGTATTAGGCTCTGTTGGCAAAACATTTTCGGCAGGCGCAGATTTGCAATGGATGCAAAAAGTAGCCCGTTATAGTGAACAGGAAAATGTTGAAGACGCGTTGGGTTTGGCGCGGATGATGTCACATTTATATTTTTTGGGCAAACCAACAATTGCCCGGGTTCAGGGTGCTGCTTATGGTGGGGGCGTTGGTTTGGTATCGGCTTGTGATATTGCTATATCAAGTCAGGCAGCATCTTTTTGTTTGTCCGAGGTAAAGCTTGGTGTTATTCCTGCTGTTATTTCTCCTTATGTCATCAGGGCTATTGGTCAGCGTCAGGCTAGCCGTTATTTTCTAACTGCTGAAACCTTTGATGCTACAACTGCCCAACAAATTGGGTTGGTTCACGCAACTGTGCCATCAGCCAATCTAGATGCCGAGATTGACAAAATTATCTCTGCAATATTGCAAGGTGCACCCTTAGCACAAAAGGAAGCCAAAAAGTTGGTACAGGAAATTTCCGGTCAACCCATCGATATAAAACTAACCCGCGATACCGCAGAACGCATAGCCAGGCGTCGTGTGTCGCCGGAAGGGCGCGAAGGTATTGCTGCATTTCTTAAGAAAGCGCCACCATCATGGCATCAAACGTATAAGAAAGATTAACGCATGTTCCAAAAAGTATTGATTGCTAATCGTGGTGAAATTGCCTGTCGTATTATTGAAACAGCACGAAAGCTTAATATCAAAACGGTTGCTATTTATTCCGATGCAGATAAGAACGCTAAGCATGTGCAAATGGCCGATTTTGCATATTGGGTTGGTGAAACACCTGCGCGACAAAGTTATTTAAATATCGATAATATTATTAATGTTCTATTGAAATCGGGTGCTGAAGCTATTCATCCTGGCTACGGATTTCTTTCAGAGAACGCTTCCTTTGCCAAAGCCGTACTTGATGCCAAGCGGATTTTTATTGGACCGCCACCATCCGCCATTCAGGCAATGGGCTCTAAGATTGAAGCTAAAAGGTTAATGGAAAAGGCCGGTGTACCCATTCTTCCCGGCCATCATCGCGTTGATCAACAAGATGACAAAATTTTATTAGCTGCAGCCGACAAAATTGGATTCCCTGTACTAATTAAGGCTGCTGCGGGTGGGGGTGGTAAGGGTATGAGGCGCGTTGACCAAGCCACAGATTTTCTTTCAGCCCTAGCATCAGCTAGGCGCGAGGCAAAAGCGGCTTTTGGGGATGATGCGGTTTTGGTTGAAAAATATTTACTGTCTCCAAGACATATTGAAATTCAGGTTTTTGCCGATCAACACGGTAACGCGGTACATTTGTTTGAACGTGAATGTTCTATTCAACGCCGCCATCAAAAAGTGCTTGAAGAAGCACCGTCAGTACTTGTTACACCCAAGTTGCGCCAGGAAATGGGGCAAGTGGCGATTAATGCGGCAAAAGCTGTAGGTTATCAAGGTGCAGGTACTGTTGAATTTATCGTTGATCAGCAAGGCCGTTTCTATTTTATGGAAATGAATACACGCCTGCAGGTTGAGCACAGGGTTACCGAAAAAATAACCGGCCAAGATCTTGTGGAATGGCAGTTTTTGGTTGCTGCCGGTTATCAATTACCGTTAAACCAGTCACAATTAACCATAAACGGTCATTCTATCCAAGCGCGGGTTTATGCCGAAGATCCTGACCGCGATTTTTTACCTTCAAGTGGCGAGGTTCGGTATTTAAAATTACCAAACCATGTGCATAGCAATATTTTAGTGGACAGTACCATTCGTCAGGGTGATGCGGTAACAATCCATTATGATCCCATGATTATGAAAGTTGTATCTTGGGCAAAGTCGCGTGACGAAGCTATTAGGTTATTATGGTCGGCATTGGACCATACGGTTGTTTTGGGTGTTACAAATAACGTCAATTTTTTAAAACAGGTTTTAAAGCATCCGGTTTTTGTTAAAGGAACAATAGATACACATTTTATTCAGCAACACCGTGATCAATTAATTTCTGTACTGCCCGAACCAGCATTGCTTGAAAAACTGACGTTTATTGCTGCGGCAAGCCTTCTTGAAAAACGGTGTCGTGCACTGATAGAAACCAATCCTTGGTTTCAGGGGTATGATTGGCGGATGAATTATGTTCAGCCTGAAACACTGACATTTAAATTTCATGAGCAGCAATTTCACCTAACAGTCAGATGGAATGAAAACAGCCAGCTGCCATGGCTAATTACCATAAACCAACATCAATTTTTAATACATATCACAGCCGACGAATCTGGGTTGTTGTATATCGAATCAGCCACCGACAAATGGTCTGTGCCTGTTAATTGGAATGGTAATGATTGCCATATTTGTCTTGATGGAAAAAATTATAAAATTGGTTGGGTTGATCCATTAACAGTTGCCGCATCCGAGGATGTGGGGATTATTGGTAGACTAGCTGCCCCAATGCCAGGCAAAATAACCCAAATATTTGTTAAGGCAGGGGATAAAGTTGAAAAATCAACTCCGTTAGCGATTCTTGAAGCAATGAAAATGGAACATACCATTCGTTCACCAGCCTCTGGTGTCATTGCCGAGATAACATGCAAACTTGGGCAATTTGTTCAAGAAAATACAGTCCTTATCAAATTTCAGGAATAGGTTATATGGTTCATGCGGTTTTAAACTTGCCGGCACGCGTAAAAATTGTTGAAGTTGGCCCACGTGACGGGTTGCAAAATGAAGCGACGATTTTAGATGTTCCCGTTAAAGTAGAATTGGTTAATCGCCTCAGCGAATCAGGAATTGGTTTTATCGAAGTTGGTGCTTTTGTATCCCCTAAGAAAATACCACAAATGGCCAATTCATCCGCTGTATTTCAAGGAATTCAACGGAAAGCCAATATTTGTTACAGTGCGCTTGTGCCAAACACAGTTGGCTTTGAAGCGGCTCTTGCATCTAAGGTCAACGAGATTGCTGTTTTCGCCGCGGCAAGCGAAACTTTTTCACAGCGTAACATTAATTGTTCCATTGACGAAAGTTTCGACCGTTTTTTACCAGTAATAACAGCCGCAAAACAGGCTAATATACCTGTGCGCGGATATTTGTCGTGTGTTTTGGGATGCCCATATGAAGGAAAGGTTGAAGCTGAAAAAGTGGCCATATTAGCAAGCCGGCTTTTTAATATGGGTTGTCATGAGGTTTCTTTGGGGGATACAATTGGTGTTGGGGTGGCTACAGAGACTGTCTTATTAATTGACACAGTTTCCAAGCATGTACCAATTGGCAAATTGGCTGTGCATTTTCATGATACTTATGGTCAGGCATTGGCAAATATTATAACTGCTCTGCAGAAAGGTATCAGTATCGTCGATAGTTCGGTTGCAGGTTTGGGCGGGTGTCCTTATGCGGTTGGTGCTAGTGGTAATATTGCAACCGAAGATGTTGTATATGCCTTAAACAAAATGGGCATTAAAACGGATGTTGACCTTGAAAAATTGTCCCGTGCTGGGATGTGGATTAGCCAAATATGCAAAAAAAATTATCAATCAAAAGCCGGGCAAGCTTTTTTAGCAAAAATTAAAAAATAACTATTAAAAAATTTAGAAATTTTTAAGAAGTTAATGATTAAAATAACAATTCAAACAAAGGTTTTCCTATAAATTCTAGGCTATTATGGGGCTATTTAAATTTCTATTGACATTTGCAGTTGAAATTTATAACTTCATTCGGTCTTTTGATGATACTGAATAAAAAACTTTGGTTTGCGGTTCATCATATTTTGCACTTTTGTGCTATGTTGTATGACAAGTGAGGAGAGAGGGAAGGGATAGGAGGGGTGGTTAGGGGGACTATCTTGGAACT
>JAEUKQ010000089.1 GCA_016794225.1 Alphaproteobacteria bacterium | reverse complement strand
CCCCGGCTCATATGGATAGCTTGGTGAAAGAAACCCTTAGACACAATGCTAAGCTAATTGATGAGTGGTTTCTTACCGCCGGTGTAGGCGAGAGCATTCAACTAAGATACCAACCATCTTCAAAAGTATTGACCGGATATGGAGTTAAACGTGGGAGAACTACTTTTGAACCAACGGATAAAATGCAAGTTTGGTTGGTGCGAACACAAAATGGATATATTATTGATAAATATTATCCAAGCTTTGAATAAGAATTGTAGAAATATTTTTAGGAGTTGAAAATGAAAAAAAGTGAACAACAATTAGATAAAGAATATAAATGGGGAATGCAATTCTTATATCAAATTTTACTAAGAATGATGACGGAATTGGGTGATCCAGATGCAAAATATAAAACTCATGCTGATGTAGCAAAATATTATGCTGATGGGAAAACCCAGTATGAAGGAGGATATAAGCATTACTTACAAAGCATTATTGATTTACAAACTATGGCTGAAAAAGAACTGGATTCCTGGGAAGTTATGGGTAATGCCGCTTATACTGGCCTTGACGGGCCAGAGGATGCCAAGAAATGGCTGCTTGAGGAAGTTTTACCTCCGTTAATTGCCGAAGCCGAAAAAAGAGGGTGGAAAAAGCCTGTCTAAGAATTTAAGGTTATTGTCGAAAAGTGAATTGAATAATCTGAAACCGCTAAGACTTTTATTCATTGTAGATTATTAGATATAAACATAAAACTTGGGAGGATAAATGGAATACTTATTACCACAAATAATAGTCTTGATTATGATAGGGGCGATTTATACAGGAGTAGTCTGTATTATAAAAAAAATTGGGTCAAAAGCACGGCTAAATGACGCGTCAAAAACTGTTTTAAAAGAGACCCTTATTTCAAGATGGTTCGTAAATATTCTTTTTCTTGTAGGGACGTGGATATCTTTTAAAGTATTCGTTTATTTTAGTAATCCAACCTTATCAGAAGAGGCACGAGAATATTCTATCATAAACGGCTTATCAATGTTGATACCGTTAATTGGCACGCATATTATGCATAATTTTATGGTTAATTTGATAAAACTTACTTCTGTAAAGGCCATGACTGTTAGGCCAATTATCTAAAAAAAATTAATGTTATTTCTTTGAATAGGCTGATGCCGTGTTAAAGGGTTCAGGACAGAAAAATTAAGATTGCCCAAAATTGGGCAAAGTTTGGTCATTTTTGACTGTCATTAACAATAATATAAAGGAGGATATAATGTGCAGTATAGCGATAGGAGGGTTGGTGATGGGTGCGGCCGGGCAGGCTTTTGGGGTTTTTGGCAATTATCAGCAGCAAAAAAATCAGATCAGCCAATATAAATATCAAGCGGCCTTAACCGAACAACAAACCCGGTACCGGGAACAGCAACAGCGCGATGCGTTGGGGCGGCAAATGGCAGGGCATCGGTTGGGGGCAGGGTTTCGGGGTGTGCAATTTGGCGGCAGTGCGCTGGATAGCATGGTAGATCAACGCGCCCATGGGGAATGGAACATATTGGCCGACCGGTATCAGGGCAACGCCCAAAGCCAACAGCTGCGCTGGCAGGCCAAAACCAGCAAACAAGTCGGTACGTTGGGGTTAATTACCGGTGGGTTGGGCGTGGGGAGTAGTTTGTTGAACGGGATTGAGAGAATAAATGAGAATAATAGTTTATTGGGTAAGAGAAAATAAATAATAAGTTTTTTTGGAAAAAATTCTTATTTCAACTTATACGCAAAACCCAGTTTTTTATTTGATACTATAAACAATTATTACCTTCATAAGAGATTTCGGTAATCTTAGCCTTCTCAATCTTAAATACCTCTCTGCAGTACAACTGATTACAACTAGTTGAAGCAGAAAAGCCATTAAAGGAAGAAGATGAACACGATACTCTTGGTTTCTCACCATTAAGTGAAGAAGAATTATACGTTAAATAACGAACGCCTTCGGATTCAAAAAATTGATCGGGAGCACCACGCTCAGCAAGTAGAGCACTTTCAGACTTTCCTTTCCAAGCGTCTAGTTTTGCAAAATAAGCTTCCTTTGACTGGCAAGCAGCAAGAAGTGATAAGGCAAGAAAAACCAAAACAAGGGCTGGGTGTTTCATGGGTAAAATCCTGATGATGGACAGTTTTTTGAATAATTGCCCAACTCTAGCGCG
>JAEUKQ010000088.1 GCA_016794225.1 Alphaproteobacteria bacterium | reverse complement strand
AACCGAAAAAAACATTACTGCATCTGTTTTACCCAATATTGAAGCGGGCTTTAAGGCACTTAATCAAGCTAACCATGAAGCATCGATCGAGTTTTACAATCATGCCATTAATACCTTAGATGGCTTGCCAACTGCTGAAAAACAGTTGGGGCAAATAATTGATGTGCATTTGCAAGTTTTACAACCCTATATTATTAGGGGTGATTTGGATATTGCCAAACACCTGATCGATAAAACACTTGCATTAGCAACAAAGGCAAAAAACATTGATTTTATCGTAAAAACAAAATTGTTGTTGATGCTATATTATTGGATCAAGGGTGATTTTAATAATTGCCTTGAACTTGGGGAAAAAATTTTAAAAACACCGAATTTGGCTTATTCATATCAAATACCCACCCAATCAAGAATGAGTGGGGTATATTTCGATTTAGGCCTTTTTACAAAATCAGCAATTTTATGTAAGCAGAATCTTAATAAAATATTTAAAAATAATGGTCGTTTTGAACGATATGGTTTATTAACAATTGCAGCAATACAACCTTATATCCACCTAGCAAGCATATGTGGTTTTCGGGGCAATTTCCAACAGGCATATAAATATGCAAGCCAAAGTTGGGCGATAGCGGCTGAATGCAATCATCCCTTTAGCCAGGCTTATACTAATAGCCGATTAGGCAGCATTTATGTTCACCAAGGCCGGTTTGCCGAAGGTTTAGACCTTCTTGAGAAAAACCGCAAATTTTGTGTTTTTAGTAAGAACCGTTTATTTGGGCCATACATTGCCATTATTCCCTATGCCAAAGCGCGCTTGGGCGATATTGATGGCGCCTTAAAAGAATTTAGGGAAACATTCGATTTTGAACATCAAAAATCAATTGAAAAAAGCTTTTTCAGCCAAATTTGGGGGTGGTATGCCGAAACACTGTTATTAGCTAAAAATTATTCTGCCGCACTTCAGGTGTGTAATAGTGCCTTGTTAAATGCCGAAAATATGGGCGAACGATATAATCAAGCATGGCTTTACCGGCTTAAGGCCGATATTTTGCTTGCATCGTCTGATTCGGTTGATTCGGAATCTGTTACGAACCTCATCAACCAATCTTTGTTGCGTTGTAAGCAAGAAAACCTGCGCCCAAGCCAAGCTCATTGTTATATAACCTTAGGTCACTTACACCAAAAATTGGGCCAATTGCGGAAAGCAAAAATGTTTTTTAGTGTCGCCGCCCATTTTTTTGCAAAAATGTCGATGTTTTTTTACGAAAATAGTGCCGTTAACCTTTCTTGTGAACTCGTAATAGAATAGTGTTTGTTGGAAATCCGCCATTATTATTTTATTTTTTTCGTAAATTTTTTTATTACTTTACAAAGTTTTTACGGTTTTTTTTGAAAACAAGTTATAATCTGATCACGATGTTTGAACAACCAAACATTCGGTATCATCTTCTACTACACCTTCTGGGTGTTGTAGTTGCAGAAGTGCCGTAATAAAAAAGTAGGATAGTAACTTAAAGGGTAACAGTTTTACTGTTACCCTTTTTTTCGGCCCATATCTTTGTCATGCGTATATTAAGACACTGTTATTAAAAAAATATCAATTAACTATAAGCAGCTTATGACTATATCATTAGGGCACATTACAATAACTTACTATGTCTTATTGGTTTAGCTATTCTGTTTTGTATACCCTAAAAAAATAAACTATGTCCCCAATCAAGATTAAAAACTTTATTAATGGTTGCTTGCGGTAAATCAGATCATGCATGCAAATAAACATAAACATCTTTTTTGGTGGTTTGGGTACGATGTTTTTATATAACCGCTGATGCCATTTGGCAAAAACCTGTCTTACTAACAGATGAATTTGTTTTTAAGACCGAATCAGGAACATTTGATCTTTTATCTACCAACCCAACCTATTATGAACCTTACCCAAGGTTTTTCGAACAGAGATTATTGATAGGCACCAAAAAGCAACTAAAAATAGCACAAACATAGGAAAAATTTAACAACCAAAATTAGTAAAGCATGTTTTAGATGATGAACAAGTTGTTTTTAAATTTTTTTCAAATTATCAAGAATTTTTTCCACAGGTCGTTGTAATAGTTTTGTAGGCTTACCTTAGAAAATTTCTGTTGAAGTAAAATTTTGTCATGGGTTATAATCTGCCGGCTACACTACACCCAGCATGATTCCATATCGTGCAATACCCATGTTTGTTAAACCAATATCAAGACAACAACTTAACATAATTATTAAGCAGGCATATTGCTAAAAATCATGTTTGGCCAGCCTAGTTAATGCAAAC
>JAEUKQ010000087.1 GCA_016794225.1 Alphaproteobacteria bacterium | reverse complement strand
CTGTTGTAACAATTATTACCCTTACCAGCGTATCGACAACCCCTCGTGAAACATGGCTTCTTTTGCGCACAAACATGCTACAATAAGCAGTTGGCCATCATTGCATATCCACGTAAAAACCCACTAAATATTATGATCGATACATGATACAAAAACCACAGCTTTTCCTAAAAAACTGGTACCTTATTGTGGTTTGGTTAAATCCTGGCCATCAAACCACTTTTTGGATAAAGCCGAAAGGGTTCCGTCGGCATGCATGTCACGAATAATTTGGCTAATACGTGCGGTAAATTCTGGGTCGCCCTTGTCAACCGCAATCGCCAAAGGTTCAAAAAAAGCGGGGGGGTTTATAATGCGCAATGGCTGGTTCTTGGCCGCTTCAATCAGTGTTGGTAAATTTGATAACACCGCATCAAGCCGAACACCATCACCCAATTTTAAGTCATCCAAATATGCACCTTCCGAGTCATAAGACCGCAATTGATTGGTACGCACACTAAAACTAACGGGTGCTCCCCCATCAATTGCAAAACGTAAAATACCCTTCATATAGTCTTCAGTCGAACACCCCCCACAAACACCAATCTTTTTACCCTGAAGATCAGCCAGGGTTTGAATTGTTTTATTATCTGCATGAACAGCAAAACTACTGGGCGTATACCAATATACACCTGGGAAATCGAGAACCTTTGATCGGGGTAATGTTGGCGTCATAGAGCCAACCGCAATATCCCACCGGCCGCCCCAACGTCCTGCTTCAATAAATTCCCAAGATACTGTAACGGTCTCTAGCTTAACCCCAAGCCTTTTTGCAATCTCGCGCCCAACATCCACATCAAAACCAATCAGCTGGTTGTTTTCATCCAAATAGGCTATTGGCGGCCAGCCAGGTGAATAGGCTGCAACCAATGTTTTTGTTTTTAACACCTTGTCTAAAATTGGCCCTGCAACTGCTATTTGAGCAGCCATTAACAAAGTAGCAATTGCGATTATTAACAGTTTGTGTACAGCTTTAATCATCTTTCTTCCTGGGGTTATTGACGTTAAGCAAAGTTGTTTGATACGTTTGTGCCATATTCGTAAAAAAAGACAACTATAATATAAATATTATCTATTCTTGTTGTTCACGTACTTTTAGAAAACGAATATTCGGCCAATCTTTCATTGCTTGTTCCAGGTGCCACGCGTTACGCGCCAAAAAAACAGGGATACCATCATGATCATCGGCCATTGAAGCCTGGTTTTGCGCAATAAATTGCTGAAGCGTAGCATGGTCAGCTGCCAACCAGCGTGCAGCATGGACTGAGCTTGATTCAAAACGGACGGGAATGTCATATTCCGTACGAATCCGATCGGCTAACACGTCAAACTGTAAACTGCCCACCACCCCAACGACCCAGTCAAGACCCAATCTTGGTTTTAGAATGCGGGCTATACCCTCTTCAGCAAGTTGCTGTAAGGCACGGGCCAAATGTTTGGCACGCATCGGATCTTGTGGCCTGATTACCTGAAGAATTTCTGGGGCAAAGTTTGGTATGCCGGTGAAATTAATTATCTCGCCTTCGGTAAGGCTATCACCAATGCGTAGCGTGCCATGATTAGGTATGCCAATAATATCACCAGCCACTGCCTCTTCGACAACTTCACGCGATTGGGCTAAAAATAATAATGGGTTATGGACCAAAATGGGTTTGCCTGAACGAACATGAAACATTCTTTTACCCTGTTCAAAACGACCGGAACATAGGCGAATAAAGGCAATACGATCACGATGTTTTGGATTCATATTTGCCTGAATTTTAAAAACAAATCCTGTGGCTGCTTTCTCATCAGGCATCACCACACGCTGTTTGGCCGGACGCGGCCTTGGGTGCGGTGCATAATCGGTCAATCCGCGCAGCAATTCACGTATGCCAAAATTGTTAACAGCACTACCGAAATACACAGGCGTTAAATGTCCTTCATGAAAGTCTTGCCTGTTAAAGGGTCGGAACAATCCATGTGCCATATCAACCTCTTCCCTTAAACGGTTAACGGCATCGACTGGTATATGCAGCTTTAATTCGCTTTCTTCTAACCCTTTGATGGCAATAGCATTGGTGATAACATCGCCTTTGGCACGTTCAAACAGCATTAATTGCTGGTGCAGCATATCATAACAACCCAAAAAATTTCGCCCCATACCAATCGGCCAACTGGCTGGGGTTACGTCAAGCGCTAATTTTTCTTGGATCTCGCTTAATAGGTCAAAAGGATCACGGCCTTCACGGTCCATTTTATTGATGAAAGTAATAATCGGAATATTACGCAATCGACATACTTCGAATAATTTAAGGGTCTGCGATTCAATACCTTTGGCCGC
>JAEUKQ010000086.1 GCA_016794225.1 Alphaproteobacteria bacterium | reverse complement strand
GATAAGAGCTGTCCATTCGCCCGGATTCAGGTTTAAGCATATATTTTCAAAGAAGACTTTGCCAAGCTTATAGGTAAAATTTTTTACTGAAACAGAAAGTCTATCTTGGGTTGTCTGTGGTGACAATATTAAGGATTGTAACTCTTTTAGAACCACTCGTCCCTCCGCCGGTATTAACCAGATCAGGTTTTAGGGGTCGTTGTCTATACAACCTCTCAGCCAAGCGGGCTCCCCCCAGTGATAAAACTTATTCGTAATTGGTGCATGAACAGATAAATTTGTCAAATAAAATTAGCAAAATTTACAAATTATATATAAACACCTATAAGATTATATTTTAGCAAATCCTAGACTTTTTTAGGGTTATTATCTAAACTAGGAGATCAATTTAATAAAATTATTGTTGATTCATTTTCTAGGAGACTTATATGCGCAGAAGCGCTCTTTTCTTACCAACTTTGAAAGAAAATCCTACTGAAGCCCAGATTATATCACACCGCTTGTTGCTTCGCTCTGGCATGATTCGACAAACCAGTGCAGGCATCTATTGCTGGCTTCCCATGGGATTTAAGGTGCTAAAAAAAATAGAGCAGATTGTTCGTGAAGAACAGGATAAAGCTGGTTGTCAAGAATTGTTGATGCCAACGATACAATCAGCCGAGCTTTGGAAAGAGTCTGGTAGATATAATGATTATGGTAAGGAGATGTTACGATTCAAAGACAGGCATGAGCGGGAAATACTCTATGGACCTACGAATGAAGAATTGATGACAGATATTTTTCGTCAAGCTGTTAAATCATACCGTGACTTACCAAAACTACTTTACCATATTCAATGGAAATTTAGAGACGAGGTTAGGCCTAGGTTCGGTTTAATGCGTGGTCGAGAATTCTTAATGAAAGATAGTTATTCTTTTGATCTGGACTATGACAGCGCAAAAAAGGCTTATAATAAAATGTTTGTTGCTTATTTACGCACATTTGCCCGTTTGGGGTTGAAGGCAATACCAATGCAAGCTGCAACTGGTCCAATAGGCGGAGACCTTAGCCATGAATTCATTATTTTAGCAGATACAGGTGAAAGTGCTGTATATTGTGATCAAAAATTACTTGACAAAAATCCATTACAAGATTCGGTGCATTACGAATCCGATCTGCAAGAAATTGTTGATTCTTGGACATCACACTACGCAGCAACCGATGAAAAACACGACCCTGTTCGATGCCCAATTCCAACTAGTCAATTAGTATCGGCACGGGGTATTGAAGTAGGGCATATTTTTTATTTTGGTACAAAGTACTCCGAAGCAATGAAAGCTTCTATTACAACACAGGAAGGGCAAAATATATATGTGCATATGGGGTCCTATGGTATAGGTGTTTCAAGATTGGTGGCAGCGATTATCGAGGCTAGTCACGACGACACCGGTATTATATGGCCTGAGTCGGTTGCTCCATATTCACTTGGTCTCATAAATGCCGTGCAATCTGATGCGCATGTTACTAAAATAACTGGTCAGATTTATGATCAATTGCGTCAGCAGAATGTTGAAGTTCTTTATGATGATCGGGATGAGAGGGCTGGAACAAAGTTTAGTGATATGGATTTAATTGGTGTACCATGGCAAATTATTGTTGGTACCAAAGGTATAAAAAATGGCACAGTTGAAGTTAAAAACCGCAAAACTGGTCAGCGCGAGATGATATCGCAAGAATCCATCTACGCCAAATTTAATAATATCAAGGTAGGTCTTCGGTGCTAAGATTCGAACGTTTTATTGCTTGGCGTTATTTACGTTCAAGACGACAAGAAGGTTTTATATCCATCATTACCTTATTGTCACTATTAGGTATATGTTTGGGGGTTGCAACGTTGATTATTGTTATGTCTGTTATGAACGGTTTTCGCGATGAACTGTTCAAAAAGATCCTGGGTTTTAATGGGCATTTGTTTGTTAACAGCTTTCAACAGGCTGGAGGGTTAAAAGATTATAATCTTGTCAGCCAGAAAATAAAACAAGTTGAAGGTGTTATTGCTGCAACACCTTTGATTGAAGATGGTGCGATGATAACCTCTGATCATGGTATCGACTTTGCTCGAGTTCGCGGCCTATCTATTCAAGATTTATCTAGCCGAGCCTTTATCACCGATCATATAATTATTGGTAATATCAATCAATTCCAAGAACGAGAAGGGGTAGTTATAGGTTATAAAATGGCCTCACGCCTGGGTGTTTCTGTCGGTGACTTTATCACATTAATTACACCGCAGAATCGTGAAACTATTATTGGAAATGTCCCCAGGATCAAGGACTATCCTATTCTTGCTATCTTTAATGTGGGTATGTCACAATATGATGCTAATTTTGTTTTATTACCATTAGCCGCTGCACAAGCGTATTTCAATCGTGGTCAGAGTGTAGATTATA
>JAEUKQ010000085.1 GCA_016794225.1 Alphaproteobacteria bacterium | reverse complement strand
CCTTCTTCGCCTCTTAGTGCCAAGGCATCCACCAAATGCTCTTATTTGCGCTTGTTCGCTCAAGCTCATCCTCGCACAGAGATCACTCCCCATACAATTCCTAACTCGCGCTCTCTCAACTCAATTCTTTATTCTTCGTAAAACCTTAACTATCTTCCTTACCACCACCTCCACCACATAGCTTAACACCACACGGCAAATACAGCAGCTCAGAACATAGCCAGGTCTAACCTTCTATTCTTTACTCTCTAAGATATATCACTCAGTACCACCTTCAACCCCCACTCTCGCAGCAGCTTCCAGTCATACCCCTAGACCAATTCATTCTTCACAAATCTATCCAGTCACCCTCTCCCATCCGCAGAACTTATCATCCCACAAACTTCTCTAAGGCTCGTAATACACCTTACTCTCTTCACTTGTCATATAACAATCTGGCTAAAGTTATATCAGCCAAAAATTTGCCCGCTAATTAACGGACAACGGGTTACGGTTATATGATGAAGAACCGTTAATGTCAACATGTTTTACAAAAATATTTTTTTTATAAAATAATACTCATAAAATGTATTTATATCATATACTTATGACATAAATTTGCATGTAAAATATTTGCTTCCTAATCTACTAAAAACACTTTTATTTTTCTTCATTGTTTTAACACGGCTTAAAATAGCAACCCTGATCAAGCAGCTTTGGGAAAATATGATTATGTTGGATATGCTAAAGATAATCCAGTATTTTCAACTGTTTCAAAGATAAAGAAGAGAATGCCAACAAAAAGAAAAGAGCGAAAAGCAACAACCACCCAAATATATGTTGAGCGGTTACAGCGTTGCCTTAACTATATTTCTGGTAATTTGGATCAACCGATTTCTTTTGATAAGTTAGCAAAAATTGCTTGTTTTTCGCCCTTCCATTTTCATCGCATTTTTCGTGGGTTAACAGGCGAAACGGTGGTGGACCTCATCCGACGAATCCGTATGGAATATGCCTATTACCTTTTACAGGATCAGCAAAAAACCGTAACAGCCGCTACTTTCGAAACAGGTTATGAAAATGTTGAATCTTTTAGTCGAGCCTTTAAGAAGCACTTTCAGCTAAAGGCTTCGGCAGTTAAAAAATTACCTGCACTATTATATAAGCCAAAAAATTCTTATGCTGTTAGGCTACAGCTAAATCCATTAACCCTTATATTTCACCCAATTATTGGAGTAACAAATATGAAAGTACGAATCGAAGACATCAAAGCCCACCCCATTGCTTATATCCGCCATATTGGTCCTTACCAAGAAGTTGGTGATACCTACCGCCAATTATTCGGTTGGGCGCGAACAAATGGTGCGATGGAGCCTATGCCGCATATTTATGGTTTTTCTTGGGATGATCCCAACATTGTATCCGCCTCACAATTACGATTTGATGCCGCCATTTCCTTACCAAAAAATTGGCAAAGGAAACCTGATCAACCTATTGTAACCAGTACTTTCCCAGGTGGGCTTTGGGCTATTACAACATATCAGGGATCATACAATAAGATTAGCCATATTTTTCAAGAATTGATGGGAGGTTGGATGCCAACCAGTGGCTATCTTCCTGACAGCAAGCGTCCATGTTTAGAGATTTATTTGAATACGCCTTTAACGACTGCAGAACCGGATTTATTAACTGAGATTTGTATTCCGATTAAGAAAATTTCTAAAAAATAAACAATTGAACTTTTAAGAAGGCCATTATTTAATGTAATGGTCTTCTATTTTATTTAGCAAAAATTTGGAATGGGTCTTTGAAAGATTTGAATTCTAGGGCATTACCACTGGGGTCATAAAAGAACATCGTTGCTTGTTCACCAACCTGCCCCTTAAAACGAATATAAGGTTCAATAACAAAACGAACTTTATACTGCTTTAAGCGGGCGACAAAACTAGGCCATTGATCCCAAGCCACGATAAGCCCAAAATGCGGGACAGGAACGTCATGACCATCTACAGGATTAAAAGCCGAATCTGGCTTAGAATCAGCAGATTCTGTTTCAACTTGATGCAGAACAAGCTGATGGCCATAAAAATTAAAATCAACCCACTTCTCTGATGATCTTCCCTCTTGTAATCCTAAAACATCACCGTAAAAAGCGCGCGTTACAGTTAAATCTTTAACGGGAATTGCTAAGTGAAATGGAGATAAAAGTGCTTTTTTCAAAATATAGAACCTTTAGCTTCCTGTGTTAAGATTGTTGGATGTCATTTAGATTTATATAACTTGCTTTTCTTATATGTCCAACAATCCATTGTAACTTCTTCAAAACCTTTAAGCTCTAATTCCTGATAGTAATTATCAATCATTTGTTGAATCTTTTTTTCTGGTTTAGCTAAGGATGTAAACACCTTAATAGCCTTACTGGAAAATTCCAGGGCTTTTTCTGATAGGTCTGTATGGATTGTTAAACCGGCATATTTTGGTTCGCCATAGGAATCGCAAATATCCTCTAACCAACAATCGAATGGTAAAAAATACTTGTCA
>JAEUKQ010000084.1 GCA_016794225.1 Alphaproteobacteria bacterium | reverse complement strand
AGCAGTCGCTGCGCATTCACTTGAAGACGCCTGACGGTCAATACGTCGACGGCAAACTCACCTTCATCGACAACACTGTCAATCGCAACACCGGCTTTGCCAACATCGCCTGTAACACGGGGATGGTCCGAATCATAGCCACGGTGGGTTGCCAAATCAAACGCCACCGACAAACCCATTTGCCCCGCCGCCAAATTTTGCCGGTAAAAAGCATTTGATTCCTCGGCTGTCGAGAAACCTGCATATTGGCGAATTGTCCATGGACGATTTGCATACATGGTAGCCCTTGGCCCGCGGGTATAGGGGGCAATTCCAGGCATTTCCTGGGTTAGATCAAGCCCTTTGATATCATCCGCTGTGTACAAAGGCTTTATATCAATGCCTTCTGCCGTCTGCCATTTTAATGCTTGCCCTGGGTCTTGGCCGTTTAATTCACCGGCTGCAATCTTTTGCCAATCTTGATCATTGGGTTTTGCAAAAATAGGTTTTTTGGGCATGAATAGTCCTTTTATCGTTCACAGGCAAAATTGCTTGCGCTTAAATGTCTTTCTACCAAAACATTATTACCCAACCGGTAACAACTATGCAAATTTTATTCGAACAGGTTTAAGGATAGGATAAGTGATAAACCCAATAGGTTTATATGATTAATAATTCTACAAGGCGTGGTTGAACACCAAGCATGATCAAGGTGATGGATGCTGATAAAACGATATTTATTAATGGGGCGCGCCGGTTAACGGGCAGCACCATGGTGCAATGCGTTTTTTAACCGTTGCCGCACACGCTCAACCCCCAATACTTGCATTACTTCCCACAAATCGGGGGTTTCGCGCGCACCGCAAATCGCAACGCGTATTACCATCATCACATCGCCAAAATGGCCTTTATATTGCCCAGGATTCTTATCAAAGGTTTTGCTGTTTGGTGCAAAACCAAAACCTATTGCCATTTCCTTGGCGTAATCAAGCATTTCCTGCTTTTGCCAGGTTGGTTGATAATCCTTTAAGAACTTTGACAATATCGCTTGCCGCCCGTCTGATTCAGGCCTGTCGGTAAAAGGCAAACTGGGTAATTGTTGGAACAACTCGTCATAAATAAAAAACAACTGGCTGCGCAAATCTTGCCAAGTGGCCAGGCGTTTTGAACGGCGTTCCCCGCCCCGTTCAATATTTAAAGCGTTTTTGGTTATTGGAACATGGTTTTTCATTAGTGCCGCCAATGGCTGATCCCATTCAAGCGCCCATTCCAATGCCCGCCGATAAAGCGTTTCTGCATCAAGGTTGGCAATAATATCTTTGCTGATGCTGGTTAATTTATCAAAGTCACTAAGGGCACCATGCGGGGAAAATTGTTTAAAATTGATGGCAAATTCAGCCAAGGGTTTTTCTGGGTTTTGGCGGCGCCAATCCTCAAAGGAAGAGGCGATTAAATGGGTTAAATATTCCAAAATTGCTTCGACCGGAAAGCCTTTTTGGAAATAATATTGTACATTTGCTTCAGGATCACTGCGTTTTGATAGTTTACGGCGTGAATGGTGGCCATCAGCTTGTGTATCAAGTTTTTCGATGGGACCAACATGCGCATATTTGGGCGGCTGCCAGCCAAATGCCTGGAACAATTGTAAATGCAAGGGCACCGATGCCAACCATTCATCCCCGCGCACTACATGGGTTGTCCGCATTAAATGATCATCAACCGCATGGGCAAAATGATAGGTGGGCAAGCCGTCCGACTTAATCAATACCACATCAACATCATTTTCTGGAACAGAAATATCACCTTTTATCTCGTCATGCCAGGTTAAACGGCGTTCATAAGAGCCAAGTGCTTTCAAGCGAATAACATATTTTAAATTCTTGGCTAGTGCTTGCTGTACCTGTTCAACACTTGCATCGCGCCATTTAGCCCATTTACCATAACAACCTGGACGTTGCTTGGTTAAGGTTTGCTTGGCACGAATATCATCAAGCTCTTCCATACTCATAAAACAAGGATAAGCCAATCCTCTTTCAATTAAATGGCGAGCGAAACTATGGTAAATTTCCTTACGCTGCGATTGCACATAAGTACCGTAATTTCCCTTTTGTTGCATCTGTCCAAGATGCTGACCAACCACCCCTTCATGCGGCAACAACCCAACTTTTGTTAGGGCATGTACAATGGTATTAACTGCATCATCATTGTAACGCTCGGCATCGGTGTCTTCCAGACGCAGGAAAAAAACACCCCCGCTTTGTTCAGCCAGCCTTTTATTAATTAAACTCATATAAACGCCGCCAATATGCATAAGCCCGGTTGGACTTGGCGCAAAGCGGGTAACCATAGCCCCTTTGGGCAAGGTACGCGGCGGATACATTTTTTCATAATGATCGGGCGAGAGCAAGCCTGCTTGCCCATTAAATAATAAAGCGGCAATTTGTTCGGTTATCTTTGGTTGGGGCTGGGCGGATTTTGCAGAATAATCTTTGATCATCATAACACCATAGAATATTTTGTCTTTTCTTGTCATAAAAAGCTGTTCTTGGCAAGAAAGATTGGTGTTAGATAATTATTTGTTGAATAATTATTGTTTATTAAGCTAGATAATTCAAGGAAACAGATTAAATATTATTGTACTTGTTT
>JAEUKQ010000083.1 GCA_016794225.1 Alphaproteobacteria bacterium | reverse complement strand
TAGGAGGATGTTATGAAATTATCAGGGGTGAAACAAGCCTTATTCAAATTACCGGCGGTAAGTTTTAAGCTGCCCGATCAATCCTATGTGCCGCCGCATTTTCATGTGACCGAGGTGGGGTTGGTTAGCAAACATTTTATTGATTGCGGCGGGGTTGAACGGCAGGAAAGGGTGGTGAATTTTCAGCTGTGGCAAGCCCAAGATCATGATCACCGCCTTGCGCCGCAAAAATTTTTACGAATTTTGGATATTTCCAAGAAAGTTCTGGGATCAGCCGATGAATTAGAGGTTGAGGTTGAATACCAGCAAGGCACGGTTGGTAAATTCGGCCTGGAATTTGATGGCCGGGATTTTGTTTTAACTGCTAAAAAAACGGCCTGCCTGGCTCAGGATGCTTGCGGCATTCCGGATCATAAAACGCCCCAGAAAATGTCACCCTGTTGTTCGCCGCAAGGGGGGTGCTGCTGATGGTGCAACGTATTTTGGTGCTTTGCACCGGTAACTCCTGCCGCTCTATTATGGCTGAGGCTTTAATTAATCATCTGGGACAGGGGCGGATGCAGGCGGTCAGCGCCGGCAGCCACCCCGCCGGGTCTGTTCACCCGCAAGCGCTGGCTACCTTGCAACGCCATCATATTCCGTTGGGTACGCCATCCAGTAAATCATGGAACGTTTTTGCCGGGCAATTGTTTGATAAGGTTATTACCGTATGCGATGCGGCGGCCAATGAAAGCTGCCCGATTTTCACCGGCCCAGGGCAAAACCCGGCACAAAAACTGCATTGGTCTATTCCTGACCCCGCCAACTACAACCCGTTAACCGGCACAAAAGAGGCGTCTTTTGACCAGGTTTTTGATTTATTAAAAAAACGCATCGAAATTTTGCTACAGGAAAGCCGCATTTTAACATAAAATTTCCTGATAATTTAGAAGTTTGATGGTAGTGCTTGACAAATAGTTGTATATGCAACTAATATAATAATATGGCAAAAAAACACATCAGCAATGTGCAGGATCATATCGGTTATTGGTTGCGGTGTTTGTCAAACTTCGTATCACATCATTTTGCCCTGCGGCTCGAGGAACATGACGTATCAGTTGCCCAGTGGGTGGTGTTGCGGTTGTTGTATAACCGGCCCGGTATCAGCCAAAATGAAGCTGCGGCGTTGGTAGGAGTGGATAAAAGTTCGCTTTCGCGCTTGCTGGAACGGTTGTTGGTAAAAGAATTGGTCAGTCGCAGCCCGTGGGCAAATGACCAACGGGTGATGCAGCTGCAATTAACTGCCAAGGGTAAAAAACTGGTGCCCCTGCTGGCTGCTGCGGCCGATGACAATGACCGCCGTTTTTTTAACGGATTAAGTGAATCGGAACAACGACAATTTCTGGCAACCATTCGGCAATTACTTCGGGTGAATGGTTGGAAATCTGCCGAACGCGGCCATGACAGATTGAATTAAATATAAAGGGTAAAAGGAAGAAACATGAATATTAACGTTGTTACCGAATGCATGGCTTTATCATTGGCCGGTAAAATTACCTTTGGTGATGTTGTGGCCAAGTTGGGCGCTGCCGGGGTTGAACGATATATTGTCGATTTGGTTGGGTTTCACAAATTGTCGTATGGGGTTAGTGGCAATTATCATATGGCATCCTTGCCCTTGAACGGTATAGCCAAAGTGGCCAAACATTTTAATGGTTCTGAAGTGAAAAACGCCATTCTTGACATTCAGCAAGGCAGGATTGATTATCAAACCTTCCTGCGCCGTATTATGATGGCCGGCTGCAGCCATTACGAAGTTTTCATTACCAGCAATAAGGCCATTTATTTTGGTTGTGACGGTAGCCATCATATTGAGTTTTTCCCAAAACATAAGGAGTAGTCAATATGGAACCCACTTCGATACGCTGCGGTTGGGTTGGCATAGGCAAACCATTTTATGAAGAATATCATGACCAGGAATGGGGCGTGCCGGTGCATGACGACCGCCGCCATTTTGAGTTTTTAATTCTTGAAGGGGCGCAAGCTGGCCTTAGCTGGGAAACCATTTTGAAAAAGCGTGATGGTTACCGTCAAGCTTTTCATCAATTTGACCCGGCGGCGGTGGCCAAAATGAGTGACGATGATCTTGAAAAACTACTGCAAAACCCAGGCATTATCCGCAACCGGCTAAAGGTATTTGGCGCGCGCAAAAATGCGCAGGCCTTTTTAAAAATTCAGCAAGAATTTGGTTCATTCAATACCTATATATGGCGGTTTGTGGGTGGTAAGCCAAAAATAAATGCCTGGAAAAATTTGTCCGATGTGCCGGCCACCACCCCTGAATCTGATGCTTTGTCGAAGGATTTAAAAAGACGTGGTATGGTGTTTGTGGGCTCAACGGTTATCTACGCCCATATGCAAGCAACCGGCCTGGTTAACGACCATTTAGTTAGTTGTTTTTGCTATCAACGCCTTGCTAAATAATATGATAATCCTATTTAGAACTAGACTGTTAACCAACGAGGAAACGATCATATGCCAAAAAGCACCATACTGTTTGTTGTGACTTCACATGCAATTATTGATGGTACCAATAAAAAAACTGGCCTGTGGTTAGAAGAACTGAGCACGCCCTATTATGTTTTTCGTGATGCAGGGCATCAGATTGATATTGCATCAATTAAAGGTGGTTCTATTCCAATCGATCCGGCATCACAAAAGCCAATTGGGCAA
>JAEUKQ010000082.1 GCA_016794225.1 Alphaproteobacteria bacterium | reverse complement strand
TCCTGGAATTGGTCGACAATTGCTATCATCAGTTCGTGAGCGAGATGTGCCGGTAATTATGGCTATTTTAACAGTCTTATTTGCCATAACACTCATTCTTCAATTTTTATGTGCTACGATTAACAATTTTATTGACCGGCGGACTGTAAATCGTTGATGTTTGTTATGGGTGAATGGATTAATTAAATGCAGTTAATGCAAAGAACTGGAGTCTTTTTGGCTGTTGTTTTTATAATAATTGCCATAATAGGTATTTGGTTGTCACCAGATAGCATTATAACGCCAGAAATTCACCAACGTTTTCAACCGCCAAGTGCTAATTTCTGGTTGGGAACAGATCAATATGGGCGTGATATTTTTGGAATGTTGGTATTGGGGGCTGGGAATTCTTTACTAATCTCGGTGTGTGCCGTCCTTGGTGGTGGATTCGTTGGTAGTATTCTAGCGGTATTGATTTGGATGTTGGGAATTAAGACATTACATAAAATTCTTAATTTTATTAGTCATGGATTAATGGCTTTTCCTGCTTTATTGGTAGCTCTTGTTTTATCGGCCTATTATCAGCCAGGTTTTATAACTGTTGTGACTGCTATTGCATTTTATAATATTCCAGTATTCGCTAAGATAACGCTAGCCATTCTTGGGCAGTTACAGCGTAATGACTATGCGAAAGCAGCAATGGCGCTTGGGCAAGGTAAGGGCGGTATTTTAATGAAACACCATTTGAAGCCGTTATTTGCAATTCTTATTATTCAATTTGCTGTTCAGGTTAGTTTTGCAATTTTGGCCGAAGCTGGGCTTAGCTATCTTGGGTTTGGTATTAATTATCCATATGTTAGTTGGGGTAAAATGTTGTTTGATAGTCAGACTTTTATCTATGACAATCCGTGGCTGGTTATCTGGCCAGGTATTTGTATTTCGATGGCAATCCTTGCTTTTCAACTTTCTGCTGAATGGTTGCGCAAGAAACTTGATATTCGAGATTAAATATTTTAACCTGCAACTTTTATAAATAATCTATATCAATTGGTTTTTTAGGCGATGAGTAAGACAACACTGGAAAAAGAATTTACACCTGTTACACGCCGCGGTTTAATGCTGGTTTTATCTTCGCCTTCTGGGGCAGGAAAAACAACAGTTTCGCGTATGTTGCTAGAACGCGATGGTAATCTTGAAATGTCTGTTTCCGTCACCACGCGGCCGCGACGCCCCCAAGAGAAAGCAGGAGAGGATTATCATTTTATTGATATCACTCAATTTAATAAAAAAATAGAACAACAAGAATTATTGGAATATGCCAAGGTTTTTGGCCATTATTATGGTACACCAAAAGATGCGGTTATTCAGGCTTTACATAAAGGGCGTGACGTGCTTTTTGATATTGATTGGCAAGGTACACAACAATTGTCAGAAAAAGCACGCAGCGATCTTGTAAGTATTTTTATTCTTCCTCCATCAACACGCGAATTAGAAAGACGCTTAAAAACAAGGGCACAGGATAGTTTGGAAGAGGTTGCGCGTCGTATGGCAAAAGCGTCTGATGAAATGAGCCACTGGGCTGAGTATGATTATATCGTTGTTAATTATGATATTGAGAAAAGTGTTCGCCAGGTTCAAGCCATCCTTGAAGCCGAGAGATTACGTCGTGAGCGTCAGATTGGATTACATGAATTTGTTAAGGGTCTGCGCGAAGGGCGTTAAGAAAAGCATTACATTGAAATATAAAATAAAAGGGAAAATTTATGTCTCATGACCATAAAAAAACTAGCCAACCCATTGATATTTTAACTGAACGTCAACGGATGTGGAAAAGTTTTACAAAGTTTAGCCTTTATACAACAATTGTCGTAGTAGTTATTCTAGGGCTGATGCGTTTATTTCTTGTTCACTGAAATGACTATAAACACTTAATTTTAAGGCGGTGGTCAAAAAAACTACCGCCTTTTTCATTTTTATAAGCTTTAACCAACAATTTCTATGCCGCTAAAGAAAAAAGCAATTTCCTGTTTAGCAGCTTCTACGGAATCTGATCCATGAACCGAGTTTGCTTCGATGGATTCAGCGAAATCCTTACGAATTGTACCTGCTTCGGCTTGTGCGGGGTTTGTTGCCCCCATGATTTTCCGGTTTAAGCTTACAGCATTAATTCCTTCCAAAACTTGTACAATAACTGGGCCACTGGTCATAAAATCAACCAGACTTTTATAAAATGGCCGGCTACTATGGGCTTCATAAAATTTTTCTGCTTGTTTCCTTGTTAAAATAAGCTTTTTTTGTGCAACAATTTTTAAGCCAGCTTCTTCGAAGCGTGCATTAATTTTGCCTGTTAAATTACGCCGTGTGGCATCGGGTTTTATAATTGATAAGGTTTTTTCCATTGTCATATCATTCTGTTAAAAAGTCATTAAAGTTAAAAAACATGTAGCATCAACGATACGTTATTGTTGATATCAAATTAGCATGATTAACCAATCAATTTAGTTAAAAAGTCAAGTTCTAATTGGCTAGTAAGCATTATACATACATCGATATAAATTTTTAATGATTGCTGGGTGAGCATTCAATAATTGATAAGGCAATTTTTTGAAGCAGTCCAAAATAAAGCCCAGGACCTGCTTGTATTTCAGCGCCAATCGGGTCAAGTGTACCCAAACTAATATTATTGGTTGTTGACAGTGCTTGAAGCCATTTTGGGTTTGTATGCTGAGGTTCTTGGAATACACATACATGCGGATAGCGGGCAATTTTTTGCTGAATTTCTTTAAGCCTTTTGGCGCTAATAATTTCTTCGGGTACGATGGTGATTGAACCGATTATATTAAGATCAAAATACCGTTCATAATATTGATAAGCATCGTGTCCAACGAGAAGTGGTGTTTTCTT
>JAEUKQ010000081.1 GCA_016794225.1 Alphaproteobacteria bacterium | reverse complement strand
ATCAATTACCACAACCACGGGTGCCCGTGCTTGTTGGGCTAATGCAGGCTGGATTCCACCAACCACCAAAATTGCCAAAAAAATAATCGTCTGGAACTTACGCAGCGAGTTTATCAATAAATTCATTTTTTAATCTCCATGAACAATTCACTAATGTATTACTTTTTTATAATACTAAATTTTCTCAAAAAAGCCCAGGTATAATTTAGAAACTGGTGCCAATACTAAAACGAAAGATTTGCTTTACGTCATATTTTTCTTTCCGAATTGGGAAGCCAAAATCAATTGCTAATGGTCCAAACGGCGAACGCCACGTGAAACCAAATCCAACAGCAGCTCTAATCTTTGGTTCGTCAACAACGAAAGGTGATGAAAAATCACTATCGAATACGGTACCCACATCAAGAAAAACCCGGCCACGAATTTGGTATTCTCTTGGCAACCCAAGCGGAAAACTAAGTTCGAGTGTACCTTTCAAACGGATATTGCCTCCCAAGGAATCGTTGGTTAATAAATCACGCGGCCCAACACCAGCTGATTCAAAACCACGCAAAGTATCGCCACCAAGATAAAAGGCATCAACAATTCTTACTTTTTGGCCAATGCCATGGATATAACCAACCTCGGCTGTTGCAGCTAAAGTTATATTGTCACTAATTGGCAACCAATAACCAGCGTTAAATCTTGATTTTAAATAAAATATGTCACCACCAAGACCTGCAAACTCATTTGACAATCGCAACAAATAGCCTTCACGCGTGTCAAACCTGCTATCACGATAATCAAGGCTTAAGGTTTGTGAAATAGAAGATTTAATCGTATTGCCACGCTGTTGCTGAACTGCTGGTGAGCTGGACTTCACATCAAATATTTGATCATACGAGAACAGATAGCTCCAGTTCTGGGCTAAATGTTCACTAAGCTCATAACCGGCACGTAATGTAAACCCCGTATTTGTCTGTTTATAAGACCTTTCAGTTTCTTTCGAAAGTTTACCAAGATTAAGCGCTCCAGATTGGGTACGAAAAATATCAAAGCCGGCTGTTAAATCACGTTGCATAAAATATGGTTCCGTAAAACCAATTTGCGCCGACGATGTAGCCCCAGACAAAGTAATATTTGCGGTCAATTCTTGACCTTTTCCAAGCAAATTACGTTCACTAAAAGTTACGCTGCCAACAGGACCATCACTTGTTGAATAGCCAATACTAAAATTTAAACTTCCGGTTGATTGCTCCTGTACCTCAACAACCAAAACAATCTTATCAGGCGCACTACCTTGTTTTGTTTGCACATCCACGCGACTAAAAAAGCCTAAATTTAACAAACGCTGTCTGCTACGTCTTACTTTAGCAGCGTTAAATGCATCACCTTCTGCAAGCCGAAATTCACGCCGAATAACTTTATCTAAAGTTCGAACGTTACCAATGACATCGATACGCTCAACATAAACTCTAACACCTTCATTAATCTGATAATTAATATTTACCTTACGATTGGCACGATCAATATCTAAGATAGGTTGAACAACTGCAAAAGCGTATCCTAATGTTCCAACCTCTTCTGTCAGATCAATAATTGTTTCTTCAACTTTACTTGAATCAAACCATCTATCGGTTCTCGTAAGAATCTTTTGTTTTAATTGATCAATATTCAGATTCCGCAAACTAGTTGTCAAATTAATAGACCCAAACTTGTACCGCTCTCCTTCGTCCAAAGTAAAAGTAACGATAAAACTATTCCGTTCGGGTAAAAATTCGACCGTATTGGAAATAATATTAAAATCAATATACCCGTTTTTATTATAAAAATCTTTTAGCAGTTCAATATCAGCCTGAACGCGATCCGGATCATATGTATCATTTGGGGATAAAAAACGATACCACGCACTTCTGTGCGTAACAATTTCTGAACGTAAAGTTCGGTCACTAAAAACTTTATTACCTATAAACAAAACGCTAGCAATTGTAGTTTTACTGCCTTCATTGATTTCAAAAACTAAATCGACGCGGTTTTGATCAAGCTCGATAATTTTTGGGGTAACTGTTGCGGCAAATCGCCCACTACGGCGGTAAACCTCTTGAATGCGTTTGGCATCTGCAATAGCTTTTGCTGGCGTATAAATAATTCTTGGCCTTAGTTGCACCTCTGATGTAAGCGTTTTGTCTTCAATACGTCGATTGCCTTCAAATGCTACCCTATTAATAATTGGGTTTTCTTTGACTCGAACAATTAAGCCATTTCTTTCAGGAATAATCTGAACATCTGCAAAAAAACCGGTCGAATAAAGGGACTTTAAAGCTTGATCAATAAGACCAATGTCAAGCGGGTCTCCAACCTTTATTCCGAGATATGACCGAACAGTATCAGCCTCAATGCGCTGAATACCCTCAACACGTATGCCGGTAATAGTTGGAATATTTTGACCATACAGATACACAGGGGCAAGCATAAAAAGGCCCGCAAATATGGCTAAAAAAATTTTGCTAAGGCAAATTTTTAAAATTTTTTGTATATGTCGAAACCCAATATGCATATTTGTTCTTCTTTCTACCATGTCTAAATTCTTAATAACTTGAACTATCAACTAAGCAAATAATTTATCGGTAACTCATAAAATTTTCTAGCATTTAATAACCTGGTCAATTTTTAATACCCCAGTTATATCGTTATATAAAGCCAAAATAAAAATAAGCGCAATCAGAATAACACCAACCCGAAATAGAATCTCTTGTACCTTGATACTTAATGGTTTTCCACGAAGCAATTCAATTGCATAAAACAATAAATGCCCTCCATCCAAAAGCGGTATAGGAAATAAATTAAAAAGGCCAATTGCCACCGATAAAAAAGCAGCGAGTAACAACAAAGACGACAGGCCTATCTTCGCCACCTCACCAGAAACTCTCGCTGTTGATATA
>JAEUKQ010000080.1 GCA_016794225.1 Alphaproteobacteria bacterium | reverse complement strand
ACGCCCCAGCTAACCACCACTCCTACTTAATACAATCACTCTAAGGGAGGCTCTCGCCTCCCTTCTTGTTTATCTCTTTTTGCTCTCTCACTCACGGTAAAATCTGCTTTATCTAAGCTTAGCAAAGCAAATTGACAAAGTTATTCAACTATGTTGCTATGCGGAATATTTTGAATAACTAACCTTATGCCAAATAGGTTAATAAGCATAAATCAAGGATTATGTGCGATTGTAAAAACCATCAAAAACATAATTTAACTTCATTAACCTAAAATCATACTGGTTATATAAATAGGAAAAATAACGAATGAAAATTCTTGTGGCCGTGAAAAGGGTTATTGACTACAACGTCAAAATCCGTGTTAAAGCAGATGGTAGTGGCGTTGAAACATCCAATGTTAAAATGTCAATGAATCCTTTTGATGAAATTGCATTGGAGGAAGCCGTTCGCCTACGTGAAAAAACAATAGCCAAAGAAATTATCGCCGTATCAATCGGTAATGCGGGCTGTAATGAAACCCTTAGAAATGCTTTGGCAATTGGTGCTGACCGCGCAATTCATATACCTGTTGATCAGGATGTACAACCATTAATGGTCGCTAAAATATTGAAAGCCCTTGCTGTTAACGAAAAACCACAACTTATTCTTCTGGGCAAGCAGGCAATAGATGATGACAGCAATCAAACGGGACAGATGCTGGCAGCCTTGTTGGACTGGCCACAGGCAACCTGCGCATTTAAAATTGATGTATTGCAAGATAAGGCACGAGTTGCTTGTGAGATAGATGGCGGGCTTGAAACAGTGGACGTTACCTTACCTGCGGTTATTACTACTGATTTAAGGCTTAATCAACCGCGATACGCATCCCTACCAAACATTATGAAAGCTAAAAAGAAACCTATTGAAACGCTGACACTTGATCAGCTGTCTGTTACAATCCGCCCAGGATTGCGTGTTGTCAAAGTTACTGAACCGCCCAAAAGACAAGCTGGTGTTAAGGTAAAAGATGCTAGCGAACTTGTTGATCGGCTAAGAAAAGAAGCAAAGGTGATATAATGCCAACGCTAATTATTGCTGAAATTCAGCACCAAAATATTTCTACAGGCACATTATCAGCCATTCAGGCTATGCAAAAAGTGGGGCAGCCTATTGATGTTCTTATTGCTGGCTGGCAGTGTGAAAGAATAGCCGAAAGCTTTACCTATAGCGGTAATATTAGGCAAATATTACTTATAAATGACATTACTTTGAAAAATCCTCTACCCGACCTTTTAAGCAAGCTGATTGAACCAATAGCAAAAAATTATAGCCATGTTACAATGGTTGCGAGTAGTCTTGGAAAATCGTTAATGCCACGTTTGGCGGCCTTGCTTGACGTTCATCAAATTTCAGACGTTACAGCTATTGAAAACGCTGACACCTTTGTTCGGCCAATTTATGCCGGAAATGCAATGGCAACTGTACAATCAACAGATAACATTAAAATTTTAACTATCCGCGCATCCGCTTTTCCAGCTGTTGTTTCAAAGGGTGGGCAAATACCAATCAAAAATCTTACACTAATACCACCAACCACTAAAGCCAGTTTTGTAAGCCAGGAAGTAAGTCAATCAAGCAGACCCGAGTTAGGCAATGCAAAAGTTATTGTTGCCGGCGGGCGTGGCTTGCAAAGCGCAGATAATTTTAAGATTCTTGAACAGCTTGCTGACAAGTTGGGTGCTGCGATTGGCGCAAGTAGGGCTGCTGTTGATGCAGGTTATGTCCCAAACGATTATCAAGTAGGCCAAACAGGAAAAATTGTTGCGCCACAACTTTATATCGCCGTTGGCATATCGGGAGCTATTCAACATTTGGCGGGAATGAAAGACAGCAAGGTTATTGTGGCCATTAACAAAGACCCTGAGGCGCCAATATTTCAAGTTGCCGATTATGGATTAGTTGCCGATTTATTTGAAGCAATCCCCGCACTAACTAAAGCCCTTGATACAAAATAACTTTATAATACTAACCTTCATGATGATAAAATAATGACCGAAAAAAATATTTTTTCTAATAAAATCCATGCCGACTCAACCCTTCAAAAAAATACGGCTATTGACATCCGTAAGTTAGGAGTTATCGGTGCAGGCCAAATGGGTAGTGGCATAGCCCATGTTCTTGCCCTTGCCGGTTATCAAGTACAGATATTTGATAGCAATCCCAACCAACTGCAAAAAGCACTCGAAATAATCGATCAAAATATGGGTCGCCAGGTTAAAAAGGCACTAATTAATGAAGAACAAAAACAGCAAGCCATTAAAAATTTAACAGCCATTAAAACGATGGCTGGTTTTGCTGATACCGATTTGGTGATTGAAGCTGCCGTCGAAAACGAGCAAATTAAGCGGCAAATTTTTCAACAATTATGTCCTAATTTACCCAAACATACGATTTTGGCAACAAACACATCTTCCTTGTCTATAACACGTTTGGCATCAGCTACTGATCGGCCTGCACAATTTATCGGTATGCATTTCATGAATCCGGTACCTGTTATGCACCTGATTGAGGTTATCAGAGGTCTTGCGACCAGCGATGCAACAGATCAAGTGGTACAGGCAATAGCCCACAAATTAGGAAAAGTAACCGCCAAATCAGAAGATTTTCCTGGGTTTATTGTTAACCGCATTTTAATGCCTATGATTAACGAGGCCGTTTATGCTCTCTATGAAGGGGTAGCAAGCATCCAATCAATTGATACGGCAATGAAATTGGGTACCAATCATCCGATGGGGCCTCTTGAGTTGGCAGATTTTATTGGTCTTGATACTTGTCTTGCGATTATGCAGGTTTTACATGACGGCTTATCTGATAGCAAATATCGACCCTGCCCGCTTTTGGTGAAGTATGTTGACGCAGGCTGGTTAGGGCGAAAAACCCAGCGTGGTTTTTACGATTATCGTGGTGAAAAACCTATACCTTCACGGTAATCCCCTAGAATATTGTTTTA
>JAEUKQ010000007.1 GCA_016794225.1 Alphaproteobacteria bacterium | reverse complement strand
AGCGTTAGGTGTATTTTGATACGCTGTGATGCAGTTATTTCACTTGGTTTAATACCAACATTTAACAAGACAATCCAATCTTTAATCAACAGCTTGTAATGCGTGTTTAATAACATTATTCCATCACCATATCTTTTTTGGACGGGTTATTCCAACCAAGATGTTGGCCACTATCAAGGGCTATCATCTGGCCAGTAATTGATGGCGTGTCGATTAAAAATTGGACAGTGTGGCTTATTTCTTCGGGTGTTACTGCACGTTGCAACGGCATAGTGCTGTATTGCGCTTCAAATTGTTGGAGTGTTTGCCGAACGCTTGGTAAGGTCGGGCCTGGTCCTATTGCATTAACCCTTATATAGGGTGCCCATGCCAAGGCCAAGGTCTGTGTCAGTGTCCAGAGAGCACTTTTGCTAACCGTATAACTGGTAAAATAAGGCGTCAAACACAAAACACGCTGATCAATTATATTAATAATATGCCCAGGTATTTTAGGGGGTAATTGTCGGTAAAATTCCTGGCTTAAGATAAAAGGGGCATGCAAATTAATTTGTAAATGACGATGCCATGATTGGTTGGTAACGGTACCGGCTTCGTCCCGCTCAAAAATCGACGCATTATTAACAAGACAGGTTACTGGTTGCCCAATTGCCCTATGTATTTTTTTAATAAGTTCTTCAGTTTCAGGAATATTGCTTAAATCAGCCTTAATTGCCAAGGCTTTACCACCTATCTCTTGAATGTGATGTACTAAATCATCCGAAGCCTGGCGTGACTGATGATAATGAATAACCACAAACCACTTTCTTTTGGCAAAACCCAGTGCAATAGACCGACCAATCCGTTGGGCAGCACCAGTTACTAAAACACAATTTTGATATTTCATAAGCTGATTATGTACATTCATGTGACTTTATCGTGATTTTTATTTGTCTTCAAGTAATAAACCATTACGGTGGGGTAGAGAAACTTTACCAACTATTTTGGCAATTGTATCATTCGGGCGTACAAAATGTTCAAGCCGCCGCGACAGAACAAATCCATCCGTACCACTAACAACTGGGGTTCTGGCTGCAAAAGGTAATGCCGATGCCGGGTTCATAATTTCGGCAAGTGGTTCCCCTGTACTTACCACGTCTCCCAATTCTTTAAGATAAACAACAATCCCCCCTATAGGTGCACGAACAATATCACAAGCGGCTAAATCGCTTGCTTGGTGTAAAACAGAAGGAAGCGGGCCAAGATTTCCTTTAACAAGCCCTCGGCGCTGCAGAAAACGAAAAATTGCTTGTGCATCCTGTTTTGCCATAGGGTCATTAACATCTGCTGAACCACGATGTTCGATAGTAACAGCCAAGCACGCTGCAGGTATTGGTAAAGATGGAAAATCTGCGGCTAATTTTAACCAAGGTGTACTAAGACTTTCATCAAACGATTGACCTCCTGAATCGGCGCATAACAAATTTGCCCTGCTGCCGATTTCGGCTGCCAGGTCGGATGCGTCTGGCCAGTGTGCTGGTGTTAAGAACAGATGAACCAAAGCCTCGTCATCACAATGTAAATCAAGGGCTATATCACTATCATATGCAAGTCGGGCTAGGGTTAATTTTAGGCTGCCCATTTCAGTAATTGCTTGCGACTGATTTAATATTTGGTTTAAGGCACTTCTGATGATATCAATGTTTTTTTTGCCGTCTTGACCCAATTGGTGACCAACAATATCAGGTAGTCCGGAATACAAGTCTGGCCAATGGCGATTGAAATTACCTGCGCCCCCCAGCTCGTAACGTCCATTCAGTCTGGCATTTAGAAACTGACCAAGACCAATGGGGTTGGCCACAGGTACAACAACAACTTCGCCGATTATCTGATTTTGTTGATCGGCCTGGTACAATAATTGTCCCAAGTGGCGTGCCACCAACATACCAGGAATTTCATCAGCATGCAAAGATGCTTGGACATAAGCCTTTGGGCGTGCCCCAATTGTTCCAAATCGCCAAACCATAATTTGCCGTTCTGTTAAAGGACTATTACTAATTAATGGAATATAATCAGTTTTAAATGGCATAAGTTAATCCTTTGATTGGTTGTTCTACAGCAATTTATTTGTATAAATTATTAAAAAAACTTTCCACTACCATCTGAATCACTTAGTTCAAATGCTAACTGTTAAATATATAGTGTGTTTATATGGAAAAAGCAAAAATGTCTGGCATCATGGGTATGGCTTTAAATAATGCGCAGTTGGAAGCTGCCATGACCACCGAAGGACCGTTGTTGATCCTTGCTGGGGCTGGAACAGGCAAGACACGTGTTTTGATTGCCAGAATTGCTCATATCTTATCGACAGGACGTGCACATCCTGGCCAATTACTGGCCGTCACTTTTACCAATAAAGCTGCACAGGAAATAAAAGAGCGTGTAGCGATGATTCTTCAACGACCAGTGGAAGGTTGGTGGTTGGGAACTTTTCATGCGCTTGCTGCACGCTTGTTGCGTCGCCATGCTGAGATTGTTGGTCTAACACCACAATTTACAATTTTGGACGAAGATGATCAACTGCGTTTAATTAAACAACTGTTACAAATCGAAAACATTGATGATCAAAAGTTGCCTCCCCGTCAGGTTGGGGATTTATTTGCGCGTTGGAAAGACAAGGGATTATCGCCCGAGCATATAAGCAATATGTCGCCTAACACGTTAGTAAATCCTAAATTGCCGCAATTATACACGATGTATCAGCAACGTCTTAAAAGCCTGAACAGCTGTGATTTTGGTGATTTATTATTACATAATTTGCATATTTTAAGTAAACAACCAGAAATTCTAAGCCAATATCACCAGCAATTTAGATTTATTATGGTTGATGAATACCAAGATACAAATACTGCGCAATATCTTTGGATAAGGTTGTTATCACAACAACATCAAAATATTTGCTGTGTAGGGGATGACGACCAGTCAATTTACGGATGGCGTGGTGCTGAAATTGGCAACATCCTAAGATTTGGTCAGGATTTTCCAACCGCAAAAATTGTTCGTCTTGAACAAAATTACCGATCAACGCCACATATTTTAGCAGCAGCGTCTGGGATTATCGCCCATAATCGTGACCGCATGGTGAAGACCTTGCGTACAGATATTACCGATGGTGATTATGTTCAGTTGGGTAATTTCTGGGACGGTACGGAAGAGGCACGTTTTGTAGCTGAAGAAATTGAATCTATCCAGCGTCGAGGAGAAAAGCTGGGATCAATGGCGGTTCTTGTACGAACAGCAGCACAAACGCGCGAGTTTGAAGAACGTTTTTTAACATTTGGAATTAAATATCGTGTGATTGGTGGATTACGATTCTATGAACGCCTGGAAATTCGGGATGCTTTAGCTTATCTAAGACTGATTCACCAACCGCGTGACGATTTGGCCTTTGAACGCATTATTAATACCCCCAGGCGCGGTATTGGTGAAACAACTATAAGGGCTTTGTATCAGTCGGCGCGTACACTTTCTTGCAGCCTGTTAGAGTCAGCAAGACATATGGTGCAGGAACAGCTTGGTAGCACGTCGGCTAGGCGTTCTTTAGCAGGGTTTATCCAAAACATTGATCATTGGCGTGGTATGGTGGAACAAGTGCGTCATACAGAATTAGCACGCATTGTTCTTGATGAATCCGGTTATACTGAAATGTGGCAAAAAGATCCATCACCTGATTCATCGGGGCGTCTTGAAAACCTGAAAGAGCTTGTATCGGCCATGGAATCTTTTGAAAATTTGGCTGGATTCTTAGAACATGTTGGTTTGGTTATGGAGAATGCTGAAGCTAATCCTAAAGATATGATCAGTATCATGACTTTGCATAGTGCCAAGGGGTTAGAGTTTGATACGGTTTTTCTACCGGGTTGGGAAGAAGGATTGTTTCCTCATCAACGTGCTTTAGATGATAATGGCCAGCATGGTCTTGAAGAAGAACGACGTCTTGCTTATGTTGGTATTACACGGGCACGCCGCCATTTGTATATAACTTATGCAAACAGCCGACGATTATATGGTACGTGGCAGAATGCTTTACCATCACGTTTTTTGCGCGAATTACCGAAAAAATCGTTATCCCCAATTATTGGTAGCCTTATGGCCGAAAAATGGGCATATTTTTGGGATCAGAATTTGCAAAGCACATTTGTTCGTCAAGGTGATTATCAGCAATCCAAAAACCGCTTTTTATTGACCCCAGCTCGTGGCAACATGGGACAAGATTATTCGTATGGGCAGGCACTTTCTTCTAAAAATATGGTGGCATTTAAAAATGGTGATAAAGTATTTCACCAAAAGTTCGGTTATGGCACTGTTATTGATTGTGCCGGTGAACATTTAGAAATAGCCTTTGATAAGGCCGGAACAAAAAAAGTAATTGCCACATTTTTGGTGGCAGCTGAAACAGTGAAATAGGGTGGATCGCATGGAAGAATTATGGTTGCTGAAAATTACGTTGCCCCAAGGTTGTCCTGATCGTTATCGGGTTAAACTTGAAGGTCTTGCCGATGGGATAGGGATGGCAATTTCAAGTTATGAAAATGACCAGAAACAATGGGTTGTTGAAATTTTATCAAATGACCGGCTTGAATCAAAAATACCAATTTTTAAAGAATATTTAGATACCAATGCGATTGATCAATATCACATCGAGTCAGAGCCTTTACCCGAAAAAGATTGGGTTAAAGAAAGTGAAGAAATTTTGGCACCTTTTACAATCGGTCGTTTCTTTGTGTATGGGTCGTTTTATCGTGGCAAGATACCGGTAAAATTTTTACCCCTAAGGATTGATGCGGGGTTGGCATTTGGTACAGGTCGGCATGAGACAACCGCCGGTTGTCTTAAGATGATGCAGATATTTCGTAACAAACGGAAATATAAATTCCAAAAAATTCTTGATTTGGGCTGTGGCAGTGGAATTTTGGCCATGGGTGCAGCTCGATTATGGAATGATGCCTATGTGCTTGCTGTTGATCTTGATTATGAAGCCCTTGATGTAACACGTGAAAATTTGAAAGTTAACAATCTCGTAGGCAAGATTAATGTGCGATGGAGTAATGGTTACGGTTCCTGGGTGAAGAAGCGTGGTCCTTTTGATCTTGTTGTGGCTAACATTTTAGCAAGGCCAATTTCTAAAATGTCTTACGGTCTTGCAAAAAACCTAGCCCCGCAGGGTTTCGCCATTTTATCGGGATTATTGACCAGCCAAGAAGATTTTGTCGAGAGATCTCATAATCGCCATAATTTGGTTGTGGTCGAGCGTTTACGTATGGGTGAATGGTCTATACTTGTTGTACGGCACGGTTCAAGACCAAGCCAGGAGATCATCGTAGATCAAAGTGAAATGCCTGTAGATAACAAGCGGGATGTAGAAAAAGATGCAGATATGCTGATTGATGCCTTTAAATATATCAATAAGATTAATCAAGATTAATAACAAAGGGCCAAAAGCAAGCTAATTCATAAACATATAGGCATTTTGAAGATTGTTCAATCATGGAGAAAAACCGCTTAAGCGGCTTTTAAACGACATGCAGCAGATTGGTTTTCGAATTGGGTTTTGTGTAATAAAGAACAATTATCGTTAAGATTAACTGAATTGTTAAGTGTATTAATAAACTCAGATCCTGTTAATAGTGCGATGCCAGTGATATCGCTTGTTGATGCAATATCACTGGTCATACCTAAATCATCAAACATATGGTTACTAAAGCCATTTAGTTCGCGGCGTAAAATAGCCTGACGCTGTAACAACAAACGTTGTTTTCGGTTCAGGCGCATTGAGCGAACGAACCCAGCAAAAATAGACACCGGTGTTTTACCCAATTTGTTTTTAGCCACTTTAGGCTTCGAACCATCGGTAAGTTTTACGTTTCCGTTATTCATGGTTCAATCCTTTTATCGTTGTTATTTTTATGGTGCAATATGGTTTTTTTGCATATGCTAAATACAATAAAATTAATTACACAGCCATTTATATAGCATTATTATTTATTTTATACAAGATTATTTTGCGCTGCAGCATATTTTGTAAAAATAAAGTTGTTACAGGTTTAAACGGTCTTTAAGGTAATAATATATCAATAATAAGTAATATTATTACAATTTGAACATTATTGGCAGGTCTATATTATTTCAAAACCAAATAAATATTCTGCCATCAAGCATTTTTTTTACATGTGTTGCTATTTAGCATCATAACCGTTAAGTTAAGGAACAGATATTACCGTCTTAAACATTACTGCAAACTGCTTCACTCAGGGAGAAAGGCATATGTCTTATCAAGGGGATGATCATCTACAACAATTATTAAAAAAGTACCGGATCGAAAAAACGGTGCCAGCTGTTTATGACATTATGTCTGGCGTTTTGGCAGCACCTAACGATATTGATCCAAATTCTTGGCAGGTATTAATATCTGACCAACGCAATCCTGATCTTGATCAACAATTATACAGCTTAAGGCAACAGCTTGAGAAGTATCGTCAAGATGAATTAAGTGTGGCAGCTTCTAAATCTGATATTGCCAAGCGGCTAAAATTACTAAGAGATTATCTTCAACGGCAAAAATTGGATGGCTTTATCATTCCGCGCACAGATGAATATCAGGGCGAATATATTGCCGCCTATGCCGAGCGTTTAGGATGGCTTAGTGGTTTTACTGGTTCTTCAGGATTAGCCGTTGTTCTTAGAGATCAAGCTGGGTTATTTGTTGATGGACGGTATATTTTACAAGCAGCTCAACAAACTGATTCGAGTTGTTTTCAAGTTTTTTTAAGCAGTGAACAATCAAGTGATGGGTGGCTGAACGCACAGCTAAAAAAAGGCCAGCGTATAGGAATTGACCCATGGTTGCATACGCCCAATCAATTGCAACGGCTAAAAAACGCTATTGAAAAAGCACACGGTCACCTTGTTATGCTTGAACAAAATCCCATAGATGAAGTTTGGGTTGGTCGACCGCCACGTCCACTTGCACCCGTAAATCTGCATCCTTTGCAATATGCTGGGTGGTCAACTGCGGAAAAAGCGGCAATATTGGCAAAAGAATTACAGCAAAAACAGCTAGATGCAGTTGTACTAACAGCGCCCGAGTCAGTGGCATGGTTGTTGAATGTGCGGGGTGGGGATGTGCCAAATACGCCCTTTGTGCACAGTTTTGTTATTTTTTACCAAGATCAGCAAATTCACTGGTACGTAGATATCCGCAAAATAACCAGAAAATTACAGCAATCGTTGCCAGCTAATATACATCTACTTCCATGTGAATATTTTGCAAAAACCTTGGAAAAGCTTGGTTCTGACCGACGTCATGTTTTGCTTGATCCTGATATTGTGGCTGTATGGATTTATAACCGTCTTGAACAAGCAGGCGCTGTTATTCATAAGCAGCCAGATCCATGTTTGTTACCCCGTGCATGTAAAACGTCTACCGAAATTCAAGGCGCTCGTGCTAGCCACCTGCGCGATGGGGTAGCGATAGTACAATTACTTGCTTGGTTAAGTGATCAGGTTAAAGCTAAGAAAAAGATAACCGAGTTGGATGTTGCCGCACAGCTCTATCAATTCCGGTGTCAAAACAGCCTATTTCGGGGCACAAGTTTCGAAACAATTGCAGGATCAGGCCCCAATGGGGCTATCGTTCATTATCGGCCAACACCGGTAAGCAATCGCGTTGTGCAACATGGCGAATTATTGCTTCTTGATTCGGGCGGGCAATACCTGGATGGAACAACAGACATTACCCGTACGATGGCCATAGGTGATCCAACGCCAATTATGAAAAAACACTTCACCTTGGTTTTGAAAGGGCATATCAGCCTTGCTATGGCAAAATTTCCAAAAGGCGTTTCAGGCCACCAATTAGACGCTATAGCGCGTTATCACTTGTGGCAGCATGGGTTGAATTATGATCATGGAACAGGTCATGGAGTTGGCAGTTACCTTAGTGTTCATGAAGGCCCACAACGTATAGCTACTGCCCCTAACCAGGTAGCATTACAACCGGGGATGATTCTATCAAACGAACCAGGCTATTACAAAAAGGGTGCTTATGGCATTCGGCTTGAAAACCTGGTATTGGTTGTACCCGCTATAATCGATGGCGCAGAACGGGAAATGCTTGGTTTTGAAACTCTTACATTGGCACCGTTTGATCGGCGTCTTATTGATGTTAGCTTACTAACTGTTGAAGAATTGGGCTGGTTAAACAATTATCACCAACAAGTCCAACAGCAATTAGCGCAACATCTTAATCAACAAAGCAGGGAATACTTAAACTGGGCAACTGCCAAGCTTACAAAAGTTTCTTAAGTACATAAAACATAATGGTGTATACCTGTAATGTACAATTAGCTTGGTGATATCAGTTTAATATACAAAATTTTTTATGATTTATGACCATTTCTTTTTCAGACCACCACCCATCAATGATTGATATTGCTCAAAAATTTGGGTTGATGGAAAAGGGCGTAAATGGTATCAAGATTACGCCCAAAATATTAAACGATTTTCAGCACCGTAAGCTTGCTTTCGATTGGGTTCATATGGGTACAACAGCCTGTAAGGCTGGTGATATAGCAACCATTATTCGGGAAACAATTTGGTTCTTGCCGCCACGTTCTGGTCATGCCGGCAATTGGGCAGATATTGCAGCGGGATGTGCCGGTGCTGTAGATTACAATAAAATTCTTTGTGCTGATGAAAAATTAGCTTACCCCCTGATTTATGACTTAAATATGACCGAAAATGATGACCTGACAGAGGGCGATACAATTTATTTGCCAGGTTCATACGTTAAAAATGGTCAACGTCTGTTATTACCACTATATTGTTGGCAAGGCGGTAATTTTGTTAGAGCAGATCGCAGATATTCCTATTTAAGCCCTTTTGTATTAATCGAATATGATCATGAATTGATGCCACTGCTATCATTTCACCGCCAATCTTATAATCATCTTCGTGAATACCATTTTAAATCCCAAGCAGCTGTTATTATCCGTGCGAAAGATTTATTTCAAAATATTCTTTTAGCACTCATTAAGCAGGCTATTAACAATCGCGAACCCGAGCATTTTTTGCAATTAATATTTGATCGTATAGTTGATGTGTCTGGTATAACTCGTCGTATTCACTGGCATGTTTCTCAGGGAACATACTGGGCAGGGGATGTTAGTTTTTCTAGCCCAACCGAACTTGTCATGGCTGCAACATTACCATGGTTGGCAGCAGATAATCCTTGGTTTTTAATAAAACAGCCAGATTTTTTTAGCCGTCCGATGCTTTTATGTTCGTTACCGTTAATTTCACTGATGCTGGCTGTTTGTAATACGCATCTTACTAAAACGAATGAACAGGTGGATGGTTTTTTTAATCTACACGCACACTGGGGTGCCATTGGCATGGCTGGTTATCCGCCAAGAAAACATGGTTATTTTGCAAATAAGGTGCGATATGCCCGTCCCATATATCAGACGGTTATCCAGGATTTTCCAGAAATACGGCCTGTTTTTTTTCTCTTAATACCAAGTGCAATATACTTGCTTTGGCCCCATCAGCATTATCCAAATGACTATGAATTAGTTACATCTTTGTTAAAAGAAACGCATGATCAAACAATGCCCTATCTTAATAAGCCCAATATTTTAGGAGACAAAATTGATAAAATTACCTCTGATTGGTTGGAAAAAAATATTAAAACAATATCACCTTATTTTATCCGCCGATTTCAAGTTCAACGTAGCGTCTTTAACGCTATTGAGTTGCCTAAAACCGGCCGTTCTATAAAACCAGAATATTTTGATCAATTATCGTTAAGCCAATTATCGATGTTTGGATCTAGATATAGTATAACGACAAGTATATTATCAAATCTGTTGACATAAATCTAACCAGGTTTTTTCGTCAATAATTTTTATACCTAGCAGTTTTGCTTGGGTTTCTTTTGAACCTGCGTCTTCACCACAAATAAGTAAATCTGTCTTTTTCGAGATATTATTAGCCACTTTTGCACCAAACTTTTCGGCCATAGCTTTTGCTTCATGTCGTGACATATGCTGTAATGTTCCGGTGAAAGCAACTATTTTACCATATAAAGCATGGTTGTCCGAAATTTGTAGATTTTTATACGGTTGAACTGTTATTTCCCGCATTAAATCTTCAATAACAGCTATTTGTTCTGGATCATTCAGCGTCATAACAATATCATCGGCCATAGCTTGGCCAATCCCTTCAATATCATCCAGTTCCTGATAGGCTGAAGATTCTTTTGCATGCGCTTGACGCATTGAATGCAAGAATCTAGGCAATTCTTGATAATAGTGTGCCATAATCTGGGCGCTAACCTGTCCAATCTGGGGGATACCTAGGGAATAAATAAATCGTTCAAAACTGATGTGCCGGCGCTGTTCTATGGCAGACAATAAATTTTGGACTGAAAGTTTTCCCCAACCCACTCTGTTTACAAGGTTATCCTGGTGCTGATGAAGACGGAAAATGTCTGCTGGCGTTTTCACAAATCCATCGCGATAGAATTCCTCTAAATGGCGAATACCAAGGCCAGTGATGTCAAAGGCATCACGGCTGACAAAGTGACGTAAACGTTCAACAGCTTGCGCGGCACAAGTAATACCACCAGTACAACGCCATGCAACGAGGCCATCCACGCGCTTAGCCGGATGACCGCATACAGGACATTTTTGTGGGAAAACGAAAGGCTTGCTAGTTGCTGAACGTGTGGAAGGTATAACATGCATAATCTGTGGAATAACATCACCGGCACGGCGAACTAAAACCTTATCTCCAATACGTATATCTTTGCGGTTAATTTCATCTTCGTTATGCAGTGTAGCGCGACTGACAACAACGCCACCAACAGTTACTGGTTCTAATTCTGCAACGGGTGTTAAAATGCCAGTTCGACCAACTTGTATAGTGATATCTTTTAGGGTAGTTGTTGCCTGTTCAGCTGAAAATTTATGTGCAACCGCCCAACGTGGGGCGCGGCTTATAAAACCAAGGCGCTGTTGTAATGACAGATCATTCACTTTATATACAACGCCATCAATATCATAATCCAGCTGATCACGGCTTTTTTCCATATATTGGTGAAAATCAATCATTTCTTGAAGCGTATGGCAAAGACGATAATTTGCATTTACTATAAAACCCCACTCCTGAAGCTGGATTAGCCATTGCTGGTGCGTTTTGGGCGTTGTCCAACCGTTGGTATCAATTGCCCCAAGGCCATAAGCAAAAAACTGCAATGGCCGACTCGCCGTTATTGCTGGATCTAATTGACGTAAGCTGCCGGCTGCTGCATTGCGGGGATTAGCAAACAGTGTGTCACCTTGTTTTTCACGTTGGGCATTTAATTGGATAAAATGTGATTTAGCTATATAAATTTCACCACGAACTTCAACCAACCTAGGAAAAATACCATGCAGTGCGGCGGGTATATTGCTAATTGTTCGTGCATTATTGGTCACATTTTCGCCCACCATACCATCACCCCGTGTGGTAGCCTGGGTTAATTGGCCATTGGTGTAGGTAAGATTAATTGATAGGCCATCGATTTTGGGCTCGGCTATAAAATCTATATTTGTTGATAGAGACATGCCTAGAAAGCGGTATAAACGGTTTAAAAATTCTTGCACTTCATCTGGATTGAACGCGTTATCAAGCGATAACATGGCTTGCCGGTGTATAACTTTTTCAAAAGTGTTTGCTGGACTATAGCCTATTTGTTTGCTTGGACTGTCTATTCGCTTTAAATCGGGATATAGTTGCTCGATTGCTTGATTGCGGCGTATAAGGCTGTCATATTCTTGATCAGATATTAGCGGTGCATCAAGCTGGTGATATTGCTGGTTATGTAGTTTAATTTCTGTTGCTAAAGCGGCTAATTCCGATGATGCTTGCTCGCGATTAAGTTGCTGAACTGGAATTTGGCGATACGTCGTCATAACATCACTCTCCAAAATCACTATTATTTGGCAGCATGCTGCTTTTTAGATAAAGGTTTTGTTAGCAATTTTTTTGCTGCGGCGCGGGCTTCATCGCTAATAACAGTACCAGCAATCAACCGTGCTACTTCTTCTTGACGTTCAAGGGTTGTTAACAAACGAACATTTGCCTTGGTATATTCTTCTGTTATATGTTTTTGCACCAACCAGTGATGGTCGCCCTGAGACGCCACTTGAGGTAAATGTGTAATTACCAATAATTGAACCGCACGTGCAAGTAATGCAAGCATTTCACCCACTGCGGCTGCTGTTGCACCACTAACACCTGTATCAATTTCGTCAAATATCATTGTTGATACCGGATCAGACTGTTGTAGCGCCATCTTAAGTGCAAGCATGAATCGTGATAACTCACCCCCCGACGCAATTTTATGCATGGGGGCAATAGGATTACCAGGATTTGTACTGACAAGAAAACAAACGCGGCTTCCACCAGCACTATTCCACTGTTCTACTGGAAGCGTTGCAACATCAATATTAAAGATAGTATGGGTTAAATGTAACTTATCAAGATACTGACCAACAAGTTTTGTGAGCTTCTTGGCAGATAAGCAGCGTTTTTCATGCACACTCGAAATAATATTAGCTAACTTCTGCTGACATTTTATAAGATTTTGCTGTAAATCACCAATGTGTTTATCACTTTGTTGATGTTGTTCAAGTTTTTGACGTAATTGTTCATGAAATTTTGGCAATTCGTCAGGAGTTACTTGATTTTTACGCGCTAATTCACGTATCAGCGACAAACGTTCTTCAATTTGTTCTAACTTGGTTGCTGCATCTTGTTCGGCAAGATTTAATTGGGGATGTATCAAGTCTAGGGCTTCTTGGCTAAATGCCAAACTTTGCTGCAAAGCTGTTCTAATTGGTTCAAAATTGTTTAGGGGTAAATGACTGCGTTCAAGCCGTCGAAGGGCAGAACCAAGGTTCTTGCTTACTCCTTTTTCACCCTGTAAATCCTGATACAAGTCTTGTAACAACTGTCGCACTTTACCCTGTTGATTAAGCAATTGCCGTTCGGATAATAATTTTTCTTCTTCGCCAACAGTTGGATTTAATTGATCAAGTTCAGCAAGAATATGACTATCATATGCTAACGCACTCTGTCTAACAAGCGATAGATTTTGTTGTTCTTGATAATCTTTCTCTAGATTCTGCCATTCCCGATAAAGATTAGAAATAGTTTGAACTTCAGACTGCAAATTACCAAAACGATCCACTAATTCTAGTTGCGACTCTGTTTGGTGTAGGCGGTGTTGATCAAATTGCGCAACTATATCAACCAGTAATTGACCAACCTGCTTTAACAATGCGTTGCTAACGGGTTGATCATTAATAAAACACCTGCTGCGACCATCAGCATATAATTGGCGCCGCAGGATTAACGATTCATTGGTATCTATTGTCATATTATAGGTGTTTAACAGGTGACAAGCTGGGTGATCAGATGATATTTGAAATTCGGCCTGTACCATACCGTGCACACAACCATGGCGCACCAATTGACCATTCGCGCGTTGCCCCAAAGCCAGTCCTAACGCCTCTAATAAAACAGATTTTCCGGCACCAGTTTCACCAGTTAAGATATTTAATCCTGCAGGTAGATCAAACTGTAACTCGTCAATTAAAGCAATATGCTGAATATTCAGTCCGATAAGCATGTATCAAACTTAGAACAGTTGTTTTAACCAAGAACTGTCTTTGCGTAAGGGCTTTAGGTTATTTTGGGTTAATAGGCGATAACTATCTTCATACCAGGGGCTTCCTGGAAAATTATATCCAAGTACAGCTGCAGCGTTTTGTGCTTCATCAACTACACCTAACGACAAATAACTTTCTGTTAGGCGATGTAAAGCCTCTGGGACATGACCAGTGGTTTGATAATTTTGTATAACCATGCGGAATCGATTAACGGCCGCTAGGTATAAATGTTGATTCTGATAAAAACGACCAACATTCATTTCCTTACCGGCCAAGTGATCGCGAATTAGATCAAGCTTAAAAGCGGCATCACGCGCATAAACCGATTCAGGAAAAAGGCCAAGCAGTTCTTGAAAACCTTCAAGTGCTAATTGAGTATTCCGCTGATCGCGGCCAACATCAACAATTTGCATATAATAACAAACGGCTCTTAGATAATAGGCATAAGGAATGTTTACATTACCTGGATGTTGTTCGATAAAACGTTCAAGAATCAAAATGGCATCATTGTATTTCTCGGCACTATAATATGAGTAAGCAGCCATTAATTGAGCCTGTAATGCCCATACAGAGTAAGGATGCTGACGCTCCACTTCGTTAAAAAGTTTTGCTGCCTGTTCCCGGTCTCCTGACAAAAATGCATCATACGCTGTATTATAAATGGTTTCAGCTGGTTCTTCTAGATAGACTTCTGGGTCAGTTTTCGAGCAAGCGGTTAAACCTAGGGTAGAAGTAATGCTAATAGCCAGTAAAAAGCTTTTACAAATTCCAAATGCCATCTTATCCCTCAATAACAACATATTCCATATGTTAAACAACAACAATCATAGGTCCTGCTTTTTCAGAAAGCAAACAGCAATATAGTTGCTAGTTGGCCTGACGTCTTAAGAAGGCAGGGATATCAAGTATTTCTTCATCTGCTTTATTGGTTGGCGCTCTGTTCTCTTGGCTGGTTACCCGAACTTGCAGTGCTGGTTGAGCAGACGAACCAGCTGCTGGTTCTTGCCCGCCGTTTGTAGCAATATTAGCGGATTTGTTTGGAAGCGTCGACCGTGTTGCTGAATTACTAATGGGGGTTTGGGGTGATTGCATTGCAGCGGATGAAGTTGATATTTTTGGTGTAGCGGGTTGTGCTGGTGCCATACCGCTAACACGTGCAAACAAACTGGGTGCTGCTGCATTGGGACGTTGAGAAATAGACGGCGCTGCCGGTGAAGTTACACTTCCTTGTGGGCGATTTTCGTAAGCCAGGTTCTGATCTTCAACCTGCTGTTTAATAACAGTTGAACCCGGACCTGGCATTGGACGCCATGTTGCTTGCGTTTTTACCTGTTCACGCTGAATCGGTGATGATTGTTGCGGTGCAGAAGTGACCGGGGCTGATGTCCGATTATGTTCCGCAATGTTTACTGGACGGCTTGCAGGGTTGATAGCAGGTTCAACTCTACGGGTTGTGGGTGCAAACGCCGGGTTTGGTTGAGACATGTTGGGACGCACATTGGAACGACCAACCGTAGGGGTTGGTTGAGCATGACTAACATGGTTATGGCGGGGTTGAATAGCTGCTTCTGATTCAATACCAGTGGCAACAACAGATATACGCACTTTGCCAACCAAGTTCTCATCGAACGTAGAACCAAAAATAATGTTTGCTTCGGGATCAACTTCCTCACGAATACGATTCGCTGCTTCATCGACTTCAAACAACGTCATATCCAGTCCACCAGTGATATTAATTAAAACACCACGAGCGCCTTTCATTGAAACATCATCAAGCAACGGGTTGGATATAGCGGCTTCAGCGGCTTTTATAGCACGGTTTTCACCCTCAGCTTCACCAGTGCCCATCATTGCTTTACCCATTTCAGACATAACAGTGCGGATATCAGCAAAATCCAAATTCACCAAACCTGGCATAACCATAAGGTCGGTTACACCACGAACGCCAGAATAAAGAACTTGGTCAGCCAGATGGAACGCATCGGCAAAAGTGGTTTTTTCATTAGCAATACGAAAAAGATTCTGATTGGGAATAACAATCAGGGTATCAACATATTGCTGTAGCTCGTTGATACCTGCCTCGGCAAGGCGCATACGGTGTAAACCTTCGAAATGGAAAGGCTTTGTTACAACGCCGATTGTTAGAATACCCTGCTCACGGGCAGCACGGGCAATAACAGGTGCAGCACCGGTACCTGTTCCACCACCCATACCAGCTGCAATAAAGACCATGTTGCTGTTTTGGATATAACGGATAACTTCTTCTAAACTTTCCTCAGCAGCAGCGCGACCAATTTCCGGGCGTGCTCCAGCCCCTAAACCTTGTGTTACATGTACACCAAGTTGTACGCGATGTTGGCATAATGATTGGGAAAGTGCCTGTGCATCGGTGTTGCACACAACAAAGTCAACACCCTCAAGATTCGATCGAATCATATTATTAACCGCATTGCTGCCAGCACCTCCGGTGCCAACAACGGTAATTCTAGGTTTCAATTCATGTGTTGCATTTGGCATCGATAATTTAAGGCTCATGGCCGACTCCGTTTTCTTTTGTGCAGGGTTAGGGGGAATTGAAATAGATTTCTCTTCAACTGACACCGGCTGGTTTATTGTAACCTGATCAAAACTAGGTTGATTTGATTCGGGTGTGTTGGGAATATTCTTTTTACGACGCATTAAAAATTCTCCCGCAGCCAATGGCTAATTTTAGATAGAAAACCATTATTATCAGCATTTTTTATTGTATCAGTGCGATGTGATGTTACATTGTGTTGTTGCCCATAAGCCAACAAACCGGTGCAGGTTGCAAATGCTGGCCCTGCTGTTACATCATCAAGGCCAAGAACACCTATAGGGCGTCCCAGTCGAACTTGTTTGTTTAAAATAAGCCTAGCTAAATCTTTGACACCGCCTAACTGGCTGGCGCCACCAGTCAGAACAACTCTTCGACCTGAAAGTTTATCAAAGCCACTAATTTCTAAATGTGATCTTACCAATTCAAAAGTTTCCTCAAGACGCGGCTGAATAATTCCAACCAAAATTGACCGAGATACCTGATGTGTATGTTGCGGGTCATTTTCACCAATTTGTGGAACATGAATTATTTCATGCTGATCAACAGTTGAAGGAATGCAATGTCCATAAAGAGTTTTTATACGTTCTGCTTCTGCCAAAGGGGTTGAAAGACCACGAGCTATATCATTTGTCACATGATTCCCGCCAATAGGCAAGCAATCAGTATAAACAAGATTACCATCAAAAAAAACAGCAATATTTGTTGTGCCTGCACCCATGTCAATGACAGTCACACCCAAGTCAATCTCGTCATCAACAAGTGTTGCAAGGCCTGATGCGTACGAAGAAACGACAATAGAACCTAAACCAAGATGGCAACGGCTAATACAGGATGTTAAGTTGCGAACTGCACTAACGGCCGCGGTAACTAGGTGCATGTCAACAGCTAATCTTTGGCCAAACATACCACGGGGGTCACGAATGCCCCGATTGCCGTCCAAGCTGTAACCAACTGGTATTGAATGAATTAGGCGACGTTCTAGGTGATGTCCTGTTAAACTGCCTTGTTCCAATATGCGACGCAAATCTTTGTCGCTAATTTCCTGTCCGTTAACGTCTGCTTCTAGTTTTACAGTTTGAGAATTCGGGTAACCACCCGATAAATTAACCAATACCTTCTGAACAGTGACGCCAGCACTTTTTTCGGCATCATGTACAGCATTAATAACGGCAAGTTGTGTTTCTTCCATATTGACAATCGAGCCATTACGTAATCCTCGAGACATATGGTGACCGATGCCTAAAATCCGCATCCGATGTTCATCATCAGCTTGAGCAATCAGACAACAAATTTTGTTCGTCCCAATATCTAAAGCGGCCAAAACACCCTGACGGTTCACAGGTTTGCTATTCTTTTTAGGCAAATGATTGCCTAAACCGTTATTTGCTTGTTTGGGCAGGTTAATTTGGTTGACCATGGGTACAGTAAAATATCACGGTAAATAAAAAAAATCGTACTTAAATTCAATAGAACAACAATGTACACAAAGCCAAACAAATTTTTTAAAAAAATAAAAGTGGCTTTATAAGCCAATTATATTGGGTAAAATAATTTGTAATCTTATAAAAAAGATAAGGCGATCTGACCCTTTATGCGTAAATCGATTCGCTTTATTGGTTGGTCAAGTATGCGTTGCTCTTGATGTTTTTGTGCCAGAAACAACCAAGCATCGGTTGCTCCCTCTTCAGGCAAAATAACTTCAATTCTGTTGTCTATCCTTAAATCCCAGCGGCGGTCTCCAACCCATATGGCTGCTGTTACGCGGTCTTGAAGGCTACTTTGTGTTGATAGCATTTTAATTAATTCGGGTGTTTTTTGGGGGGCATTTTCTCCAACAATCACCATCAAATTAGCAAAACGTTGCACATCACTGACAGGGATAATTTGGCCATCTGTATCAATTAAAGAAAATTTTCCTTGGTATTGCCAGATGGCAACAGGGGTTCTTTCTTCAATTTCGATAAAAATAAGTCCCGGGTATATTCTGGAAACCGTTTTAACACTCTTCACCCACGCAAGTTTTTCAAGATCACTTTTAACCTGATGTAAATCGATGGCAATCAACGGCATACCAATCTGCAAATTAATTGCCTTTCTTAGTGACTCAGAAGTGCTATTGAGTCGTCCAGAAATTTTTACCTCGGTCAGTTCAAAACCTTGCTTGGCACTAAAAGCGCCTATCAAGCGGCCTGATGCAAACCATAAATCCATTAGCCAGCCTGTCCCAATCAGAATCGCAAATACCATGAAAAAAATACCCAGGTAAATTCTTTTATTAATCTGTTTTAAACGGCTGAAACGGCTCCATAAGGGTCTTAAGCGCCAGCTCCAGGTCGTTGCAACGGCTGATTGTGGGGTAGGGCGATCTAAAGATACCGAAGTTTCAATCTGCTGTTTTTCGGTTGATTGCAAAAACTCTTTTAATGATCGCATTGTGCATTCTCCAACATCCAATCAACTAATTCTTCAAAGGTAATTCCAGCCCACGCTGCTTGTTCTGGTGCCAGCGATAAAGGAGTCATGCCAGGTTGGGTGTTAATTTCAAGAATATAAAGCCCCTTATCTCCTTTTTTATCATTCCAACGAAAATCACTGCGTGTTAGGCCACGACAACCAAGTCCTTGGTGTGCTTTAAGCGACCATTCCATAGCCATTTGTGCAATTGATGCAGGGATATTAGCTGGTAAAATATGTTTTGTTTTTCCTTCTGAATATTTAGAATCGTAATCATAGAAGCGTCCGACTGGTTGTAATTCGGTAACGGCTAGGGGTTTATCACCCATAACTGCTACCGTCAATTCCCGGCCTTCGATATACTCTTCTACTAGGAATTCATCTTGGTTGGGGCATAAAATTTCTGGTGTTCGCAGGGTCATATTATCATTGATGCGAAAGATGACCACGCCAACGCTTGAACCTTGGTCTATTGGCTTTATAACGTAGGGACGTACCATTGGGTCTATTCCCATTGATAATTCTTGCCGTGTTTTAATAATGCCTTTTGCCACTTGTAAACCAAGTTGCTGGAAAATCAGCTTGGCCATTCCCTTGTGCATGGCTAATGCCGAAGCCAACAAGCCAGAATGGGTATATGGTATACCCAAAATATCACATATACCTTGAATTTTACCATCTTCACCATTTTTGCCGTGTAAGGCATTGAATATAGCATCTGGTTTTGGATTTAGTTGCTGTAATAAAGATAATAAATTACCCGTTACATCAACAGTTGTTACTTGATAACCTTGCTGTTGTAAAGCTTTAGCACAAGCTTTCCCAGTAACAAGGGATACTTCACGTTCACTTGAAGTTCCACCCATCAAAACAACAACTTTTTTAAAGCGACGTTTGAGCATTTATATAAGCCTTTTACCGATACGTTGAATTTCCCAGCGCAAATTAATACCGCTTTGACGTAGCACGCGTTCACGAACCTCTTCTCCCAAATCTTCTAAATCGGCAGCTTTGGCATTTCCTTCATTAATTAAAAAATTACAATGCATGGGTGATACAATAGCGTCCCCGCGGCGTAATCCGCGGCAACCTGCTTCGTCAATAAGTTGCCAAGCTTTCTTTCCATTACTTAATTGGGGATCAGGGTTGGCAAAGGTGCTTCCCCCGGTTTTCGTGCGAATGGGTTGGGTTAACAAGCGTTTTTGCTGGATATCTTGTATAGCGGATTGAATGTGTACCGAGTCCGAAACAATACCCTTCAAAATTGCGCCGATCACTACAGAATTCCTTGGTATATTGCTGTGGCGATAGGAAAAACCAATCTCTTTAGTGGGTAAGGTTTTTATTTGACCACCCGGGCCTATAATATCTACGCTTTCAACAATATCGCTAAATTCGCGTCCATAGCACCCAGCATTCATATACACCCCACCACCAACAGTACCCGGAATACCGCTTAGGAATTCTAGCCCACCAATTCCATATTCCAAAGCCATACGAGAAATATTACTATCAAGGACAGCGCCACCCACATACATATGGGTGGCTGATAATTTAGTAATTTTGTTAAATTCCCTGCCTAATCGTACAACAACCCCATCAACACCACCATCGCGAACCAGTAAGTTTGAGCCAACACCAATTACAGTTAAAGGTACTTCATCAGGTTTTTGTCTTAAAAATTTTTGCAAATCATCGGAGTTTTGAGGACGAAACATCAACTGTGCTGCCCCACCAACTTGGAACCATGTTATATCTGCCAGAATAGCATTAAAGCTTATTTTTCCCTGAAGACCATTGAGAAACGAATATTGATGTTGAATATCAAAAGTCATAGCAGCGCTTAAACTGTTCCATTTAGAATTGATGCAAGTTCTGAGGGCAGGGAATAAGCCCAATTAGTTATACTACCGGCTCCAAGACAAACAACTAGGTCGCCTTGTTTGGCAATGGTAGCAACCTTCCTTGCCAGATCGACAGGGTTTTTTAATGCGTCAACCGGTGTTTTACCACGTTTTTTAATTGCTTTCACCAAGTGTTCACGATCTATACCAGGAATCGGCTGTTCGCCAGCTGGGTAAACATCAGCAATCAAAACATGGTCAGCCAGGTCGGTACACGAAACAAATTCTTGGAAAAGATCATGCAAGCGTGAATACCGGTGTGGTTGTATTATTGCAAGAACACGTTGTCTGCAAACTTGACGTGCGGCTTTAAGAACGGCTTCAATCTCAATTGGATGGTGGCCATAATCGTCAATAATTGTAATACCGTTAACCTCGCCGGTTTTGGTAAAGCGCCGCTTAACCCCACCAAATAATGAAAGACCCTTCAGAATTTGTTCAGAATTTATACCTATTTCATTGGCAACAGCAATAGCTGCAAGGGCGTTCTGAACATTGTGACGTCCAATCATTGGTAATCGTGCCTTTATGGTTCTAGCACCACCTTTTAATCGATTGTTAAGGGTTACAGTAAAATTTACCCCTGTCAGATCAGGCATAAGATTGGTTGCTTGGATATCTGCTTCAGGACTGAAACCATAGCTGATGAGGCGGCGATTCTGAATCTGATGATAAAAATTTCGAACAACGGGATGATCAATACACAAAACAGCAAATCCATAAAAGGGGATATTACTGATAAATTGGTTGAAGGCATTATGTAAGGAATCGACAGATTGATAATAATCCAAATGCTCTGGATCAATATTAGTAACAATAACAATCGTTGAAGGTAGTTTTAAAAAACTTCCGTCTGATTCATCTGCTTCAACGACAATCCAATCACCAGTGCCGATACGGGCATTTGTACCGTAATTGTTAATAATACCACCATTAACCACGGTTGGATCAAAATGTCCTGCGTCAAGTAACGAAGCTGTTAAGGAGGTTGTTGTTGTTTTGCCGTGTGTTCCGGCGATTGATATGGATTGTTTTAAGCGCATTAATTCGGCTAGCATTTCAGCGCGGCGAACAACAATTAATCGTCTTTTTTTTGCTTCTATAAGTTCAGGATTATCATCTTTAACGGCAGATGAAACAACCACAATTTGTGCTTGTGCCAGATTAGCAGGATTATGACCAACGGTAATTGCAATACCTCTTTTTCTAAGGCGCGCAACGTTACTATTGTCACTAATATCACTACCTTGGACATGGTAGCCAAGATTGTGCAGTATTTCGGCGATACCGCTCATGCCGATTCCGCCAATTCCAATAAAATGAAAAGGTCCAATATTTTGTGAAATATATTTCATCGGGTTTACTCAGGTACATCTTTTAATAGGGTTAAGGATATTACAGCGTCCGTTAATTTAATAACGGCTTGGTCAACCGCCAAACTGCGCGCGCGTACGGCTTTTTCTGCAAGTTCGGTTGGATTCTGCATAAGTTTCTCAATTAATTTTGTCAAAATTGTGGCATCTTGAGAAATTTCTTCTTCTGTCAGCATCCAACCAGCATTATGTTCGACCAGCATCTGACAATTGGCACTTTGATGATTATCAGCTGCCGAAGGCAAGGGGATAAGCACTGCTGGTCTTCCGATCAGGCAAAGCTCAGCAATTGTTGAGGCACCAGCACGACTAACCAGTAATTGGCATTCAGCCAAGAGACTTGGAACATGATCAAAGAAACTGGCAATCACCGCTTGAATGCCTAGTTCCTGGTAAAAGTTTGTGACATGCTGGATATCTTCCGGGCGACATTGTTGGGTGATCATTAAATCTTGTCGCAAAAAGGCAGGTAGTTTTGAGACAGCCTGGGGAATAAGTCTTGAAAAACTGCGTGAACCCTGACTTCCACCCAGGATAAGCAGATGAAATTTTTGACCAATACCAGCTTTTTTGTATGGGTTGCTAGCCACCGCCTTAATGGCTTCACGAACAGGGTTGCCACAAAAAACCATCTTATTCAAATATGATTTGGGTAAACCTTGAACTTTCGCCATCCCCAAGCAAATCAGGGTTGATTTTTTCAACAAATGACGATTTGCACGGCCAAAAACGGCATTTTGTTCGTGAATGATTGTCGGTATACCAAGACTTTGGGCTGCGCGAACGGTTGGAAAAGAGGCATATCCACCAAATCCAACAACAACTTGAGGTTTTAAGTTTTTTAGTAACCTTAACGCCTGACGATATCCCCGATATACACGCCATAGATTACGAATCCTTGTTAAAGCACCAGTTCCAACTACTCCAGCTGCATCGATAATATGCCAATTTTCCTGTGCTGATTTTTCAAAAGAAACAGCACGTTTATCAGAGACAAAAGATACAGAATAATGGCGATTTTTTAATTCAGCAGCTAAGGATTTTGCCGGAAACAGATGACCACCAGTGCCACCTGCAGCTATAACAATAGGTTTTTCAGGATGTTGCTTCATAATTGTTCAGTTTCTCCTAATCGTTGCCGCGTTAATGACAACAACATGCCCATGGCCATTGATATGGCAATCATGGATGATCCACCATAACTAATAAAGGGAAGTGTCATACCCTTGGTTGGAATTAGATTAATTGCAGAAGCTATATTAATCATAGCTTGAATGGTAAAAGATATTAGAATACCAGCACTTGCAAGTACAACGAACAACGAATCTTCACGCAGCAAGCGGGAAGTACCACGCAGAAAAATAAAACCATAAAGCGCTACAACCAATATGCAGGCTATTAACCCCAATTCCTCGCCAATGACCGCAAAAATAAAATCACTGTGAGCATCGGGAATATTTTTTTTCACTACACCCTCTCCAGGTCCTTTGCCATAAAGCCCACCACTTGAAAAAGCTTGTAGTGCTTGATTTACCTGAAAATTATCACCAGCTTCCGGATTTAAAAATCGATCAACCCGTGCTGCTACGTGGGGAAGGAATGTATAGGCGGCAATAAGTCCTAAAATTCCGCTAATCAATAAAAATAGAACCCATCCTCGGTGCAAACCTGCAAAAAAAAGCTGGGCAAACCAGGTAATTGAGATAACAAAAGCCATACCTAAATCGGGTTGGCGAATAAGCAAGAAAATAATAAAACCATATAGAATAAGCGAAAATCCCCAAGAGCTTAAAAATTTTTTCCAATCTGATATGTGTAATGATTGACGCGCAAGAAGCCAGGCTGTTGCAATGGCAAAGGTTGGTTTGATGAATTCAGATGGTTGTAATGAAAAACCTACCAGACGTATCCAGCGTTTGGCACCTTTGATTTCACTACCAATAAAAGGTGTTACAAGGGTTAAAAATATTGATCCCGCCAGAATAATCATTGCTGCTTGAAACAGGTGCCTTACTGATAAAAAGGAAAAAAACAGCATAATAAAAATAGCAGCAGGAATCATAACCAGGTGGTGACGGGCCAGATAAAATGTATCAAGACCAATTCTTCCACCAGTAGCACCGCTGACTGAAATATTCATAAATCCGCCGATGAATAATAATAAAAACAATGCAGCAATCGTCCAGCGATCTACAGTCCACCACCATAGATTAAGCAGGCTACGATCTGTCCGGTTAAAAATTTTATAGTTGGTAACCTGCTCCATGTTCTTTTTACCCGTTTAACGAAAGGACAGTTTTTTTAAAGTGTGTGCCACGATCTTCAAAGTCACGAAACTGGTCAAAAGATGCGCAGGCGGGGGATAACAGAATAACACAAGATTGAGATGATTGGCGTGCAATATTATAGGCCGATGTAACTGCCACATCCAGGGTGCCTGACAAGGTATGTGGTATTTGGTGCTGTTTTAAGAAAAAGGCAAATGACTGTTGTGCTTCGCCAATTAAGAAGGCGTGTTGAACCCGATCGAGAAACGCTTCCAAGCCATTCAAACCGCCTTCTTTAGGACGTCCACCTAAAATCCAATAAATATTTTGATAGCAGGCCAAAGCTTTTCCCGCAGCGTCAGCATTTGTTGCCTTACTATCATTAACAAAACCTATATGGCGAATTTGGCGTACAAACTCTTGGCGATGGGCTAGCCCAGGATAACTTAGAATCTCTGACGCAATTTTTTTGCTATCTAGCCCCATAGCGCGACATGTAGCATAGGCAGCTGCAATGTTTTGTGCGTTATGTAAGCCAGGCAACCTTGATGCTTTTTGAAGATTAAGAATGCTAGCTTTTTTCCCGTCCATATCGTCAACAAGAAATGAATCTTTAACATAGACCCCCCTTGGTACAATATCCTGATTGGATATTGGGATGACTTGTTGCTGATCATTTTTCTTAAGATATGTATAAATTTCCTGGCTATAAGGATCATCAACACCAATAATTGCGGCCTGAGTCGATTTTTGCGCAGCAAATATTTTTTGCTTTATACCCGCATATTTTTGCATTGTTCCATGCCGGTCTAAGTGATCAGGTGTTATATTAAGTAAAACTGCGGCATCAAAAGTAAAATGTTGCATTAATTCAAGCTGGAACGATGACAATTCCAGAACATAAATACCCCGATTATCAAGTGGTTTTAGATCAAGGCATGGAATTCCAATATTTCCACCAATTTCGGTTGGTATATTGCTATTTTTAAGGATATGTCCAATAAGGCTTGTGGTCGTTGATTTGCCGTTTGTTCCAGTTATTCCAATGCGTTTCGTGGTTGGTTGGGCTTTAATTAAAAGATCAATGTCTGTCATAATTGGCACATTGGCTTTATGAATCAACGGAATTAGGGGGTGCGGTTGCGGCAGATTTGTTGGAATTCCAGGGCTTATAATTAAAGCTGATAATTGCTGTAATTCTACCAAAGATAGGTCAACAGCGTTAAGAGACACTTGATTCATTAGATTAAGGCGTTTTTGTGCATCATCATCCCAAGCAAAAACCACTGCATTTCCACGCAGTAGCGCTTGTACGCTACTAATCCCAGACCTGGCAAGACCCAAAACACCAACCGTTTTATTATTAAAACACGCAACGGTAATCATAGTTACCTTAATTTTAAAGTTGATAACCCAATAAGAGCCAAAATTGCCGCTATAATCCAAAAACGAATAACAATCGTTGGTTCTGCCCATCCCTTCTTTTCAAAATGGTGATGGAGGGGAGCCATGCGAAACACGCGTTTACCAGTTAGTTTATATGAAACAACCTGAATCATGACCGATAATGTTTCAATGACAAATATTCCACCAACAATTGCCAAAACAATTTCATGTTTTATGATAACACTGATAGTGCCAAGTATACCGCCCATCGATAGCGAACCCGTATCACCCATAAAAACCATTGCGGGTGGTGCGTTAAACCATAAAAATCCTAAACTTGCCCCAACCAGTGCCCCTCCGATTACAGCCAATTCGCCACTACCAGGTATATAGGGAATTTGCAGGTATGCTGCAAAATCTATTCTGCCAACCAAGTATGCAATTAGGGCAAAACAACCGGCGGTTATCATTGTTGGAACAATCGCAAGTCCATCTAATCCGTCTGTCAAGTTTACTGCATTTGAAGCCCCAACAACAACTATAATGCCAACAGGAATCATGAAAAGACCCAAATCCAAAGCAAAGTCTTTAAAAAATGGTAAGGCAAATTGCCCCTGAATATGATCTGGACTAAGCAACCAAATGAACAAGGTGGCTAAAGCAGCGGCCACTAATTGACCAAGAAACTTGTAACGACTACGTAAGCCTTTGCTATTTCGTTTGGTCAATTTAAGGTAATCATCAACAAAACCTATTGCCCCAAAGGTTAATGCAACAAAAAGAATAACCCAGACAAAGCCATTATTTAAATCAGCCCACAAAAGGGTACTAATAATTAGTGAAATTAAAATTAAAATACCTCCCATGGTGGGAGTGCCCTTTTTGGTTAGCAAATGACCTTCTGGTCCATCCGATCGAATGGGCTGTCCTTCTTTTTGTTTTGATTTTAGCCAGCGGATAACACGTGGCCCTATAATAAAACATATCATCAAGGCAGTTAATATCGCTCCAAAACTACGGAACGTAATGTAGCGAAATACATTAAAAAAAATCGAATCTTGGGCAAGGGGACTTAACAAATTATAAAGCATGCCGAACCGCGCTAAGCTGTTTTAGTTTATTAATAATTAACTTCATTTGACTTCCTAAAGAACCCTTAATCATGATAATGTCACCATCATCTAAAACAGATTCGATTTTATCTGCCAATAGTGCGCTATTGGCGAAATGTGTGCCTTGAATCTTTTTTGGTAAATTTTTAAAAAGATGCTGCATAAAAGACCCACAAGTAAAAACAAGATCAATTTTATTTTGAATAACCGCCTGACTTAATTCCATATGCAGTTTTGCTGCTTCTGATCCTAATTCAAGCATGTCACCAAGCACAGCAATACGGCGATTGGTTGCTTTAAAATTGGTTTGTCCTAACACGTTTAGCGCTGCCTGGACTGAGGCTGGATTAGCATTATAACTATCATCTATTAACAAAATTTCTCTATTATTAGAGATAGTTAGTGCTTGTTTTTGCCCTCGCCCACTTGGGGGATAAAATGCTTCAAGTGCAGCGGTAATTAATTTTAGATCAACACCCAATTGAAGAGCAGTTGCAACAACGGCCAAACTATTAACAGCCCAATGATGGCCAATAACAGGCAATTGATATTTTATGTGTAAGCTGTAGTATTGGGCAGTTATTCGTTGTGTTTCCTTTTCGCTAATCACATTAAGCAGCTTTATATCTGCGTCTTTGCTCTGACCAAAACTGATAATCTGCTTAACATTATTGCGTTTGGCATGATCAAGTAGACGCTGATATTCAGGGCTATCAAAAGGAAGTATAGCACTTGAATCTCTGGTCAAACCATGAAAAATTTCGGCTTTGGCATCAGTGATGCCGTGGATATCTTTAAAAAAAGCTAAATGAGCGGGGGCGATAGCTGTGATCAAGGCAATATCAGGCCTTACTTGACGAGTCAGGTTGTCAATTTCACCTGGGTGATTCATGCCCATTTCAAAAATGCCAAAATCAGCCTTAATTGGCAACTTCGCTAAACTAAATGGCACCCCCCAATGATTATTGAAACTTGCTTCACTGGCATGGGTATTACCGCGTGCCGATAAAACCAGACGCAACATTTCTTTTGTGCTGGTTTTTCCAACACTACCGGTAATACCAACGATTCTAGCTTTGGATCGTATCCGACCAGCCTGACCAAGCTCTATTAGTGCCTTTTGTGTATCATGAACTTTAATGACAGGTACGGAAGATTTTATATGAGATTGGTGTACCAGCACCCCAGCAGCTCCTGCGAGAACGGCTTGCTCAATGAAACAATGGCCATCTTGCTCTGGTCCTTCTAGGGCGATAAATAGATCACCTTTTTTTAAAGTTCTACTATCAATAGATAAGCCATTTACCGACCAATTTACCGATTCTGACTGACCGTGGGTTGCCTTAAGAATATCCGCCGCAGACCATAGAAATTCTGTCATATTTAATGGTTAACCTTCAGACAATATCGTTCGAACAGCTTCACAATCATCAAATGGCAAGGTATAAGAACCGATAATTTGCCCTGTTTCATGACCTTTCCCGGCAACAAGCAAGACATCACCACTTTTAAGCAGACTGATACCATGTTGAATAGCCTCACGGCGATTGTCAATCTCGATTGCCTCGGGACAGGCAGCAATAATTTGCTGTCGAATATCGGCGGGGTCTTCGTTGCGTGGGTTATCGTCAGTGACAATGGTTATGTCCGCCAATTTTTTGGCAATTTTTCCCATCATAGACCGCTTTGTGCTATCGCGATTGCCACCGCAACCAAATATAATAATTAGTCTTTTTTTGGTAATTGGACGCAAGGTATTTAACACGCGTTCCAAAGCATCTGGTGTATGTGCATAGTCAACAAAAACGGGACATTCGTGTTGATTACGTCCCACCAACTCAAGACGTCCATGTACAGGTTTTAAATAAGGGATACATTCAAATAATGGCGTAAATTTTTGGTATTTTGCAAACACTAATCCAATAGCGCATAGAATATTATAGATTTGAAATTCACCGGCAATCGTTGTTTCAAATTCTTTTTTACGATCACCCGGTATCACTACATCGACATATTGGTGTGTATTGGTTCGCCTTATATTTGTAATGCGTAGGTAATTGGCATTACGACCATAATCGATTACTTGAAACTGGCGTTTTTTGCATAATTCATAAAGCATTGGATACTCAGGTATATCAGCATTAATAACAGCTGTTTGCCCAGGAGCAAGTATTTCGGTAAACAAACGAAATTTAGCTTTACGGTAATTTTCCATTGTCTTGTGATAATCAAGATGGTCAACAGTTAAATTGGTAAATCCGGCGGCTGTAATACCGATATGATCCAATCGCTGCTGCTCGATACCATGACTTGATGCTTCAAGCGCAACATATTCTATTTTTCTTTTTGCGAGTTCCATTAATTCGCGGTGCATAATATCTGCTGGAGGGGTTGTATGTCCTAATGAAGCACGATAGGGCATGCTGATAACGCCAAGCGTTCCAATGCTTGCACCAGGAAGACCAAGTCTTTCCCATATTTGGCGTACAAAATCTACAGTTGATGTTTTTCCATTGGTTCCGGTAACCGCAACTGTGGTCTCGGGTCGCGGAGTATAAAACTTTGAAGATATTCTTGATAGATTATAACGTCCGCGTTCCACATAAACAATAACATGTCGCGATCTTTTTCCTGTTTTGGGTGCATCTGTTAGCATAGCTACAGCACCGTTGTCGAATGCTTCTTTTGCATGGTCAAACCCATGGTTTTTACGACCACCAATCGCAATAAACAAATAACCGGGTTTTACAAGGCGAGAATCAGAAGTTATTCCAACAATTTCAACTTTTTCCCAGCTTGGGTTTTTTCGGTGAAGAAGGGGTTCAAGTAGTTGCCTAAGGTTCATTATTCTTCTCCGTTTAAATTAACAAGACCAGTTTGAGAGGTAGCATAGTTATCAGACGTTAATAAAGGCAATTTTTCTGTTGGTAAAATATTTAAAACAGGGGCTATTCGCTGAATAATGCGTCCAGCAGTTGGGGCAGCTACCCAGCCACCCGTTGCAAAACCCTGGGAAGATGCATTTGGTTTAGGTTCATCGACCATAACAAGTAAGGCATAGCGGGGTTCGTAGATTGGAAAAACACTAACAAACGAAGCAAGTCGTGCATCTTTTTGGTATAATCCAGCAACTTGTTTTTCGGCTGTACCCGTTTTACCACCAACATAATATCCGGCTACGTCTGCTTTTTTTCCGGTTCCTTTTTCAACCACCAAACGCATGATATCGCGCACTTGCCTTGACGTTTGCGGACTAATAACCTGTCGAATTACATTAATATTCCTGCTTGAACGAGCAATAAGTGTCGGTGCATAATATTTTCCATCGTTCACAATTGCACTAACCCCCACAATAAGATGCAGCGGTGTAACAGCAATCCCGTGCCCATAAGCGATGGTCATTGTATTAATATCACGCCAAGTTTTTGGATAAAGTGGTTTTGCGGTCTCCATCAACTCGACAGAGACAGGGTCTAACAGGCCAAGTTTTTCCAAGAATATTTTTTGCCGTTCAGTGCCCACTTTCATTGCCATTCTGGCTGAAGCAATATTTGATGAATGAAGCATAATTTCTGGCACTGTTAACAGGCGATTGATTGGGTTAAAATCGTGAATCTTAAAACCACCGACATGAAGGGGGCCTTGCGCGTCGAATTGATCTGTAATACTTACAACACCACTATCAATTGCTAAGGCTGTGTTAAATATCTTAAAGGTAGAGCCCATTTCATAAACCCCAAGAATGGGACGATTGAATAATTCATCACTAGTTGCGTTAGCCGGATTATTGGGGTCAAAATCTGGAAGAGAAACCATGGCCAGTATTTCGCCGGTGCGAATATCCATAAGCACGCCAACCCCACCCACCGCCGTAAATTGCTTAATTGTTTCTGTTAATTCCTGACGAATAATATGTTGCAGACGAATATCAATTGATAGACGCAACGGATCTGTCGAATTAGTTAAATATTCGTCAAAAGAACGCTCGATTCCTGATAAGCCTTTATTATCAACATCCGCAAACCCAACAACATGGGCTAACAGAGCTCCAAGGGGGTAGCCACGTTTTTCTTCCTGGATGAACTGCAGTCCAGGTATTCCAAGCCGCCAGACAATTTGGCTTTGTGCCGGAGATAAATTACGTCTGACCCACACAAAACTACGGTCGCTGTTCAGGCGGCTTAGCAGCTGCTGGTAATCAAGATCGGGAAAAACCCGCATTAGTTTTTCTACCGCATCTTTTTTATCAAGCATTTCTCGTGGATTAGCATACAGGGAATAAGTAGGTAAACTTGTGGCCAAAATAACGCCATTACGATCGACGATATCAGCCCTTTTTACGATGGGCAGATTGGTATCAACCGGGGATGTTGTGCGGATTTGGGTTGTTCCTTTCCACAAAATAACCTCTGTTAAACGTAGAAAGATTGCCATCATGCACAATATTAGTAGAGAACACGTAACAACAAGACGGTTCTGGGCTTTTGATATTCGTTGACGTTGATTATATTGTTTATAGGGTACGTATGTGGACTGAAGACGTGGATCAGCTAATTTGCTAAACTTCCACGATTTTTTGATTTGCCAATCTAAAGGTTTAAATGTTTGTGTAAGATCATCCATTGTTCAATGACTATTATCTTGGATGGGATTGTTGTAGAGAGGGTGCTTGAAAATGTGCAGGTTGAACTGGCAATAACTGGTTTGAAAATGCTGATGTTCTGTTCAAACTAGAAATTTCCGCAGTTGGTTGACGATTTGCAGTGGCAACATAACTGTTTAGAATATTTGTGAATGAACGTATACTTGCCATTTGTGTTGGCCTAACAGGAATAAATTTTAGATATTGTTCCGACAAACGGCTAAGACGGGTGGGGTCGGTTAGATGTCCCCACTCGGCTTTCAGCAGATGGATCGTTTGACGATCTTGGATAATCTGCCGCTTAATTTGGTCTAGTTGTGTTTCAAGCTGAATAACATCGTATTTTACCTGGAACAAAAAAGTACCTGCTGATAGAATCGAGAAGCACCAAAACAACATTGCCCATCGTGACATTTTAGTTCTCCCTTGATTTTTCAAATTCAGTGCGTTCTGCAAGTCTAAGCTTTGCTGAACGGGATCTTCTATTCATAGATAACTCATTTAAAGATGGTGTAATCGCATGTCCTCTGACCAACCGAAAAGTAGGATGAAAATCAAGGTTCTCATGCTGAGGGTAATAACGTGATTTGTTGCTTGGTGGCAAGCTTCGTGATCGTAAAAAATTTTTGACCAAACGATCTTCTAATGAATGGAAAGAAACAACCGCCAGGCGACCCAAAGGATTTAAAAGTTTTTCAGCCATAATCAGCGCGTTTTCCAGTTCCTTCATTTCGTTGTTGGTTGCGATGCGTAAAGCTTGAAAAGTTTGTGTTGCCGGGTCTATTTTATGGCTTGTACGGAAAGTAATGGCATCTTGAATTAAGCTGCTTAGCTGTTTTGTCCTGGTAATTGGCTCTTTTTTGCGGGCAATAACAATTGCCTTGGTGATTCGTTTTGCGTTTGGTTCTTCGCCATAGTTAATTAACAAATCAAGTAGCTGTTTTTCGTCCCAATGATTAATAATATCTGCTGCGGATATTCCATCCATGCCCATGCGCATATCAAGTTTTCCATCATGACGAAAGGAAAAACCACGTTCAGGATCATCTAATTGACGTGATGAAACCCCCAGATCAAAGGCAATTCCATCGATTTTGCTGATATTGTTGATCGATAGCAAACGATCTAATTGACTAAATAGGCCAGGGATAAACCTGAAACGGCCGGGGTAGCGGTATTGTAATTCATGTGCACGGTTTTTGACTTGCGGATCACGGTCGATGGCCCAAACTTTACAATCTGCAGCCAGCAGGAACGCTTCACTGTATCCACCATTACCAAAAGTTGCATCCACATAAATACCACCCGTGCGTAGCCGAAGGCCTTTTACCACTTCGTTTAACAATACAGGAATATGAGTATATTGCTCGGTCATAGGGGCTATTTATCTGATATAACACTTAAGGTTCTGTTCTTTTCTAAGGCTTGTTTGCGGGCAAATATTTTATATTTTTCAAGTGCTTCTGGCTGCCATATTTCAAAAATTTGTCCACGTCCAACAAAAGCGGCACTCTCTTGAATATGGGCGTGTGATAAAAGGCTTTCTGGAAGTATTATCCGACCTTCTCCATCAAATCCTAGCTGCTTAGCGTCAGCAAATAACGTTGCTGTTAAATCGTCATGTGCATCAGAAAACAGATCAACCCGCCCAACTTGCTGGCTTAGCTTTTCCATCCAGTCGATACCAGCACAAATAATCGCCTTATTTTTAAATGAAGGTAAAGCAATGATGCCCTGAAACGACAAGCCCGACAGACTCAAACGATATGGCGCAGGCACAGATACACGGCCTTTCTTGTCAATTTTGTTAATAAATGTGTCTAAAAATAATGCCATTTTGAGGGCAACCTGCAGGTAAATCTTATTGTTTTTAGCAGAAGCATATGTAGGTATATATTTGGGATATCATGGGATATTATGGGAGTCAATGGGAATATGCTGAAATTTGCTGGGAAAAAACAAAAAGTTATAAATTGGCCATACACTTGGTGAATCAAGAGATACAGGCCCATATGTAAACATATGTTGTTTTTTTGTTTACTATAAATTCTTTTAAAGTTCTTTAATTTTTTATTGGCTGTATTGCAATTATGCAACATCCAAGAATTCATAAATATCTATGGTTGCAAAAAACAAAGCCAGATAATCTATAAGCCGGGTTCTGTTTGCTATAAGCAAGGCAGTCATTCATCTAGGGGCATAGTTGCCTATGACCTCATGCGACCGACCCGAGCAACGATGCGAATAACCATCTAACCCCTAGGGGTTGGTTGCTCCTACTTGGTCTTGCTCTTGATGGGGTTTTCCATGCCATATTCATTACTGAATATGCGGTGCGCTCTTACCGCACCTTTTCACCCTTACCGAATTCGGCGGTATATTTTCTGTGGCACTTTCCCTAGGGTTTCCCCCGCCGGACGTTATCCGGCATCATTTATTCGTAGAGCCCGGACTTTCCTCTGGTAAGCCAAGTTACCAGCAACTGCCCGATTATCTGGCTAAATTAATTTAAAAACGATGATCAAGCAGGTCAAGTGTTTAGTTTATTTTTTATGCTGATCACATATAGATACTTTGAAGTAAGATAATCTGCTGCTACGATAGACAAATAAATAAAATCAATATTTAAGGGCATGATCAAATAATGTTAACGATGAATCATTCATTGATGTCACCAAATCTTAACGATCGTCCGAAGGGGCAAGAGATAGATATGGTTGTTGTCCATTATACTGGTATGCAAAGTGCAAAAGCTGCCCTCAAGCGTTTATGCGATCCTGCTGCACAGGTAAGTGCACATTATTTAATTGAAGAAAATGGTAATATTTATCAGCTTGTCCCAAATGAAAAAAGGGCCTGGCATGCAGGCGTAAGTTATTGGATGGGGCAGCATAATTTAAATGATTGTTCCATTGGTATTGAATTGGTGAACCCAGGGCATGATTATGGATATCGCCCATTTGAAAAGAAACAAATGCAAGCTGCACTTGAATTAATGCGCTGCTTGATCCAAAGCTACCCAATACCGGCCAGGCGTATTGTTGGCCATTCGGATATAGCACCAACCCGCAAAATTGATCCTGGCGAGTTATTTGATTGGGCATGGTTAGCACAACATGGTGTTGGCCTTTGGCCTAGTCCTATACCCTTAAAACAGGAAACAAAAGATTTCTATAATTTTGCAAGCCATGCCTTAGAAAAAATTGGCTATCAAATTATTTCTTCGGATAAAAAAGACTTAATCCCTGTTATTCAGGCTTTTCAACGCCGTTTTAGACCCAAGAAGGTTGATGGCAACCTGGACCAAGAAACAATCACGATTATCAATGGAATGGTATCTTTATTAACCTAACAATTTAGGAAAATTTGGCGGCTATTTTCTTTCCACTATCGACATCAAAAAAATTAGCACGTTCTGGCGGGATGGTAAACCGCATCTGGTCACCCAGGGATACTTTATGATGATCAGGCAGGCGTGCAACAATACGTTGGCGTCCAAGGTGGGCATATACCAGTGTATCAGCACCTAAGGTTTCAACAAGATCAATCGTAAGATTTAGTGGTCCTTGTGGATCCAGCACTAAATGTTCGGGTCTAATGCCCAAAACAACTGATGGTTTCTCAATATTGCGTGAGGGTGGTATCCCAAGTAAAGCCTGTTTTTCAAGAAATATTTGATGCCCATTAACAACGCACTGAAGTAAATTCATGGGTGGAGAGCCAATAAAGCCGGCAACAAAAGTTGTTTGGGGATGCTCATATATTTCAAGGGGTGTACCAATTTGTTCAGCAATACCGGCATTCATTACTAATAGTCTGTCTGCCAGGGTCATCGCTTCAACTTGGTCGTGGGTAACGTATAGGGTTGTTATACCAAGGCGTCGTTGAAGTTGTTTAATTTCAATCCGCATTTGGACGCGTAGTTTTGCATCTAAGTTTGAAAGGGGCTCGTCAAAAAGAAAAAGTGCAGGATTGCGAACAATTGCGCGTCCCATGGCAACGCGTTGACGTTGTCCACCAGATAATTGACGGGGTTTGCGATCAAGTAATGATTTAATCTCTAAGATTTCTGATACTTCATGGACACGTTTTTGAATGTCACTGCGATTAAGGCCTGCAATCTTAAGACCATAAGCCATGTTGTTAAAAACACTCATATGCGGATATAGGGCATAATTTTGAAAAACCATGGCAATTTGACGATCTTTTGGTTCAACCTCATTCACGTGTTTTTCATTAATATAGATATCGCCATCACTGATAGCTTCTAGTCCAGCTACCATCCTTAACAAGGTAGATTTACCGCAGCCAGATGGCCCAACAATTACTAAAAATTCACCGTTCTTCACCTGCAAGTCGATCTGATGAATAGCCGTAACCTGGCCATAGTTTTTTCGAACTTTCTCTAACTTTAATTCAGCCATTCCCAAATAAATCCTTATTTTTCGGTTTCAACCAAACCTTTAACAAACTGACGTTGCATCAGCATAACAACCAAAACAGGCGGTAACATTGCCAAGATGACTGTGGCCATAATCAAATGCCATGTTGGTTCGCTGTCACCAACTGTAATCATGCTGCGAATCCCCATCACAATAGTATAAAGGGATTGATCGGTTGTCACAAGTAATGGCCATAAAAACTGGTTCCAGCCATAAATAAACTGAATGACAAATAAAGCAGCGATGGAAGTACGCGATAGGGGAAGTAAAATATCCTTTAAGAAGCGCATGGGGCCAGCCCCATCAATCCGTGCTGCTTCAAGCAATTCATCGGGAACAGTTAAAAAAAATTGTCGGAATAAAAAAGTTGCAGTTGCTGACGCGATGAGGGGAATGATTAGCCCACCATAACTGTTTAACATTCCTAAATTAGCGACAATTTCGAATGTAGGCAAAATACGTACCTCAACCGGCAGCATCAGGGTAATAAAAATCATCCAAAAGATCGTGCGGCGAAATGGAAAGCGGAAATAGACGATTGCAAAAGCCGAAAGAAACGAAATAAAAATTTTTCCAATCGCGATAGCAAGAGCCATAATTAAGCTATTAAGCATCATCGTGCCGACAGGTACACCACCAGCTTTTTTCATGCCTTCACTAAGAACGGTACCATAATTTTCAAGCAACTGATCACCGGGCCAAAAAGGCATCTGATCATTTAAAAGACGATCAACCGGGTGGGTTGAAGCAACAAAGGCCAGCCAGATGGGAAGGAAGGTAATAACCACCCCGATAATTAAGATACCATGTGCTATGTAACGGCTAATTGGACGATTTTCTACCATTAGTAATGCACCCGCCGCTCGATAAAACGAAATTGAATAACAGTTAACAAACATACGATGATCATAAGTACGACAGACTGGGCACCCGCACTGCTCCAATCATTTCCTTCGACACCATCTTTGTACACTTTATAAATCAGGGTTTGTGTTGCTTGTGATGGGCCACCCCGGGTGGTAGCATGAATAACCGCAAAAGTATCAAAGAATGCGTATACACAATTGACAACAAGCAAGAAGAAGGTTGTAGGCGATAGTAAAGGAAAAATAATTGTCCAAAAACGTTTTGTACTTGATGCACCATCAATTGCTGCTGCTTCAATAAGTGATTTGGGAATTGATTGTAGACCAGCTAAAAAGAAAAGAAAATTATAGCTTATTTGTTTCCATGCGGATGCCAGAATTACTAAAATCAGGGCATCATCACCATTAAGAAAATGATTCCAATCATAACCCAAACCACGTGCAATATAAGCCAATATGCCAACAGTTGGGTTAAACATAAACCACCATAACGCGCCAGCAACGGCCGGAGCAATCGCATATGGCCAAATTAACAAAGTTTTATATGTTTGGCTGCCACGCATTAATTTATCCGCCTTACAGGCTAATAACAAGGCAAAACAAATAGCGGTAGCGGCAGTGCTTAAACTAAAAATAATCGTAACAATCAAGGAATGTTGGTAACTTGGGTCGTCAAATAAACGGCTAAAATTATCAAACCAAACAAAATCACGATTAAGCCCAAAAGCATCTTCTTGCCATAAAGATTGATACAAAGCCTGGCTTGCAGGCCAAATAAAAAATACCAAAGTAATGGCTAACTGTGGTGCAACCAGTAGCCAAGCAATCGTTGATTTTTTAAACGTAACACGCTTTTCAGCCATAATGGGGGGCGCTAATTTTATTATTCATTGTAATAAGAAGTTAAAAAAGCAGGGCGGAAACCGCCCTGCTTACATGCAATTACCGATTTGTGCGTTCAAATTGACGCAATAAGTCATTGCTTTGACGTACGGCGTCATCCAAACCCTGCTTGGCTGTTTTTTTGCCAGACAAAATTGCTTCGATTTCGTTTTCAATAATATCACGAATCTGGGCAAAGCTACCAAGGCGTAATCCCTTAGAATTTTGGCTTGGTGTTCCGCGAGTTAGTTGTTTAATCGAAACATCAGTTCCCGGGTTCTTGCCATAAAATCCTTGTTCCAAGCTGATTTCATAAGCTTTATTTGTAATGGGTACATACCCACTGAATTGATGCCATTCCGTCTGAATCTCGGGCGATGAAAGATAAGAAAAGAACTTTGCAACACCACGATAATGTTCTTTCGGGTGGCCATTTAATACCCACAAAGTTGCCCCGCCAATAATGCTGTTTTTGGGGTTTTGGGTTACGTCAGGCCAATATGGTAACATGCCAACGCCAAATTCAAACTTGGCATTAGCCCTAACGGCTGCATAAGCAGCAGAAGAATTCATGTACATTGTACATTCGCCGCTATAAAATTTGGGTGCGCTGTTTGATTGACGGCCACCATAATCGAAGATTTTGGTTTTTTGCCATTCAGCTAGTTTACCTATATGGCGTACTTGTAAATCGCCGTTTAGCTGTAAAACAGTATCCAACCCATCAAAACCATTCGCTTTTGTAGCAATTGGTTGATCGTGAATTGCACTTAAATTTTCCAACTGAACCCAAGAAGGCCATGCTGTAGTAAAACCGCATACATACCCCGCAGCCTGTAATTTTTTAGCTGCAGCCTCTAATTCGGGCCAGGTTGCTGGTGGTTGATCTGGGTTTAAGCCGGCTTTACGGAACGCTTCCTTATTATAGTACATAACTGGTGTTGAACTATTGAATGGCAATGATAGAATGTTACCCTTGCTATCCGAATAGTATCCAACAACTGCACTAAGATATGAATTAGGGTTGAATGGTTCTTTTTGATCGGCCATTAACTGATAAACTGGGTAAACAGCGCCCTTGGCCGACATCATTGTTGCGGTACCAACTTCAAAAACCTGAACAATATGTGGTTGTTGTTTAGCCCGGAAAGCGGCAATTGCCGCGGTCATCGTTTCTGTATAAGTCCCTTTATACACAGGGACAATTTTGAATTCTTTTTGGGTGGTATTAAAACGTTCAGAAAGTTCGGTTAGTTTTTGGCCAAGCTCGCCACCCATGGCATGCCAAAATTGAATTTCGATTTGTGCTTGTGCTGATGCAGCACCAAGAAACATAACCGATGTAATCATTGTTAATAATCGGCTAAGACGATTTTTAAACATGGCGTTTCCTTATCCTAAAATTGAACACAAAAAAGTAGCCTTCAAATAAGATAAATTAAAATTTTACCAATAATTGTTAGCTACGTACACTTTTTTTACCCTAATAGACAAACATGACAATTTGATGAAGTAAAGTTTTTTTATATGAGAAAATCAACCGAATTTTTTATAACCAGGATATAACTGATGAATCTAGGGAAAATAAAAAACATCCATTAGATGATAATACAATTTTAAAAATTTTTTGGTTTAAAGGGAAATATTTAAATGGTAATTTTTAATAATAATTGACCAAAGATTATTTTTTGTTAGGCTAAGTTCTGCAACCAAAATCAAGGTTAAAACAACCATATTCTTATTAATATTATTCAGCAGCAATATTTGACTTAGGAACGATTGATGACAATTACCCCTTACGCTTTAGCGGCAAAAGCATGGCCATTTGAAGAAGCACGTCGAATTATCGAACGCTTGGGTAACAAAAAACCGGCGAAAGGTTATGTTTTATTTGAAACAGGGTATGGGCCATCGGGACTGCCACACATTGGTACCTTTGGTGAAGTGGTGCGAACCACTATGGTTCGTCAGGCTTTCCAATGTTTAAGTGATATTCCGACGCGGCTTTTTGCTTTTTCTGATGATATGGATGGATTGCGCAAAGTTCCAACAAATATCCCCAACCGTGAAATAGTTGCCCAACATCTTGGTAAACCTTTAACCTCTATTCCAGATCCGTTTCAAAAATACGAAAGTTTTGGTCATCATAACAATGCACGCTTGCGTTCGTTCCTTGATTCATTCGGGTTTGAGTACGAATTTCAAAGTGCAACAGATTGGTATAAAAGTGGCCGTTTTGATAAAGCATTGCTTGCCGTACTTGCAAAATATCAAGAGATTATGGACATCATGCTTCCGTCCCTGCGCGAAGAGCGTCAGCAAACCTATAGCCCCTTTCTGCCGCTATGTCAAAAAACAGGCCGTGTTTTGCAGGTACCAGTGTTAGAACATGATGTGAAGGCAGGCACCATTATCTATCAAAGCGAAGATGGCGAAAAAGTTGAAACACCAGTAACAGGTGGACGCTGCAAATTACAGTGGAAGCCTGATTGGGCAATGCGTTGGCATGCTTTGCATGTTGATTATGAAATGTCGGGTAAAGACTTGATACCCTCAGTAAAACTAGCTACTGATATATGCCAGGTTCTTGGATCAATACCGCCGGTAAGCTTAAGTTACGAACTGTTCTTAGATGAAAATGGAGAAAAGATTTCAAAGTCACGTGGTAATGGACTTAGCGTGGAAGAATGGCTTTCTTATGCGCCCCCTGAAAGTCTAGCCCTTTATATGTATCAAAAACCACGTACGGCAAAAAGGCTATATTTTGATGTTATACCAAAGGCCGTTGATGAGTATTTAGACTTTTCAGAGAAGTTCCCAACAGAGCCAGCTGCTGCACAACTTGAAAACCCTGTTTGGCATATTCATAACGGACAAGCACCTAAACAAGGTGTAACATTGCATTTTAGTATCTTGCTTAATCTGGTTAATGTTTGTAATACCGAGGATAAGCAGGTTTTGTGGGGGTTTATTAGTAGGTACGCTCAGGGGGCAACCCCACATACGGCACCATTTCTAGATAAGTTGATAGGTTATGCTATCGCTTATTATCGTGATCGGGTTAAGCCACATAAAAAGTATCGCTTGGCTACCGACATGGAAAAAGCAGCTATTACCGATTTAAGACTTTCTTTGGAAGGATTGACGAAAGGCGCAACTTCTGAACAAATCCAGACATCGTTTTATGATGTTGGTAAACGTCATGCTTTTCCTGATTTGCGTGCCTGGTTTAAGATTCTTTATGAAATCTTACTGGGGCAAGAGCAGGGGCCGCGTTGGGGAACTTTTGTTGCAATTTATGGTCTTTCCGAAACAATCAAACTATTGCGGCAAGCTGAAAATGGTCAAAAAATCGGTTAAAATAAAGAAAATTATTTAAAGTAATGTTATGGAAATTAGCCTATTTGCTTCAGCCTGAGACTGCACATCAGCTGGCCATTGCGCTTTTAAAACGTTACCCGCGTTTTATGTTTCGGCTTATGACCCGGCCGATTGATAGTCATCCAGCATTGTCACAAAAATTATGGGGTATGGATTTTGCCAATCCTATAGGTCTTGCAGCCGGCTTTGATAAAAATGCCGAGATTGTACCAGCGATGATGCAGATGGGTTTTGGTTTTATCGAAGTTGGCACATTAACACCAAGGGCGCAGGCAGGAAATGATAAGCCACGCTTATTTCGGTTGTCTAAAGACCGGGCGATTATTAATCGTCTTGGTTTTAATAACCAAGGCCAGCAATACGCCCATCGTCGCTTAGAAATGTTGTACAACCAGCCAAGAAAATCAATTATCGGTGTTAATATTGGTAAAAATAAAGATACCGATGACGCAATAGCCGATTATGTCTTAGGTTGGCAACAAATGGCCGATGTAGCAGATTATATTACGGTTAATATTTCTTCACCGAATACAGCTGGATTACGCGAATTACAGCAATATAAACAATTACAACGTCTTCTTGAGGCATTGGGTAATGTTCGAATAAAACACCAAAAAAAAATACCGTTGCTTGTTAAAATTGCCCCAGACCTGGGGCAAGAACAGATAAAAGATATTGTAGAGCTATCTTTGACTTATCAAGTTAATGGGCTGATTATTTCGAATACAACAATTGAACGATTTGATAGTCTGAAAAGTTATCATGTGCAGCAAACTGGGGGCTTAAGCGGCCAACCCTTATTTCAAAAGTCAACGGCTGTTTTAGCCAAGTTTTATCGTCTTACAGAAGGCAGAATACCTTTAATAGGTGTAGGGGGCGTTGCAAGTGCAGAACAAGCCTATCAAAAAATTCGTGCTGGTGCAAACCTGATACAATTATACACGGCATTAATCTATTCAGGTTTTAGGCTTGTCCACGAAATTCATAGGCAGTTGCCACGCTTGCTGGCAAAAGATGGCTATAATCATATAAGCCAGGCGATAGGTAGGGGTGCCTAAGCCTTGCAGCCTATTCGCCTAAAACCTATTAGCCCTAAAATAGCTTCAGCAGGCGGTCAAGATATTCACGCTCGGCAGGTGAGCGGTTTGGGTCACCAGCTCTGCGCCGCAATTCTTCCAAAATATTGCGCGATTTTTGCATATCATTGATGTCTGGGATTTTAACGTTACCCTCATCCATGCGCCCTTGTCCAGGGTCTGTGCGCCCTAACGGATCGCGACCGCCATGCTCCTGGTTAAGCCCGCGATCACCATTCTGAGCACGTCTTTGTGCAAGCTTGTCTTGCAGCTGTCTGCTGCCATCTTGCATTTCTTCTAATGCACGTGCCATTGCTTCACCGGCGCGTTCATTGTTTCCTAGCTTTAGCGCTTCTTCTGCTTCGCGCATTGCGCGTTCCGCAGCACCGAATTCTTGGGGAATTTCACCCAATAATTCCCCCATCTGGCGCATTTGTTCGCCCAACTCTTGGCGCAATTGACCTTGTTGTTGTGCATTTTCTTGGTTTTGGTTTGGTCTGTTGTTTCCTTGGGATTGCCCAAACTGACGGTCCATCAATTCTTGCTGTTCTTGCATTAACTGATTTAACCCTTGATTTAACTGTGTATCCGGGGAAGGTAATTGATCTTGTGGGCGACGATTCTGGCCTGTTTGCGAATCACCTTGTCCACCGTTATTTGGAACCATAGTTAAGTTATCCATTAGTTCCTCTAGCTCTGACAATAAATCTTGGGCAGCATCTCGAGCGCCACTGCGCGCTAAATTCTCAGCCTGATCAAGCATGCGCTGTAAATCTTCAGAACTTAAAGGCTGACCATTGCCCTGATTTTCAAATTGACCTTGGCCGTCTGACTGCGCTTCACCTTGTTGTTGTCCGTCCTGTTGTGCTTGCTGCTGTTGCTGCTGGAATTGTTGTTGCATTGAAGACATATAATTTTCCATGGCTTCACGTAAATCCTGCATTCGTTGCTGCAGTTCTTGATCGGAAGCGCCATTATTTAAGGCTTCTTGTAAATTTTGTTGCGCTGTTCTTAATTGTTGTTCGGCTTGTGATAAATCTCCATCTTCAATGCGCAACGCAACTTTCCATAATATATCTTGAACTTCGCCCAGTGCAGCTTCAGTTTGATCGTGTAACAAACGTTCCAAAGAAGTTCGTAAACCAAGATTGACCAAGGTGTCTTCACGATAATTCAATGGTTGACTTGCGATATGGTGTAGAGTCATTACCACGGGTAAGCGTGTTTCACGGTTATGCGTTATATTCAATAGGCGGCGCTGAATAATGACCGCCTGAGCCAGCGGATGACGGAACCGGCGTTGGGGTAGCAAAATCTCAACAGCCTTGCTGCGACCAAATTGACCACTACCATCATTCGCAATCAGTTGTACGCGTACAGGCAAGCCAGCCCAACGATGTGCAGCACTGTCATATAATTTGCTACCCTGAACAATTTTGTTATTATTTTTACTGATTACAGAAAGTGTTACTTCGAGTATGTCTGGGTTATCTGTATTTTCTTTATCATTCAGTAGGGTAATAAAAGCTTTAATCGATTGAATATGATGATCATCACTTGCTGTATAGCTAATATCCAGCCTACCCCGAGCAGTGCCGGTGGGTTGTTTGGTAAATGAAATAACAGGGGGGCGATCAGAAATAAGACGAATATTCCAGTTGCCTAATAAGGAATTACCCTGGAACAAGCTTATTTTATTACCGACAAGCAACAGACCTTTTCCTTGAAAACTGCCAAGACCAACTTCCTGAAAATTTATCGGTATATCACCGGCCATAGCGGTTGGTGGCAGGTTTGTTCCACCACTAATTCCTATATGCAGCAAACTGCCTTCGGGTATTTCAATAGCTTTATCACTTGTTTTTATGGGGATATTCGTTTGTTTGTCACCTGTAACCAAAAATATTGGCGATATGCCAGTGTAGGCTGGGGGTGATATCCAGACATCAAGCAATAATGGTGTTGGTAACCCTGAACCTGGTACATTAGGTGTTTCTTCGGTTTCTAACATTAAGGATGCTTGCAGACGCTGTAATGGGGTACCTGCAGGCAAAAAAATTGTTAAAAGAAGCGCAATAATTCCTAAAACCCTTAGTCCAAAAGGGTCACGACGGAATAGACCAGGCTTGGGACGCGCGGCTTTTAAAAAAGTTAATTGGGCAATCAGCTGGTTACGATGCGCTTCCCACAATTTTTGCGATACGGGGTTATCAGCGCCAGCTAATAAGTCATCATGAAGTTGTGTGATCGGTTTGCTTTTCAGGCTGTTTTCTGTTTCAAGCCTCTGGTAAATTTCGTGGGCTTTAGGGTTACGAGGCCATTTAAACCAATATATTACACTTGCCAGTAAAGCTAATACTATAAAAACGAGTGCCCATTGGTGTATGCCTTCGGGCATTTTTGGCAAAAGACCAGAAAATAAAATGCTGGCTACAACCACAAAGCACATTAAAAACGGCCAGCTGCCATACCATGTCTTTTCCCACCATATAGCCCATTTTGTAGCGTTTATGCGGCTTTCAATTTGGGCGGGTAGCGCCTGTTGACCAAGTTTTTTTGTACTTTCTTTTAGTGTTCTATCAATAATTGGAATGTGACGAGTCACTTTTTGCCCACTCTCAAGTTAGTTTAGCCAATCGGGTATCTGATCCAATTTTAGTAACATATCATAATTTAAACGCGAACGCACTATTTTAAATTTTGTGCCTTTCACAAGAACTTCCGGGGCAAGTAAACGTGTATTATAGGTTGATGCCATAACAGCACCATATGCGCCGGCCGATTTAACAACTAATAAATCGTTTGTTTGTAAGGGTGGCATCAAGCGCTGGATTGCAAAAGTGTCACCAGTTTCGCAAACTGGCCCCACAATATCATAAGGTATAGGTTGATAGGATAGGGATGGTTGATGAACAGGCTGAAAATCGTGCCATGCATCATAAAGACTTGGCCTTAATAGGTCGTTCATGGCTGCATCGATAATTAAAAACTGCCTGGTTTTGCCAACTTTTACGTAAATGACCTTAGTGACAAGAACACCAGCGTTACCAACGAGATAACGCCCTGGTTCAACAATTATCCTGCATTTAAGCGGAGCAATTATTTTACAAATAATTTCTGCATAATCAGCTAAAAGCGGTTCTTGTTCGTTTTTATAGGGGATACCAATTCCACCACCAATGTCGATGCGATCAATCGAAAATCTTTTATCCCGAAGTTTTTGAACAAGAATGGCAATTTGGTTAAAAGCTTTGGCAAATGCAGAAAAATCAGTTATTTGTGAACCTATATGTACAGCAAGCCCAACCAGTTTAATCCATGGATTTTGAGAAAATTTTTCGTATAATTGTTCCACATGTTGCCTGTCGATACCAAATTTATTTTCAGCTTTTCCGGTTGAAATTTTGGCATGGGTTTGGGCATCGACATCTGGGTTTACCCTTAAACACACCGAAGTTTTTTTGCCTAGTTTTTCGGCCGTATTAGCAATTGTTTGTAATTCTGGTTCTGATTCAACGTTAAATTGTAAAATACCATTTTCGATCCCCACTTTAATTTCATCAGCTGTTTTACCAACCCCAGAAAAAACAATTTTATTTGCGGGTATTCCTGCTGCTA
>JAEUKQ010000079.1 GCA_016794225.1 Alphaproteobacteria bacterium | reverse complement strand
AGTTGGGATTTGTTTTTGAAAATCTACTTCGCGCGTCGAACCTAAAACGAAATTTTGTCGCCTCAACCGTGTTGCTGTAATAAAAGCGGCTTTTGTCATCGCGGCTAATGCCTGACCACCCAACAAGTTACCGTAATGACTGGTGCGATTGGGGAAAACCATTTCCACCATGCGCCCTTCATCTTGTGGAATTTGCTCCTTCAGTTCCGGCAATTGATAATCGTTTGGCACATCAACCGCCACCATATTAAAAACGCCCTGCGTACATAAGCGCTGCTGCCCTGTTAACAAAATTTCAGCTATCATTGTGACTTCGACGCTTAATGACCTTCTGCCTACACGGATAACTTTCCCCGTAAATTCGACAATTTCGCCAACATTAGCCGGGGCACGAAAATCAATACGTTCAACCGAGGCAGTTACAAATTTTACACGCCCATATTGCGTTGCGGCAATAAAAGCAACTTTATCCATAAAAGCCAACCCTAAGCCACCGAATAAGGTGCCGTGGTGATTGGTGTCACCTGGAAAAACTAAATCAATTAAACGTACTTGCTGCATTATGGTCTCGCTCAACGATAAATTTATTAATCATATTATAGTTTTTTGCATTGCGGCACAAGTGACTAAGAACAAATTGTATTTTTAATTAAATTCGTTTACTGTCCGACTTTAATATTTGTAATTTTCCATTTTAAAAGATTTGCAGTTGCGTGAGGAGATAAAGAGATGAATAAAAAATTTATATGTATTTTTTCGCTTATTATGTTTATTTTTTCTGTTGCAAAACTATCTGCCGCAACTCTACCAACATCGGTTAATTTGGAAGATTTTACCTGTAAAGATTTTATTAATGTCATGACATATGAATATCAAGAAAAGAACATTAGTTACGATAATCTTAGTACAAATTATCTACTGATGTGGATGGAGGGACACTCCGCACAATCCAGTAGAATTATATCTTCTGACCTTCTAACACAGATTGTTGGTAATTTTAGCAATAATTGTCTTGAAAATCCTGGATCATCGGTTCTTACGGTTTACCGAACTGAACGTAAAATGTTGTTGGATCAGTATAGTGATAAAGAAATTATCAGTGATAGCCTAGAAATTACCGACAGGCCTTGTCGTTCTATCCCCAGAGACAATAAAGGAAATTTTGTCCAAGACACGCGTTTTATTATTTTCTGGATTAATGGTTATATATCAAAAAGTTCCATCTTCAGTTTTAGCGCACTAGATAAACTGATTACAGATATTGAGAAAAAATGCACTCAAGAGCCAAATTTGAATATTATGTCTTTAATTAAGGAAATAAATTAAAGCTTTTGATCACTGCCATAATTACTAACTCAAATATTGCTAGTGGTTTTTCTAGATAATTAGCGTGTGTTTTGCGAATTCATATTCCAAGCTAGTTTTACTATGTGTTAGTATGGCCGTTCTTAAAGCTTTACGCACGCCTGTTCATAAATAACCAAAAATAGTTGGCGGAAGTGCCATCAAATTTCTTTATATGATACTTCGCTTGGTTCCAACAATTTTCGGTCTTATTGATATGATTTTCTTATCTATAAACAAAACCGAATGATCGATTTTGGTATCTTGTAAGTCATACAGAATTATCCAGTGCCGTTTTCGCGCTTGCCTATTGCCGAGTAATCTTGGCACAAAACGATCATTGCGGTAGGTTCTTTATTTCTTATCCATTTACAACAACCGATTCGATCTCAACCAGTAATTCTTTCATGGCTAAACCAGAGACTTGTTAGATAACCGAGAACGGTTGTGAATATTGGCATGCAAAAAAGCCGTTTCAGCAAATACAAACCTATCGTTTGATAAAACTTTTGTATCTGGTTTGCATACCTGAATAGTATGCCGAACTTCAGAATCTAGCCAATATGAGCATGAGCACGCATATGATTTTTACCGCGTGCAAGGAATTATCACTTTTCTAAGGAACAAAACAAAGACATATTATTAGATATACCTGATGAAAGCTATTGATGTACTTTTATTGAAAACACCCTACCCAATTTGGGAATGGATTGATTTTATCAGCGCAGTTGATGTTTTACCACTAAAGTCACCTAATGGAATTTTGGTACCAATAACTGCTTTGTCGCCAATACGTATCATTCCTTTAGCTGGCCCCAACACATTTACCGTCAAGCGGTATGGATTTTTTTCATAACGAAAATCGTGCTTGAGGTGGGCGGGTAAGGTTAATTTACGGTGCTGCATAAATGTTTTCATGAAATCTTCAGATGGAATTCCGGTTTCCGGATTTCGGGTTGGCACCACACATCGAGAACAGGGATTAGTAACAATTAGCTCTGCCTTACCCAATCTTAATATCCCCCCTGTTTCGGCATTTGGGGTAATTGAATCCTCCCAGTATGCTTCAACTCCTTTAATAATAATATTTACACGCATCCGGTTAATCATTTCTGATAAGGTAATAGTTGGCGTAAAATATTGGCCAGCCGCAATCAACGACGCTTCTGAACCAATAGTTGGACCAGGCGATTTTCTATCATCGGGAAATAACGAGACCGGATCATGTTTTAACTCAATACCCTGTAGGCCAAGTTGCTTGGAAACCCAAGCTGTAATTTCTAAACGTTGCTGATCCATATGAAAAGACTGGGGTTCTGGATGCTCGAGTGACCATAACGTAACTACTCTTAGCTTTACGTCAAAGGATGCCCGAATTCGATGAATAGCTTCGAATCTTTTTCCATTTACATAACGACCATCTGGGGTAAAAAAAGCAAATTCCCGATCACCAACCAATCCACCTGCAGATGTAAAAGTGGCCGAATCAACCGACATACCCGGTAGTGATTTGAAGGGATAAATAATAATGTTGGAAATTTGCGCCATAAATCTTTTTTAAACCTAAACAAACTTGTTCATAAAACAATATCTATATTTATAACTATTCAGAAACCATGCACCGAAACTGCGCAGAAATTGATCAAAAAAACAAGCTAATCACTCTATACATAAGAGGTTAT
>JAEUKQ010000078.1 GCA_016794225.1 Alphaproteobacteria bacterium | reverse complement strand
CACCCGCTTTACACCTCTAATATGCACCCTTCTTACCGATTCCAACAAAAACAAAATCATATTGCAATGTAAAAGTATCAAACCAAGGGGCAACGCCGGTTTCTTTATCAATGTGACGCCCAAAATGTGCGTGTTGGTTTTTTGATGGGGGAATAATAGTAAGTGTTAGACGGTACTTGCCAGGACCAAAAAGTTTTACATTATCACCATAATGTGGGCCATCACTAGCAACCATGGACATCATTTCACCTTGTATTTTTTGCCCTGTATCAACCCTTTCTAATTGATACTGAATCATTAAGTATGGTATCCAATCACCCTCAGCAAACCCATTAATATTGTCATCTGTAGCTTGAATATCAGCCTCAAGATGTATGTCGGTTTGTTTTGGATCCCCCATCATACCAACCGGTTCCATCTCTACAGGCTGTAAATAAACGGCAGCTACCTCCATACCATTTTTTATCTGTGCCTGTCCGATTGGGTATTCAATCGCATAAGCATGTAAATTTGGTACAAAAACCCAAAAGATCAGCGCATACAAAATGTTTTTCATTTATCCCTCAACAAAATTGATATTGATAACCATTATCAATATCAATTTTCATTCCAAATACAACAAAATTTAACGAACAAAATGTCGCACCAACCAATTACCCATCAACGGCAAGATAACAAAACTATATAACTACGAATGTGCGGCAATCGCCAAACTGCGACGGTGAAGAACACGCTCGCGGTACCATACATATATGCCGCTTCCAATAATTATAACCACACCAATCCATCCGCGTATATCAAGAAAACTATTAAAAAAGATCATACCAATAATAATTGCCCATATCAATTGGCTATAGCTAAAAGGTGCGATTACCGAAGCAGAAACAAGGGTGAATGCACGGATAACTAAAAATTGTGCTATCGTATATAACAAACCAATTGCTGCCATAAACAGCAACCCAGATAAATCGGGGGCTTCCCAAAAAAATGGTACTAAAAAGGATGTAATCAAAAAACCACCGCCCGTTGTATACGCCAATGTTGTTAGTGGATGCTGACGATCACCCATTTTACGGGTAACAACCATCGCCATCGCCCAGCTTGCTGCCGAAAGCAACGGATATAAAACAGATGGATCAACCAACTGCTCGCCCGATATTGGGAAAATTAACAAAACCCCTACAAAACCTGTTGTTACAGCTGTCCAGCGGCGAATGCCAACTTTTTCTTTTAATAAAGGAATTGATAAAAGAGTAATAAAAAAAGGTGAAGCAAAGCTAATTGCCGTTGCTACGGGTAAGGCCAAATATTTCTGGCCAATAATAAAAGCACTGCCAGATAAAAAAACAAAAAAAGCCCGCACAAGTTGTAATTTCCAGGCAGGTGTAGCAATTGTTTTGCCAACCCCTTTTGTAAAAATAAACGGCAATAAAATAATCAGGCCAAAACCGTAACGCATCCAAACAACCTGAAACGCAGGATATTGGCCGGCAAGATGCTGTGATATGCCATCAATCATGGCAAAAACAAGAACAGCAGAAAGCATCAAGAATATAGCAAGCACCGTGCTATTAGATTGAACCGGGTTGATCGTTTTGACCATAAAACTTCCTAAATTATATTTATACCATTTGGTTAACAGCTGTTAGACAAAAAACTGCTTCTTGTCAATTCACCCAATGTGAAATAACGCTATAGATGTTTATTCATCGAAATCTATGGACACCTTTTTGCTTGTTTGACATTCATTGGGTTTGCTGGAAACTTTTTCAAAAGTTCAAGCGATCTTGTTGGCCGTTGTACTAGCACACCACTACAATTCGGACAAATATGTTCAAGTTTCAAGGCACAATCCAAGCAAAAGGTACATTCAAAGCTACAAATCGTGGCCTCTGGTGTGTTGGGTTGTAAGGGTTTTGCACAACATTCACACCACAATCTCATATCAAGCATTTTATGCTTCCAATACGCCAATTTTAACATGCGCGCAATTACGTTTTTTAGCAACCAGCGCGCCTTTATTGTGGCTTTTTTGTTTGAATAACAAGAGCAACCCCTACCAAAACGAGTGCTGTACCAAATATCATCGAAGATGTAATAGTCTCGCCCAGAAAAATTGCAGCCCAAATCATTCCAAAAACCGGCATCAAATATGCTACTGTCATTGTTCTTGTTGGTCCAATTTCGGCAACCAGTTGATAAAATAAAATGTAAGCAACCGCACTTGATAGAATGGCCAACCCCAATAAATTGACAATAATATCCGTGCCAATAGATTGAGGTAATGGTTGAAAGACACTAAGCGGTACCATCAATATTGCAGCAATTAATTGGCTACTGGCCGCCATGCTTAGTGGCTTAACATGTGTGGCATATTTTTTTACATAAACACCTGCCAGTGCATAACAAATAGTTGCCCCAAGGCATGCGGCCACAGCAACATAAAAATAATCGTCAAAACCTGCCCCACCTACCCTAACAACAAAAGCAACCCCGAACACAGCAATAACCAGCCCGGCCATTTTTTTCCACGTCATGCCTTCATCAAGCCATATCCATGCCAAAAGTGCTGCAAATAGTGGGGTTGTTGTATTTAAAACGACAGCATAAGAGGCTGGTATATGCTGAATAGCAAATGCATACAGCGTAAAGGGTATTGCCGAGTTAACAAGCCCCACAACAACATACTGCTTCCACGAAGACTTCCAATCAACATAAATTGAACGTAGCGCATAATAAGCAAAAAGAATGAAGCTTGCGATTAATAATCGCATGTTGGTGGTCATAATTGCACCTATTGCCGGCGCAACAATACGCATAAAAATAAATGATCCACCCCATATGGCTGCTAATGTAAACAATTTCAGTATGTTTATTGTATTCATGTATTGAAATCCGCGGCCATCTCTTTATTATTTCGCCTGAGCAACTGCTGCTAACATGTTCTCGCTTAGGGAACAAGTTAAAAAAAATTTTGTTTTATGCAAAAATATCACTGTTTTATTATATATTTAAAAAAATTAACTAAGTAGTTTTTTTATTTTCTTATTTAATATTTGATGATAAATAATTAATTTATAATAATTGTTTTCTGAGAAAGTTTTTTTAATTAAAAAAATTT
>JAEUKQ010000077.1 GCA_016794225.1 Alphaproteobacteria bacterium | reverse complement strand
TAGAACTGTCCATAGAACTGTCCATAGAGCTATCCATAGAACTGTGCATAGAGCTATCCATAGAACTGTGCATAGAGCTATCCATAGAACTGTGCATAGAGCTATCCATAGAATTATTTTGGGTGGCCACTGGTAGATGGGTTTGTTCTTCAGCGGCGTCTTCTTCGGAAAACTTGGTGTGTCCTGCATGATCCAAGTTGCCTATGGGCATAGACATATCTTGATCATCATTGGTATCTGGCGCTGGGTGCGTTGCATGTTTTCGTCCAACACGTTGGGTGCGCGCCCGTTCAAGCCTTTGGCGGTATGATTGACGCCGTCCCCATGCCTCAAGCGCTTTTTCGGCAACATAAGGGTGGTACCAACGGTTGTCGGCACACAAAATAAAGTCGGCTAAAATACGGTCGCGAATTGCCATCCATTCATCTAACGTACATAAGGCCAGGCGCGCCAATACCCGATCATTGTTAGGCAGGCTGGCGGCAGGAATTTGCCGCCACGCTTCAAACCATAATGATAACATAGCATGCGCAATTTTTGGATTTTCAGCGGCTTCAATCCATTGTTGGCTGCCAAGCACCCGTGCAATATCAAGGGGCATAAAGCGAAAATCGCTTAAATCACATTCAGCCGGCACCAATGGCTGCTGCGTTAATGGCTGACAAGGTTTATCCAATGGGTTGTGTTTTTTTGCCTGCACCGTATGCGACATGGTTTTATTTTGCATGCCGGAATTGCTCAAAACATTTTTTGTTGGTGGGGTCATCATAAATTCCTTTATCGCTGTCACATTATTGAAACTGTTATATTAAAACGTGTGTATTGATGCCGGCACCCTTTATGCGGTGCGTAAAAATTATCAAAACCATGTTGCAGCAAAGATTTTTGATATCAATTTGGGATATGGGAATAGATTAACAGGCTTGGTTTTTTCTTTTAAAAAGCCTTGGGGTATTTTCAGGTTCTTGCCAATGTTCCGCCATTTGGTGATCGGGGGTTGAACGCACCGCCCAATCCGCGCTACTGGCGCTAAGAACAAGGGTTTCCGGCGGTGAATAGCGCCAAAGACCTTCTGGTTTGGTTGCGGCCGGATTATCTTCATAACGGCCCCCGGCCAAACATTTTCTGGCAGTAGCACCAGGAACACGCCCCCAATCGACTTGTTCCTTAGAAAAACGTGTATTTTTATCGCCAGAACAGCTTTGATCAATTAATTTGCGAAAAATGCCATAAGCATGACGGCAGTTTTTAATATAACCCTTACTATAATTTGTTTTTTCCGCAATTTCGGTATCACTTAAGCCCTGCAACACCCATTGATGCAAGGAAGCAAGCGATAAACGCGTTTTCACTGGTATGCGGTTGGCAGGTTTAATGGCCGGTCTATCCGGGTTTTTTGGGTTGGAAACACCGCGCCCAACAAGATGAGAATTTCTGGATATATTTGGCATTATCTGCTGCAGGTGTGAATGATTATTCCCTGTTATTGTATTGTTTTTTTTGTCTTCCATGTGGAATCCTTATGCGTGACATAATTGCCCTATTTTTCTGGCGGTACCCAATGCGCGCCCAATTTCTAACCAATTTCCAATCAATCGCCGATCAAGGGGCACAAAAGGACATTGTTGCCAATAACCAACCGCTTTAGCGATTGGTTGTTCCTCCTTCGTTCTAATTAAATAGGACTATTTCTTGTTCGTCAAGCGGCACATTCCTATTTTTCTTTTTATATGTGCTTATGCTGTTATTCCCTGGATAAACAGCTATATTTATGAAAATGATGCGTATGTCGTTACTTGACAGTGACGGCCATAACATTTCTTCACCTTGAATTATACCAAGCAATGAAGTTTTCTGCTGAATATTCCGCTAATACTATGGCAATAAATCTGCCAATCTATTTGTCGTTATGCAGCACATATGTTGTTGTTTTTTACCTGCAATATTTATGCTCTATCCCGCAGGATAATTTCATACCTAATAAATAGGAATATGCCTATTTTCTTCTTGTATTTTTTTGGCGTGCGGGTTATTATTAACTGGTAATAAAAATATCATACCAGCCCATACCAAGGATTTGCCCATGCCCCCCAAAACCGCAAACACCCATGCTGAAAAGCCAAATCATATTCAGGCTGATATTAAAATTGTTGCGGCTAGTTTAGATTTTTTTAACAGCTTTTATCAAACATTGGCACGGGTGGTGGCCGAAAAAATCTATCTGGATTTGGTTGACATGCCGGAAACAAGTAAATTGCAGCAACGGCTAGCCCAGATGATTGCCGAAAAAATACCCTATTTTTATGCGCTGCATGGTTCAACGGTGGTTGGTTTTTGCAATATTCAACCTGAAGAACGTTCAACCTTAGCACATCGTGGGCGATTGGCGATGGCCATATCGCCCGATTACCGGGGACAGGGTGTAGGCAGCCTTTTGCTTGAAGCAACATTAAGCGATGCTGTACGGTTTCAGCTGGAAAAAATTGGGTTGCATGTTTACACCCGTAACCAACCGGCTATTGCCCTTTATCAAAAATTTGGTTTTGTACAGGAAGGATTTGAGCGGCACTACCGCAAATATCAGGGGGTTTACATGGACGCAATGTTGATGGCCAAATTTCTGCCCACAACCCCAAATTTTGGTAAAAAATATGACTGATGCGCCGCAACATATTCGTGCCCTGGTTGCCGAATTGGCACGTCGGCAACGTCTTGATCTTGCAAGCCTGTCACGCAAATTGGGTAAAAACCATGCCTATTTGCAACAATATATTAAGCGCGGCGTCCCAAATATTTTGCCGGAAGATGTACGCCCACCCCTTGCCCGCTTACTTGGTTGTCGGGCAGATGATTTACGCCCACCCGTAGCTGAATTTCCAGCAACTGGCGGCGACCCCACCTTGCTGTCACAGCCCCACGCGCTTGCAGAAACCGGCACCCTTATTAGTGCTGATCACCCGCTGCCCGCACGGCGTTTGCCGGTTTACGGAGCCGCCAAAGGTGGATGGGATGGTAGCCTGGTTGATTGGGAAAACCCTGCCGAATGGCTGCAAACACCCCCAGAACTGATCGGCGTTAACGAGGCTTTTGCCATGTTTATAACCGGCGATTCCATGGAACCGCGCTATGGGCATGGGGATATGGTTTATTGTCATCCCAGTCGACCAGCCACCAAAGGCTGTTACGTGGTTGTGGTTAAAAAATCGGGTGATACCCTTATCAAGCAATTCATACGCCAGCAAGATGATTGGATTGAATTACACCAATTCAACCCCGCCGATACCCTGAAATTGCCGCGTGCCGATATACGCGCCATTTTCCGCATTGTTGGCCAGTGGGAACGCGGGTAGTAAGCAGAATTTTGGCTTTTGGCTTATTACCGTTATTTTATTCGAAAAAATATTGTTTTTTGTAC
>JAEUKQ010000076.1 GCA_016794225.1 Alphaproteobacteria bacterium | reverse complement strand
TCTTTTCCGGCATCAGAGCCAGGTGTAATAACAAGTTTTTCAGGCTTCTTAAGTTCTGTCCAATTTTTTTGGATTGCGGAAAAAGCTTTCATATTCTTTTCTTGCCTTATAACAAAATTAAATCAAGCAGCTAATAACAACCAGGTCAGACACGGCGACGCTTTGGTGGCCGACAACCATTATGTGGAACAGGCGTAATATCACGAATCGAGCTAATTACAAAACCAGCTGCCTGCAAAGATCTTAAGGCAGATTCACGGCCAGAACCAGGCCCCGTTACCTCAACTTCAAGCGATGTTACGCCATGTTCCTTAGCTTTTTTGGCTACAGTATCGGCCGCGATCTGAGCAGCGTATGGGGTTGATTTGCGTGAGCCCTTAAACCCCTCACCACCAGCCGAAGACCATGCAACTGTATTACCCTGCATATCTGTAATGGTAATAACTGTATTGTTAAAACTTGCATTGACATGTGCAACACCAGCACCAACGTTTTTCCGTTCCTTACGCCGCAAACGGGGAGCAGCAGTTTTTGTCGTCATTAATCACCCTAAAGTATCATCAGAAATTTTTAACTTTGTTATACCGTCTTTTTAGAACCAGCAACAGTTTTAATAGGCCCTTTACGGGTACGAGCATTAGTTTTTGTGCGTTGTCCACGAACAGGAAGACCTTTACGATGGCGCAAACCACGGTAGCAAGCCATATCCATAAGCCTCTTCACATTCATTGAAATTTCGCGACGCAAGTCACCTTCAACACGGTAGTCACGATCGATTACTTCACGAATACGCAAAATATCTTCATCCGATAATTGGTGAACCCGCTTCTCTAAAGGGATACCAACTTTTTGGCATATCTCCAACGAATTTACGGGACCAATGCCATATATGTACCTTAAAGCAATATGCACTCTTTTCTGAGTGGGAATATTGACGCCAGCAATACGCGCCACAGACTTTCTCCTTTAAACAATAGCAGCAAACGAACACCGAAGGGCAGTTTATAAGAAATTATTAACCACCTGTCAATGAATAATCTGCTTGGTTAATGATTGATTCTTTAATACCTTTAATATTGTTGATATTTGTTGGGTAACTTGTTCAGGTTTTTGCATGGCATCAACCTGATACAATTTCTTCTGTTGCCGATAGAAAGGCAATATTTGGCTTATTTGCTGTTGATAAATTTGCAAACGCGCCCGCACGGTTTCGGCATTGTCGTCTTTTCTTTTCACAAACTCACGTCCACCACAAACATCACAAATACCTTTTTTCGCTGTTTGTTTGTATTGTTCGTGAAAAGCAGCACCACAATTCTTACACTGAAAACGACCGGCAATACGTTGAACTAAAACCTCTTCATCAATTTTAAGTTCAATAACCGCATCAACTGCTTTTTTCCGCTCTGACAACATCAAATCAAGTGACTGTGCCTGCACCAAGGTTCTTGGAAACCCATCAAAAACAAAGCCACTTTTATTTGCTTGCAATTGGTGTTTAATCATTGCAATTAAAATATCATCGGAAATCAGCTTTCCTTCATCCATGGCTTGCTTAACCTGCTTGCCAAGTGGTGTGCCAGTATTGACTTCCTTACGTAATAAATCACCAGTAGACAATTGAATAAGCCCCATCGAATCTTCTAGCGACTTCGCTTGTGTTCCTTTGCCAGCCCCGGGCGGTCCCAGTAAAATCACAATCATCCGCGAGGCCCTTTTAATTTTGCCTTACGAATAAGACTTTCATATTGGTTAGCTAACAAGTGCGAATGAATTTGACCAACCGTATCAATAGTGACAGATACGATAATCAATAAACTTGTTCCACCAAAATAAAACGGAATACTGCTATCGGCAATGATAATTTCGGGCAACACACAAATAAAACCAAGATAAATAGCGCCAATAACAGTTAAGCGTGTTAAAACAAAGTCGATATACTCGGCTGTTGTTTTTCCAGGACGTATTCCGGGAATAAACCCGCCATTCTTCTTTAGGTTATCTGCTGTTTCCTCGGGATTAAAAACAATTGCTGTATAAAAAAAGGCAAAGAACAAAATAAGCAACAAATAAAGGCCAATATACAACCACGTTCCATGGTTAAGGTTAGTTTGCAACCACTGTAATACACCACCCTCAGCAGATCCCGAGAATTGAAAAATGCTAATGGGCAGTAATAGCAAAGAACTAGCAAATATTGGGGGAATAACACCTGCGGTATTAAGACGCAACGGTAGATGGGAGCTATCACCACCAAGCACCTTATTGCCAACTTGTCTTTTAGGATATTGAATCACCAGACGGCGTTGGGCGCGCTCGAAAAAAACTACCAACAAAACAATACATGCGATAAGAAGTAAAATAAGCAACAACGCAATAGTTGGACTTCCCAAAAACTTAATTGATCCAGCGCGTGCCAAACTAAAAAGATTGGCTATCGCCGATGGAAAACCTGCAACAATACCTGTGAAAATAATTAAGGAAATACCATTGCCAATGCCACGAGCGGTAATTTGTTCGCCGAGCCACATTAAAAACATCGTCGCGCCAACTAATGTTACGATAACGCTGATTCGAAAAAACCAGCTTGGATCAGCAATAATTGGTACACCATTATTGCCACGCATGCCCTCAAGCAAGGTTACAATTCCAAAACCCTGTATGGCAGCCAAAATGACAGTACCAATACGGGTATAATGGTTAAGTTTTCGGCGGCCAGCTTCACCTTCTTTTTTTAATGATTCCCAACGAGGCAAAACAGCGGTCAGAAGCTGAACAATAATTGATGCAGATATGTATGGCATTACATTAAGCGCAAAAATTGTCATCCGCTCAAGCGCACCGCCACTAAATAAATTAAAAATACCAAAAATACCGCCCGAGGTTTGGTTAAGAATAGATGAAAATGCCGCAGCATCAACGCCTGGTAACGGTATATAGGTACCAAAACGGTAAATCAGCAGCGCACCCAGAGTAAACCAAATACGCTTCTTTAATTCTTTGGCCTTACCAAAAGCACCCAAATTTATATTAGCAGCAAGTTGCTCGGCAGCTGAAGCCATTTCATCAACCTATCTTTGGATAATCAACGCAAAAACCATTCTGTAAACGGCAAAATTCATTTATCAAATACTGTCAATCTACTTTTCTGCAGATTTTTCCTGTTGCTCAGCTGGCTGTTCCAGACTAACTTGTCCACCCAGTTTCTCAACCGCCTGAATGGCACCGCTCGACGCACCAGCAACCAAAATGTTAATTTTACTTTTCAACGCGCCAGAAGCTAATAGACGCACACCATCGCGTGCGTGGCTAATAACGCCAGCTACTTGCAGTGCACGAGCATCAATTGTTTCTTGAATATTCAGCCGACCATTTTCAATAAAATTCTGTAACCTACCCAGGTTAACAACAACATAACGCTTGCGGCTAAAATTATTAAAACCTCTTTTGGGCATACGCATGTGAAGGGGCATTTGACCACCTTCAAAGCCATTACCAGACCAACCGCTACGAGCAGTCTGACCTTTTCCACCACGACCAGCTGTTTTTCCTTTTCCTGAACCAATACCGCGGCCAACAACAATCGGCTTTTTCCTGGCACCAGGTTTATCTGATAATTGATTTAACTTCATAATAGATAGATCCTTTATACTCTAATAACGGTCGTGCACTACTCAACAGGTTCAGATTTTACCAAATGCTGAAC
>JAEUKQ010000075.1 GCA_016794225.1 Alphaproteobacteria bacterium | reverse complement strand
CTTAATATTTTAAGTGCTGATTCATCTTAAAACTATAACAGTTTGAAGCAGAAATAATAAAATGATCAACAACATTAATTCCAAGCTTTTCTAATAGATCAACAAGTGTTGATGTTGTCTCTATATCGTTCGGAGAAGGAGTTGTATCATTTGTTGGGTGATTATGTATAAAAATAACATTAACGGCAGCAATATCTAAAGCCATTTTTACCAATTCACGGGGGAAGAGATTGACGTAATTTATTGTTCCAGTTTGCAAGACCTCATCTTTAATTAATTCCATGGCTTGATTAAGAAATAACACGTGAAACTCTTCACGTTTTGAATGAGCCAATTTTAACCGATAATAGTCAACAATATCCTTCGGTTGTTTTAGGTAAATTGCTGACGACTGGCTGATTTGTTCGCGTAACAAGCGCAAGCAGCACGTGTGTACCAGTTTAATTGCTGTAACAGCAGCATCACCAATGCCTTTGGACTGCTTAAGTTCATCTGCTGATGCAGAAAAAACAGGCGCAAAACCATTAAATCTTTCAATAAGTGCTTTTGCAAGCGGCTTGACATCCTGTCTTGGTAGTGCTTGGCAAAGCAGAAGTTCTAGTAATTCATAATCACCCAAACCAGTACCCATAGCCTGAAGAAATTTCTCGCGAAGGCGTTGGCGGTGTCCAATATATTCAGGCTGATTGGTCATGTTTTTGATAAAATTAACAAATAAAAGTTCAGTTGCTCATCGTAAAAATTTTAACACCGTCTTCAGTTACACCAATCGTATGCTCAAATTGAGCTGACAAAGATCGATCACGGGTAACCGCTGTCCAGCCATCAGAAAGAATTTTTACGTCGGGATTACCAATATTAATCATCGGTTCGATTGTAAAAAACATACCTGGTTCAAGTCGAATCCCTGTGCCTGGTCGTCCATAGTGCAAAATATTTGGTTCATCATGGAATACTTGTCCAATTCCATGACCGCAAAAATCGCGAACAACAGAAAAACCATATTTTTCAGCATGGTTTTGAATAGCATAACCAATATCGCCTAGTGTATTGCCAGGCTTAACAGCCGCAATTCCAAGCATCATCGCTTGGTACGTTACCTCAATAAGGCGCTCGGCTTTTAATGGTACTTTTCCAACTTGATACATTCGGCTGGTATCACCGTGCCAGCCATCAAGAATAACAGTAACATCAATATTCAGTATATCACCCTCTAATAAAGATTTATTATTAGGTATACCATGACACACAACATGATTAACCGATGTACAAATTGACTTCGGGTATCCTTTATAGTTTAATGGGGCTGGTATCGCATGATTTTTGATAATAAAATCATGACACAAACGGTTAAGTTCATCTGTTGTAACACCTGGTATAACATAGGGCGTTATATAATCCAAGCAGGATGATGCTAAAGCACCTGCTTTAGCCATGCTTTCAAAGGCATTTTGATTATGTAATTTTATGGGCAAACTTTTTCCTAAAAAGTTTATTTCTTTTGTTATATATTGTATCTGTTTCATATATGAATATATTTATATTAATTATCAATTACGCTTTAACTTTAATTTATTCTATAACTTATAACAATTCAATCAATAAGCTACATGTATCCAGAGAAAAGAATTAAGGCTGCAGTAATTATTATCGGAAATGAAATTTTATCCGGTCGCATTTCAGACTCTAATTTGCATTATATTTCCCAAAAACTTTCCGAAAAAGGTATATATGTAGAAGAAGCCCGTATTATACCAGATAAGCGTTCATATATTATTGATGCAGTTCTATTTTTATCAAAAACTTATGATTATGTATTGACTACAGGCGGCATAGGACCTACCCATGATGATATAACAACAGAGTCGGTTGCTGCGGCCTTTGATAAGAAGATTTTATTAAACAATGAAGCTAAACAAGCACTTATAAATTATTATAAAACGACAAGTTTAAATGATGCACGTTTAAAAATGGCTTGTTTACCCGAAGGAAGCATACTTATTCCAAATCCTATAAGCGGCGCACCAGGTTTTATCATAAACAATGTTTATGTTATGGCAGGTGTTCCTGCTATTATGCAAGCAATGCTTATGAATATCTTACCCTTGCTAAAACAGGGCGATCAAATCATATCAGAGACACTTACTATTGTTGGTGGCGAGAGTAAAATTGCCCAGACACTATCTAATATACAGCTTGTACACCCAAACATTGATATTGGAAGTTATCCAAGGCTGGAAAACAATCAACATATAGTTGCAATAGTTTTTCGCGGTACAGATACACAGAAAATCAAAACTGCCTTAGAGATAACAAAAACAGCTTTTGAAAAATTAGATGTCAAGATTCTTAACTAAAAAGCCATGCTAGATGTTTCTGGGCATTTTTTTTAGCGAGATGCCGCTTTTCTGACAAAATAGTCCAAAGATAAAGCTCCTGGGCCTTTTAAGATAACATATAGTAGGGGACCTGCCCATAATAAATGGTCTGGATAATTCTCTGGGTAAACAAAAAACTGAATAACAAAGGTCATAGCCAACATAGCAGTTGCGGCAATTCGGCTACCAACACCCAATAATAACATCAGCGGGGCAATTAATTCAACAATAGCAGCGGAATATGCTGATAAAATAGGGAAGGGCATTTGATATTCGTCGCGGAATAGAAATATTGTTTGATCCGAAAGTTGCCAACTGTTTTCTTGCAGCTTAGTAAGACCTGAACGAAAGAAAATTAGTGCAACCCCAATTCTTAAAAAGAAAGCGGGAATAGCTTCAGGAATTTTTTCAAGAAAGTTATATATTACCAGTACTAAGTTTGCTGATTTATGTTGTTTTGGTAACGCATTGTTCATTTTTTTCTCCCTTAATTTTATAACCCATAATTGACTGCCATCTTATAAGAGCATGAATGGCTTGTACTAGGTCAAATTTTTTATTTTTTGATTGAGCTTTCTCAAATGATTTAATCAGATTATTTCCATCTTTTAAACTTACAACAAAACTAAATTGCGCAGGTTTAATATTTTCAAAGTAAACTTGACAATCTTTTCTGTAGATAACCAAACTATTCTTTATACGGTTTTTTATTATTTTAAAATGATCAAGTGAATTAATCTTTTTTGTTTCATGTACCTGCCATAATTCGTCAATATTATAACTTGATTGCATAGTATGAAAGGCGGGATGAAATTTAAAAATCGTTTTTCCCAGCTTGCTTGGTTCTATAGAACTTAAATATTCTGATGTAAGTATTGGATAATCAGCTGCATGAAAGGCACTTTGCATTTTCCATTCAAAATGAGCAAGATCTGCAATATATGGTAAATTGCCTAATTCAGGCTGTTTTGATAAAAAAAATGGAAATCCCTTACCATAAAATAATAAACAACCTTCCCTGGGTGGATCGCGCATTATATAGTTTTTGGCTATTTGATTAAAAAATTCCTGGCCAACAATCTGTGATGTAACGTTGTAAGTGCCTCTAAGGCATTCTTGCAGACTAATTAACGTATTATTACGGTATATATTTAAACGCTGTAAATGACTAAGGTTACCACCTTGAATTATATCTGAGAGTTTTGAGCCTTCTTGCTTAAACAATATATAATCACTAATCAAATGTTGTAATGTTGCTAGACGCATGGCTTAAGTAGGTTCTACCTCTAAGTAACGATTTGCTATTTCGGCTTCTCTAATAAGTATGTCAAGGGGCGGGATATTGCTATCCCATTCTATTAAGGTTGGTTTAATACCAAATATGTCAATGGCTTTTTTGTAAAGTTGCCAAACGGCATCTGCCACTTTGCTTCCGTGATCATCCAACAATATAACACT
>JAEUKQ010000074.1 GCA_016794225.1 Alphaproteobacteria bacterium | reverse complement strand
GGTTGGCGTTGATGTCAACCCTGTTTATCACCGACTAGCAATTAAACGACTTGATAGACTAATTCTTTTACAGAAAGGGTTAATTGGCCTTGATATTACCACGCCCGTGTTCAATATTATTAAGCATGCTCTTGCAGGCTTACTGGTTGCTCGAGAAGTACATCAAAAAGAACTGGGCCGAGGCGTTATCAATTCATCATCTGATGATACAGCACGGCTTGAAAAAACAAAGGAAGAAGCAATTTTAGATGCTGTGGAACGTGCTGTAGATTCAGCATCCTGGGCGGCGATAGCGGCAACTAAAATAATGAAAACAACCGAATCAATAGCTCGATTGATTGAGCTAGAAAAATTATGGCCACTATACGTCAATATGCCTCAAGGATATTGGCTCTCAACAGAAGAACAAGCCATAGCAGCCGCTGCATTAATTAAACCAGAAGCCAAAACGGCAGAGGCAGCAGCCCTATCAGTCGCAGCCGAGGCATGCTGGTCAGGCTCGTGGTCGTCACTGCCTTCACCAGATCGTTTGGCTAATTGGATGATAAACCAATCAGCAACCACCGCAACACCAGGCTTTCTAGGATGGAACGAACGATCAGAGCTTCGTACAGAATTCGCTGCTGGTATCGCCGCAATATCAACCTGGCAAAACGAAGCGAAAGACTTGCTAACATCGTTGTTGGAAATAGGTGATGGCAAAAGCAGCAGTTGACAAATTAGAAAAGTACAAATAATTAAAAATGTGGAAAAAAAACTTTTTTGCCAAATCCCACATAAGCCAATTCATAAAAGGCACACGCCGACGTAGCTCAGTGGTAGAGCAACTGATTCGTAATCAGTAGGTCGCAAGTTCGATCCTCGCCGTCGGCACCATTCTTGAATAAATCGCCAATTATACCTTTACTTTATCCGTTGCTATTCATCATAAAATCGGTATGCTGCGAAACTTGGACGATGACCCTTGATATTCGGATGATTGATTTGGCATGACTGATTTATCGCATATTCGCAATTTTTCCATCATTGCCCATATCGACCACGGCAAATCAACCCTGGCAGACCGGTTAATTGAATATTGCGGTGGCCTTAGCGCCCGCGAAATGAAAGAGCAGGTGCTTGATTCAATGGATATCGAGCGTGAACGCGGCATTACCATCAAAGCCCAAACGGTACGTTTGCGCTATAAGGCCAAAAATGGCCAAGAATACCAGTTGAATTTGATGGACACCCCCGGCCATGTGGATTTTGCCTATGAAGTAAGCCGTTGTCTTGCCGCATGCGAGGGATCGCTGTTAGTGGTTGATGCCAGCCAAGGGGTTGAAGCGCAAACCCTTGCTAACGTATACCAGGCGATTGATAATAAGCATGAAATTGTTCCAGTATTAAATAAAATTGACCTGCCAGCCGCCGACCCCGAACGGGTACGCGCGCAAATTGAAGAAGTTATTGGCATTGATGCATCAGAAGCAGTGTTAATTTCTGCCAAAACTGGCCTTAATATTCAAGACGTGCTTGAAGCAATTGTCCACCGTCTTCCCCCACCCAAAGGCGATATAAATGGCACGTTAAAAGCTATGTTAATCGATAGTTGGTATGATCCTTATTTGGGCGTAGTGATTTTGGTACGTGTTAAGGATGGCCAGATTAAGCCAGGCATTAAAATTCGCATGATGGCAACCGGGGCAAGTTACCAGGTAGAAAAAGTTGGGGTTTTTCGCCCTAAATCCGAAACAGTGGAAACCTTAACACCCGGTGAAGTTGGCTTTCTAACTGCCGCGATCAAAGCAGTGGCCGATTGCCGTATTGGTGATACCGTAACCGATGATCGTAAACCCGCCAGTGAACCCCTGCCCGGCTTTAAGGCCAGTATTCCGGTGGTATTTTGTGGTTTATTTCCAACCGATGCCGCCGATTATGCCCAACTACGCGATAGTTTGGACAAATTACACCTGAATGATGCCAGCTTTCAGTACGAGGCCGAAACATCCGCAGCACTAGGGGTTGGTTTTCGCTGTGGGTTTTTAGGGTTATTGCATCTTGAAATCATTCAAGAACGGCTTGAACGCGAATTTAACCTAGATTTGATTACCACCGCCCCCAGCGTAGTGTATAAAATACATTTAACCAACGGTACCATCATATCGTTGCATAATCCTGCGGATATGCCGGATATTGTTAAAATTGACCATATTGAAGAACCATGGATAAAAGCCACCATTATGGTACCTTCGGAATATTTAGGCGCAGTCTTGAAGTTATGCGAAGATCGACGCGGCGAACAGCAGGACATGACGTACGTTGGAAATCGGGCGATGTTGGTTTACCGCCTGCCGCTCAATGAGATTGTTTTTGATTTTTATGACCGCTTAAAATCGGTAAGCCGCGGTTATGCCAGCTTTGATTATCAGGTTGATGAATACCGCGAGGGAGACCTTGTTAAATTAAGCATTTTGGTTAATGGCGAACCGGTCGATGCCCTAAGCTGTATGGTGCACCGCTCGCGTTCTGAAAGCCGTGGTCGGGCTTTATGCACCCGCCTTAAAGAGCTGATCCCCAGGCAATTGTTCCAAATTGCTATCCAGGCGGCTATTGGCGCTAAAATTATTGCCCGCGAAACGGTTTCAGCCTTGCGCAAAGACGTAACCGCCAAGTGTTATGGCGGTGATATTACCCGTAAGCGCAAGCTGCTTGAAAAGCAGAAAGAAGGAAAAAAGAAAATGCGCCAATATGGCAGCGTTGAAATTCCACAATCCGCTTTCTTGGCAGCCTTGAAAACCGGCCGTGAGGATGATTAGTATCTAGAGGCATTTTTACTGTTTTTGCCCTGATGGATTAGGCTAATGGGTGCATTTGCGTTTTATGCTGAAATAAAGTATAAACTAAGCGTACGTTGATAGGTTTTGTTAATCTTTATAAACAAGAAAGATATAACCATGAAAAAACTTAACTTTTGCTTGGGTTTGTTATCTTATGTTTTTTCCTATTCAGTCGTAATTGCTCAGGACTCGGTGAGGGTACAAGAGTTATTACTAAATTTTTATATACAAAAAACCACAACACAAGAAACGAGCCAACACACGAATTCTTGTTACGCAGATAATATGGGGCAAGACACCCAAAATATCGTATCTTGTGTGTTGATTAATCAACAAAACCAACTTCTTCGCGTTCCCTTATATCACCTGATCGCAGAAAGTAGCCAAACACGGGTACTGTACGCGGGTAATAGCGAGGTTATTCTTTATGCAAATGAAAAAAATGCTCGTGGTAATAATACACAAAACAGAATTATTGCATTCAACATGCAAGGGAAATTGATATGGAGTTATACCTTGCAAGGATATAGCAATATACTGCCACTTGGTAACATTGCCATTCAAAAAAGGGGAAATCACTATATTATTGCTTATATCCATCCAACTTTAAGTAACAAGCCAGGAATATCATTGGCGCATGAGAAAATTGATTTATCTGGGAAAGCCGTATCAACAATTAATACCGGTGTTTACGAGACCACACTTAGTAGTGGTGATGAATGGTTTTTAACCAACTGGCACAAAGCTGATGAAGTTGGATTTATGCTACAAAACCTAGATATCCGTTCCAATCAGGCTGGTTCTTATAGAATAATTTTTCTAGATCATGACGGTAAAATTGTGAACCGTTTTCAGGTAAAGCTTGATCAAAACCAACTTGTTAATAATATCAGACATCCACAATTTTTACAGGGCAAGTTTACAACTACCCGAGTTAATGGTGTTATATCCGACAGTCAAAACAATGTATTTCTTGTAGAAACACACCTGCAGAACCAAGAATTACAAAAACAACTACGCGCAACTTTGTACAATCAGCAAGGTACGAAACTGTGGACATATACCGTTTTGCCCGACACGCCGCCAAAAAATATCCCCAATGATAGTGCGGCCTGCATTTATCGCGACGCAACCATCATGCCTGATGGCCGCTATATAGTTTTGTGTGAACAAAAGACAGAAACAGGCGTGCAAGACCCTTTATACCATAAATTATTGGCTATTATCCTCAATAAAGATGGAACACTTGATAAACGTTTTACAGTTTTGCAAGGCGATGATGTCTCGGCACTAGTTTATAAGAATGGGGATGCTGGCGATGTTCTA
>JAEUKQ010000073.1 GCA_016794225.1 Alphaproteobacteria bacterium | reverse complement strand
GCACCAAGGGCGCAAATTTGTTACTAATCGCCATAAGCAAAACACCACGAATACGGCTTTGAATATTCTCTTCCGTTGTGTCGTTTTTATATCCCTGAAACATTGGGGCTAGGCTTTCCTGATATTGCTGCATAAGCCCATTAATGGGAATGTGATGCAATTTAATTCCAAGCAATTTTGCTATTGCATAAGCATCATCCAGACTTTGTTGTGCGGTATAGGGAGATGGCATCATAACAACCACAACACGATCAGCCCCAAGGGCATCAACGGCAATTGCAGCGGTCAAAGCCGAATCGATACCACCACTTAGTCCGATAACAGCATTATTCAGGTTATTTTTCGTCAAATAATCACTAAGCCCTAGCATGATGGCCTGATACAAAGCTTGTAAATCCAAATTGCTGTTCAGAATAAAATTACTTTGAATTTTTGGCTCAGAAATAGCCAAGGCATGTTCCATTTTTGGCAGCAAGACTGGCGACTTAATTACAAACCGTGAAGATTCAACAACATATTCCACCAAAGCAAGTTCCTCGACAAAGGATTGTCCTTGCCAAAGAACATTGCCACCAGCATCCATAATAAAAGACGACCCATCAAATATTAAATCATCTTGTGCACCAACTTGGTTAAGGTAAACCAGGGGCAAGCCCGTTTCTTGAATACGCTTTTGGGCAATTTGATGACGCCATGTTATCTTATCTGGAATCTGTTTGGCACTGATTGCCGGCAATTGTAATCCGGCATCATACGGGCTGGCATTAATCGCAAGCAACAGCTGTGCGCCTTGGTTTTGTAAATGCGTGGCCGCATCAGGAAGCCACATTTCTTCACAAATCATAATGCCACAAGGCACACCTTTCACATATGCCAACTTAGGCAATTGACCCGGGCTAAAAATACGTTTTTCGTCAAAGACCTGATAATTTGGCAACTCTGACTTATAATTTTCTACAATAACGGTACCCTTGTGCATAAGACAGGCAGCATTATATATGTTACCGTTATCAATCACTGGTATGCCAATTAACAGAGCAACGTCTGTGGATTTACTAAATTCCAGAAGCAGCTGTCGATAATAGGTGATTTGTTGTTGAAATGACGGCGATAAAAGAATGTCTTCGATTGGATAGCCACAAAGTGCCAATTCAGGTACAATTAACAAATCTGCCTTTAGATTAACTGCTTGCTTACAAAAAGCTGTAATCTTTTTGTAATTGGCTGATAAATCGCCAACCGATGTATTAATTTGCGCTAGGGCAATTTTTATTGAGATCACATCAAAATCCAAATTCGATATAATAAACTTACATAGTATTGTAATTATTTCATTCTTTGCTGGCAACTTTTTGTTAATGGTGTTACAAGCATTGCGTGGGGATAAAATTAAATTTCCCGTATTGGGGTCATGACAAAGAAAAAAGTAACAACCAACCCTACGCCACCACCGGGAAGAATATCTTCAGCTACGTCAAGCAGCGAGGATCTTCTGCGGCAACGGGTGCTGAACTTAAAACGCCAGCAATCGGCACTTGATTCAACTGGCCGTGATAGTTGGTCTGATGAACGCAAGATTACCAGTGTTATGTTTGTTGACCTGGTTTCTTCGTCTCGATTGGTTAGTGGCCATGACCCTGAAGATGCAAATGATTCGCTATTGCTTATTTTAGGTCTTATTGTCGAATCAATTGAACGTTACCGCGGTACAATTGTACAGATTATGGGTGATGGCATTCTTGCTGTGTTTGGCGCCCCACAATCGCTTGAAGATCATGCGATTCGCGCATGCCTGACCGCCAAGTATATTCATGAACGTTTGCAAGAAAATCTGTCACGTTTTGAAAAATTTGCCAATCTGCCGCAGGTTATGGTTCGAATTGGCATTGAATCTGGTGAAGTTATGATTCAGTCAGTACTTGGACAGTCACAAACCGATTACCGTATTATTGGCGACAGTGTTTATTCAGCCCAGCGCTTACAAAGCCGGGCTGGGCCTAAGACAACCTTTATTGGGCCTGAAATAGTAAAAATTTTAAGCACATCAATTACATATAAGGAAAAAGGGTTATTTCAGCTTGTCGCGAATCAGGATCCCAAGCCAATTTACCAACTTCTAGAGATCAATTCAATCAAACGACCTTCAATTTATCATAATACTTTTGCTGGTCGAAAAACCGAACTTGATCATATATTGCGCATGATTCATCAGGTCGAATCAGGGGGCGCTGGTCTAGGCGTTTGCATTACTGGTGAAGCCGGCATCGGCAAATCGCGTCTGATTCACGAAGTTAAGAAAAAAATACCACCCCAATTGCAGGCAATTGAATATTTATTATATAACTTACCCGATCAACCACAGCGGTTTTTACAAGAGGTTTGGCGTATATTCGCCCCAAAACAGCATAATCCCCAAGTGCAAATGAAAACCTTGATCGAGCAGCAGCTGTTGGATCTAAAAATTGACGAGCCTTTTGGACCACCCGCCCTGCTGGATTTATTAAACATGCCTGTTGACGATGCGCGCTGGCAAAGCCTTGGCGCCGAAGAGAAACAGTCAGTTGCAGCAGCAACCCTGGCAAAGATTGTATTAGGCAGCAGCCAGCAAACCCCAATTATTTTTATTATTGAAGACCTACAATGGCCAACGTCAGATATAACCACATTTTTAGAAAATTTTATTCCCCACCTGGCTGATTCGCGCGTGTTCTTATTAATTACGAAACGCGCTAATCCAAAAGAACCTGGTGCTTTTAACCTGCCGGTTGTTTCTATAAACTCTCTTACATTTCCCGAATCACGACTAATTACCGACTGGTTTTTGGGGCCATATCCTGATTTGGAAGAACTAAAAGAAAGGTTACACGAGAAAACCCAAGGAAATCCATTGTTTTTGTTGGAAAGCATGCAGCTTTTTGCCCAAAAAGGCTATATTCAGGGAAATATAGGCAATTATCGCCTGATACAAAGTTGGTTTCATTTCGAGGTATCTGCCACCATACAAGGTATTCTTGCCGAGCGTATCGACAGCCTAAACATAACCCAGCGCGAGGTTTTAACAACCGCATCGGTTATGGGAGGAGAATTTTTTTACACATTGCTTGGCCGTTTATTGAACAGCACAACATCTGCTATTTTACCAGTATTGAAAGAACTAGAAGAATTAGGTTTTATTGTTCCCGAACCAGCAACCATAAACAAAAGCCCCAGCAGCCGCTTTCAGCACAATTTAATGCAGGAAGTTGCCTATAACGGTATTTTAAAAAGAAACAGACGCTATCTCCATCAACAATCGATTATCGCACTTGAAGGTGATTACGGTAAAAAAATTAATCAACGTCGGCAACAATTGGCCCATCATTCATCGGGTGCTTTGGAATGGCGCAAAGCATATGTTTATGCACGTTATTCAGCCCACGGTGCTTTTAGACGCGCGGCAAATCGCGAGGCAATTGATTTTTACCAATTATCGCTGATGGCCTTAAAGAAATTGCAGATTGATCAAGAAAACGCAAAATGGGGGATTCGTATCATTGACGTGCAACTTGGTTTGTTAAAACCATGTTTTACCACCGGCAATTGGCAGCGGGTACATGAAATTTTGGCAAAAACCCTTGCCGATAGCCGCAAAATGCAAAATCCACTAAAAGAGCTTGAAACCAAAACATTTTATATCTTACTTGAATGGATTAAAGGTAACCTTGAAAAGGCAATTAATCTGGGCGTTGAATTGTTAAAAGACCCAGAAAAAATTATGACCGATGAACTACGGATTCGTATATTAACCCGCATAGCATGCATATATTTTGATATGGGTGATTTAAATAAATCATTATGCCTGTGCCGTTATATTAAAACCTTGTTTAAAATAGATTTATACAAATATAAAAAATTTGGCTTATTAGCTAGTTGTTATGTTACCCTTTTAACCAAGCTAGGCCAAATATATGCCGAAAGGGGTGATTTTGATCTTGCCATTAAATATGGTCGCGAGGCGGTGGCCATTGCCACATCTTCGCCGGATATATTAAGCCAAATATATTCCATGTCATGGGTTGGCACCATTTTGATGCGGCAAAAAAATATTCCAGAAGCAATATTTTTACTTGAAAAAAGTGCGCTATTATGCCTTGAAACAAGGTCAAAACTTTTATACCACCCATCAATTAATGGTTTGGCCTTTTGTTATATAAAAAACAATCGCACAGATTTGGCCACCCCCTATTTAGAGATTGGCAAGGATTTGTTTTTTACCCAATCGGAAGATAATTATCTTTCACGCTATTTAAACTGGTTGGGCGAGGCTTTATTCGCACTGGGTGATGTAAC
>JAEUKQ010000072.1 GCA_016794225.1 Alphaproteobacteria bacterium | reverse complement strand
GAAATACCGGAAATAAACGCCATAAAGATTGAGAAAACCGTATGGGCCATAATCTAAATATGACCCAAATTTTTATTTGTATAAGGAAATTTAATATCATGAACTATCATAATCCAAATATAAAATCGCCCCTAACGCCAACAGAAATTAATATATTATTGGGAAAACATTTAAAGCAAATCCGCCGCTTAACCCAAACAACCCAGGAAATGCTGGCTAAATTGTTGGGCGTTACTTTTCAGCAAGTTCAAAAGTATGAAAAGGGAACAAGCGCCATTCGGGTTGATACCTTGTTGGCGATAGCACATCATTTGGGGGTGCATCCAGGTTTTCTACTGCAGCCAGTGCCTTTTGCTCCTAAGGGTCAAAGCCTTTCGGAGCGTAAGATAGAAATTAACCAATTACAGCGCTTGCAAACTGCTTTCTATAGCTTCAAACCACCACTTAGAGAACAAATTGTGGTGTTATGCGAGATGGTTGCGTCACTAAATTTCTTTGAAGAATTACTGATACAAGCAAAAATTAAAAACATCACCGACAGTATTAAAAATGTCTTATCTCAGAAAGATCGGGTTGGTTCTCTTCGGTCAAAAAAACACACGGTTACAGATATGAGTGGGTTTGAGAACGATGTTTCTTTTGAAGATCCTAATGATTTAAAAAATAAAAGGGGCAAAAAATTAAAGAAACCTGATCATCGTGGTATGGCAAAAAAATTAAAGAAAGAATAGTATTAATGTGAAGCAGGTGGCTCGTGTAGCCATAAAATATATTTTCTTGATACCCGAAAAGTAACAAGTAGTTTATAATACTTGTAACAGGGATGTTATGAAAATACACCCGTAGGTTTTTTTGCCCTTATAATTGGGCTGGTTGCGTTTATATGTTTCCTAAGCGCGGCATGGCAATATATCTATCCTACCCACCACTAATTGGTGGAAAAATAGATAGTTCATCGTTATTAGTAACGGGATGCGCGTGTGTTACATGTTGCTGGTTGACAGCAACCTTAACAACAGCACGGTTTTTAAAAGCTTCGCGGTAAGGCATGCCTTTCTGTTCCAGCCAATTTAGTAGTTGTTCAATTGTTGTTACCGTCTTTGGCAATTCGATCGCTTCCTGACCCGTGCCGATTTTAGTTTTGATCCAAGCAAAATAATAAATTTTCACTTCTATTTCCCCCAAAATAAATAAAAACTAAGGTTATTAATAACCTAAATTATTTTTTTAAATGGTTGACACTGGCGACTAGGTAATCATAACCGGTTATTATTGTTAGAACTGCAGCAAGCCACAAGCCGGCCAATGCGACGTCCAGCAGCCAGCTTGGGTAAAGCGGGGCGATTAATAACACACCCAGTGATACCATCTGTACAGCAGTTTTCCATTTAGCTAACCTGCTAACTGGCAAACGTACTTGTAATTCGGCTAAAAACTCACGCAAACCCGAGACAAAAATTTCACGACTTAAAATAATTAACCCCGCAATGATGTGCCATCCATCAATAATGCCAAGGCTGGTAAGCATCAGTAAAACAGTTGCTACCAACAATTTGTCAGCAATTGGATCAAGCAATCTACCCAAGGCAGAAACCTGCTGCAGGCTTCGTGCAAAATAACCATCGAGATAATCAGTAATACAGGCCAGTGTGTATAAAAAAACAGTTAAATAGCGTGCCCATTCGGCCGGAATATAAAGCAACCCTACCAATATTGGTAAAACGCCAATTCGCAAAAATGTTAAAATATTTGGTAAATTAACGTTCATGATAACTTGTCCTCAGATATACAAAATATCCTGCCCAATTTTTAAATCGAAAACAAGGCGAAAATAATTTTAAGAAAATAAATAGGATTTAATTATTCTGATCATGAAAATGGCTATATATGCGTTTGGCTGTATCAAGATTAATCCCCGGAATGCGCTGTAAATCATCAATACCAGCACGAGCAACCTCTTTTGCCGAACCAAAATGCAACAACAAAGCTTTTTTACGCTTTGGGCCTATCCCGGTAATTTCGTCGAGTGGGGATGAGTACATTTGTTTTTGCCGACCTTGTCTGTGGGCACCAATAACAAAACGATGCGCTTCATCACGAAGACGCTGTAGAAAATGTAATAAAGGATCATTTTTGGGTAATTTTAATTCCTGTTGATCAGTTGTAAAAAAAGTTTCTTGACCTGAATTGCGTTCAGGACCTTTGGCAATGGCAATTAAAGATATTTGGTTTATATCAAGCTCGTTTAATACCGTACATACGGCTTGTAATTGGCCTTTTCCTCCATCAACCAGTATGAGATCAGGAAAATTATTATCAGATTGTGGTAAATCTTTTTTAAAACGTCGGCGAAAAACTTGTCGCATCATGGCATAATCGTCATTTGTGTTGGTTATTTCATCTGGTCTAATGGCAAATTTGCGGTAAGCGTTTTTTATAAAACCTTCCGGTCCTGCAACAATCATTGCACCAAAAGCGTTTGTGCCTTGTAAATGACTGTTATCATAAACCTCAATTCTATTGGGAACTGTTGGTAAAGCGAAATATTCGGCCAATTTATGCAATAATGTCTTTTGCGATGCGGTATCTGCCAAACGACGTAGTAAGGAATTTTTTGCATTCTCTTGCGCTTGTTCTAAGGCCTTTTGTTTTATTCCTTGTTTGGGCGATATAATCTTAATTTTTAAGTTAGATTTGTTGCTAAGGGCTTTTTCTAGAAATTCACGATCAGAAAGGGGGTGGGAAACTAAAATGGTGGGAGGTGGTGTTTGAGTGCTGTAAAACTGACTAATAAAGGCACTAACTATTTCTGCTGCACTAACATCATGATGATGAATAGGAAAATAAGCCTTGCTTCCGTAGTTTGCCCCATTGCGGTATAGAAAAACCTGGATACAGCTTTGGTTACCTTCTTGATAAAAGCCAAGCATATCTGTGTCTCCTAAGCCATCAATGAAAATATGTTGTTGTGTCTGAATATGTGTTAATGCCCGAAGCCTGTCACGGTAATTGGCAGCCATCTCATAATTAAGCGCCTCGCTGGCCTGTTGCATGTGCATTCTTAACTGATTTTGGATTTCCACATTTTTACCAGTCAAAAAGTTTTGTGCTTGCTCTACCAAAGAAAAATAATCTGCAGTGTTAATTTTACCAACACACGGTGCTGCACATCGTTTAATCTGGTATAATAAGCAAGGTCGGCTACGATTTGCATATACATGATCAGAACAAGACCTAAGTAAAAATGCGCGTTGTAAATCAATTATTGTACTGTTAACAGCTTGCCCTGAAAGGAATGGGCCATAATAGCTGCCGGGTATGTTTTTGGCTCCACGATGTTTTGTCAGCGCAGGTGCGGTTGGATGTTTTGTGATTAAAATATATGGGAAAGATTTGTCATCTCGTAACAAGATATTATAGCGTGGTCGCAGTTTCTTAATAAGATTACATTCAAGCAATAACGCTTCTGCTTCTGTGTGGGTTGTGATGATTTCAAGCGATCTTGTTTCAGCAATCATCCGTTGAATACGGATGGGCAGGCGGCCTATAATGGTATAATTACTAATTCTTTTACGCAAATTTAGCGCTTTACCAACATACAGAACATCGCCTGTCTGGTTAAGCATTTGATAAACACCAGGTTTGTTATCAACAGTTTTTAATTGTTGTTTTAATATGTTAACCCCTACCAAGGAAGGTTCTTGGCTATGATAAGACAAGTGTTTATTTATGGTGTCAGTCTTTTTTTCCATGTTGTGCAATAATATTTTAAAAAAATTGTTTAAGATCAAATGGCTATAAACAATAACAACTAAATTTTTTTAAAAAACACCTAAAATCCGTCAAAAATATTTTTTAGTGATCGGTTGATAAAGCTGTGGATAACTTTGTGGATAATCATCACACACAGCATTACACCTCCTTTATTAGCCATACAATAAAATTTATACACATGAAGTATATATTAATCAGAAAAACTATATAAACATTTGAAAATAAATGATAATATTTTATATTAATAAACAATCCTTTGCAACAAGCGGGTCTCACAATTATAAAACCATATATACTATTTTTGGCTGTGCATAATTTTGTCGTTGTTAGGCTTTCGGTTGCTTGCCCGTTCACGATAAAGCTCTACACCGGCAGAACAGTCGCTATAAACATCCAGCTTTTCAACTGACACAAGAACTGTCACTACCTTATCTTCTTTAAGACAAATATCAGCAATGCTGCTGGCAACGGTTTCAAGTAGATTATAGCGCGTTTGTGCAAATATCTGGAGTAGACGTTTTTTAAGTGTATCATAACAAACAACTGATTGAATATCGTCGGGTAG
>JAEUKQ010000071.1 GCA_016794225.1 Alphaproteobacteria bacterium | reverse complement strand
AACAGGTTTCCTGATCTTTAATTTCGATACGGCACGTCATATCGGAATCGTTACAGCAATTTTCCGTGAGATAACGGATGGCCCCCACCAGCGCTTCGTAATTGGTGCTGTAAATAACGCTGCGCCCCTCGCGCTTATGATTCACAAGCCCCGCTTGACGCAATTTGTCCAAATGGAAAGATAAAGTGGCATGCGGTAATTGAAGGGTATCACCAATAGCCCCCATCATCAGGCCGGCGGGGCCTTTTTCCACCAACAGGCGAAAAATTTCAAGGCGGCTTTCCTGCGCCAAAGCACTAAGGGCCTGAATAACGTGTGTTTTATCCATCGCTCACCTACATATATCTATTTATCTAGATATATAGATATATTATGATTAATCAAGCCATTTCAGGAAAATAAGAAAATTAGAAACATCCAATATGTTCAAAAATCATTTTACTCTAAATTTTTAATTTCCAAGTGATATATTTGCAACTAAATGTCGAAAAAGTTATCCTTTAACTTTAATTCAATTATTGCAATTTTATAAAATAAAATTTCAGTTTAAATTCAAATCTTGATACTAGAGAAAAGCGCAAACAAAATGCGGCAAATGGATTTACTTCTTTGATAGAAATTATACGCACACACTTAATTAATAATTTTTGAGAGTGCAACCGATAACAAGAAAAATGTTATCGGTTAATTTCAAAACCCAAAATTAAACGTCAAAAATTGTTTCTCTTCTTCAAACCCAAGTTTCTTATACAATGCTTGGGCGGCGGTGTTAGTGTGGGCGGTTTGCAGGGTCACATAGGCTGCCTGATTGTTGCGGCAAAATTCCAAGGCCTGTTCAATCAACTTTTTCCCCACCCCATTTTTGCGAAAATCAGGGGTAATATACAAATCATTCAATATCCATGCTTTCTTCATGCTGATCGATGAAAAACAAGGATATAACTGGCAAAATCCAATAATTTGGGGCAGATCATTGTTTTTTACCCCTCCTGCTTCTGCCACAAAAATGGTGGAATCATGTTTTTTCAAGCGTTCACTAATAAATCTTTCTGCTTGTTCTAGCTGCGATGATTGATTGTAAAATTGGCGATATTGATTAAATAATTTAGTCAATTTGGCTACATCATGTTGATGAGCTATGCGAATGTTAATTGTGTGGGCCATTCTTTTTATGTTCCTTGATGGTCATGATGATTGTTAAATTTTAATCATTAAATCTTCGATCTTCAATATATTGACCCATTGCAAAGACAAATTGGCATGTGGCAATTGCAATTCATTGCCAATTGCACCCATAATGATTCCCATTGGGCATTTCCCCGGCAACAGGCGGAAAATTTTAAGGTGGCGTTCCTGCGCCAAAATATTAGGGGCTTGAATAACTTGTGTTTTATCCATCGCTTATCTTTATTAGCCATATATTTACTGACGTAAGATATATAATACATAAACCAAGGCCGCGTTGTTTCAGTGTCTTATAATTTTGTAAAGATGGTGGCGTTTAAAACCCAATACCCCCATCATTACCCATGCCACCTATTTGTTTAAACATTCGGCCTAGCTATTTATTAAACTGGTCAAAAGCACGCAAAGCATCGGCAGCGTACATTAAAGCAGGGCCACCACCCATATAAACACACATCGATAAAACCTCGGCAATTTGTTCACGCGTAGCTCCAAGCTCTTTTAACGCCTTAACATGAAACCCTATACATCCATCGCAACGCTGCGTTACGCCAATTGCTAAGGCTATAAATTCTTTGGTTTTCTTATCTAGCGCACCATCTGCAGTTGCCGCCTTGGCCATTGCATAAAATCCATTCATTGCGTCTGGAGCAACTTTTCTTAATTCGCCGGTATATTGGGAAATATCGCCAATAATTTGTTTATATTCTTTCGTCATTAATTTTTCCCTTGCTTTATATTGTGAATTCATAATATCATAATTTTATGATATTAATTTATTATAAATTGTCAAGCAGGTCGGTATCAACATGAATACTTTACAAAAAATGAACAAAAACGTTGATCAAGCATCGGCCTTTCTAAGTGGTTTATCTAATACGCACCGATTGCGTATTTTGTGTTTGTTAATTGATGGTGAAAAAAATGTAACGCAACTTATTCAAGCAACCAGAATGGCCCAAACATCGGTTTCACAGCATCTGCGCAAATTGAAGGAAGAAAAAATTGTATCATTCCGGCGCGAACACCGAACACTTTACTACTTTATCAGCAACCAAGCCGCCCAAGAAATTATGCACATATTGTATCAACATTATTGTCAGAAATAATCTGGATAAACATGAACACCCAAAACAATCATCACAATATTACAGCCCAACAGGCTTACGAACTACTTTCCAAAAGAAAGGCAATTTTAATTGATGTACGCGAGGATGACGAATTTAAAACTGAACATATTTCATATGCAATATCTTTACCCCTAAGCAACATCAGCAATTTTGCTCAGTATATTAACCCATCCCCACAACAAAAAATTATTTTTCAGTGCCAGCATGGCAAGCGCGCAGAAGAAGCTTGTCGTATCATCACAACAAACCATCTTGGGTTTAAGCAGGATGATATTTTTACTATTGACGGTGGAATTGAAGGATGGCGTAAAGCACATTTACCCTTAGTAAGGGCAACTAAAGCCAAACTACCTGTTTTTAGACAAGTGCAAATTATTATTGGGTTGCTTGTATTGATCTTTAGTTTGCTTGGATTATTTGGCCAGATTTGGGCAACATATTTAGCGGGTTTCCTTGGTTTTGCCTTTGCCATAGCTGGTATTACAGGGTGGTGCGGTTTGGGTGTTTTATTGTCCAAAGCACCCTGGAATTAAATAAAAATCGATACAAAGGACACATCAGCTTAAGAGACCACTACTACCAAAGAAGGTTATGAAAATTCCTGTATTAAAGCAACTCACCCTATAAACATTTTCATATACCACACTGGCAATTTTGGGGGAAAATTACATTGTCCTACGCTTGCGTCGCACCAACAACTATTATAAACCGACCCAGGTTTTTTAATATTTTTTATTGCATCAAAAATGCAGCTGTTGGTTCGATAATTTTAATGATATCAATCATTATACCTTCTGGGCCTTGGACAATAAAATGACGCTGCCCCCAAGGTTCATCGCGCAGATGCAGTAAAATGGATAGACCCTGCTGTTTTAGGTGGTTATACATATCATCAACCGCATCAAGTTCAAAATTCAGTAAAACCCCCTGTACTGTCTTACGATAATTATGTGGCAACGAAGCGTGACGATAATCTAGCAAAGCTAAATTAACCTCGGGCTGTTGGGTGTTGGTTAAATGCACATACCATTCATTTTGAAAAACTGTGCTAAATCCAAAATATTGCTGATAAAAAACATGGTTCAGTTCAATATCTTGAACACATAAAACTGGATAATAGCTGTTGATTTTCATGGGTTTTTCCTTTGGAATTTTTTACAGACAATGTGTCTATAAAATAGATATAGACAATCTGTCTATTTGTCAATAGATTGATTGAACTATGAGCAAACCAAAAGGTTCAAATAAAGAAAATCTGGAACGAACCCGCAAAACATTGTTGGCCATTGCGGCAGAAGAATTTTGTACCCATGGCTACCACCAGGCATCAACAACGGCAATTATCAAAAAGGCAAAAAGCTCGCGCGGGTCGCTTTACCATCATTTTACCGATAAACGCGATCTGTTTTGTGCAGTTTATGATAATATGCATCAGCAGATTTTGCACAGATTAGAACGCTATCCCTATTCAGGTCGGGATCGTGTTCAAAACCTAATTGATGGCTGTGTGGAATATTTACGCATATTTACAGAACAAGATTACGCAAAGATCATATTGTTGGAAGGCCCAAATGTTCTTGGCACAGCTTATTGTCAGGCACAAGATCGTAAAACCGCTTATAAAGCACTAAAAGAAGGGGTAGCTGATATCATTCATGAACCCAGAAAAACAATGATGATAACCGACTTTTTATCAGGAGCGCTTGATACCTATGCCATGCGTATTGCAACCGGCGATAATCCCGCCAAAGTTTTCCAGCAATATGCTTGGTACTTTACCATATTTGCACGGAAAATTTTTGGGTAAGATTATTAGTTAGCCTTCCATCAGTAGATCAATATAAGCATAATAAATTGCTAAAACAGCAAAATTACTATATGTTATAAAACGTGTCTTAGCTTACAGATATTTTCCAAAGAGAACTCAGATAAGTAATTTTACAAAAAAGTGCGCAAATATGAATGATCAACCTATAAAGCCCCTGCCGCGTATTAATATTATTACTTTAGGAGTTAATAACTTTCAGAAGTCCCTTTCTTTTTATCGTGATGGTCTTGGCTGGAAGCCGGTTGTTCAAGACGATATTGCTTTTTTCCCTCTTAATGGAATTGTGTTTGCTATTTACCCGCATGAAAA
>JAEUKQ010000070.1 GCA_016794225.1 Alphaproteobacteria bacterium | reverse complement strand
ATTACAGCACCATCGCCTGAAGGGGATGGAGCATATCGTGCAATGGTGAATGCGATAAAACGTGCTAATATAAGACCAGACCAGATCGACTATATCAATGCACATGGTACCTCAACACCTTTAGGTGATGAAATTGAGCTGGGGGCAGTTAAAAGGTTGTTTGGTTCGGCAGCATACAAGCTTTCGATGTCATCAACAAAATCATCCTTAGGCCATCTGCTAGGAGCAGCAGGTAGTGTTGAAGCTATTATTTCAATATTAGCGTTACGAGATCAGATAGTTCCACCAACATTGAATTTAGATAATCCATCACCCAGTTGTGATATTGATCTTGTTCCTCATAAAGCTAAAAAGCGTGATGTACGTTTTGTCCTTTCAAATTCATTTGGATTTGGTGGAACAAATGCCAGCCTTATTTTTGCGCCACCACCAAAATAGGTTTTGAAATTGATAAAGCAAATAATACATGTGATGCTTTACTTTGTATTATTTACTTGTTTGATTTTGAATATACGTGTTAATCAACTTTCAATTCAAACATTAACCGAACGCGATTTTCAGCTTGTTATACCATATGGGCAACCAAAAAAACTGGTTGCTACTAGTTTTATTCAGCAAGGTATATTAACAAATGAGTTAGATTTTTTTATAATTGATCGGTTGCTTGCAGGTAAGAATATACTTAAAGCAGGTACCTATACTTTTAATACCCCTTATTCCATTGAGCAAATTTTTCAACGGCTATATGCTGGAAAAGTTGATCAATATCAAATAACTATTCCTGAAGGATTGACCAAAAGGCAAATATTAAATTTGCTTCAAGAGAATCTCAATCTAAGTGGATATGTTACCACAGAATATTTTAATAGCCTACAAGAGGGCGCGTTACTACCTGAAACTTACTACTTTCCATTGTTGTATGATCGACAACAACTTCTGTTGCGTATGGAGCAGGCCATGCAACAGTTTTTAGAGGCTAATTGGCGCAAAGGTTCTGTTGATAAAAGTATAATCAAAACCGCCCAAGAAGCACTTGTTTTGGCATCAATTATTGAAAAAGAAACCGGTCTTGATGAAGAAAGGGCAAGAGTATCTGCTGTTTTTATCAATAGGCTGCGTATAAAAATGAGGTTACAGTCTGATGCTACTGTTCTTTATGGTATCACTTTGGGCGAGTATGAATTCGCTCGTGCGTTGAAAAAGGAAGATTTAAGAAGAGATACGCCGTATAACACTTATACAAATTTTGGATTGCCACCAACACCTATTGCTAATCCAGGAAAAGCTAGCATTCTTGCTGCTTTAAATCCAATTCAGTCAAAAGAGTTGTTTTTTGTAGCAAATGGTCGTGGCGGTCATTTTTTTGCCGAAACGTTAGAACAACATAACCGTAATATACAAGAATGGTTAAAAATTATTCGTCCTAATCAACCGTCAAATACGCAACAATAATTCGCTTACTCAAGGCCTTGTTTTTTTGGTAATCTTGCAAGCAAGTGATCAGAAATGGCAATAGGTAGCATATTAAGCATTTGAATTATTACATAAATTGTCTTGGGAAAAATAATCCAGGGTTTCTTTTTTTCTAATCCATTTTTGATAATCTTAGCTGCACGTTCAGCAGACATCATCAGAGGCATTGGAAATTTATTTTGATCGGTCATCGATGTCTTAATAAAACCTGGGCACACCAGTGATAAAAAAATATTATCTTTTTTTAACGTTGGACGTAAAGAATCTGCCCAAACCTTTATGCTTGCTTTGCTTGCACAATAAGCTGGCGCACCTGGAAAACCTTTTAATCCAGCTAACGAACCAATGATGGCAATCTGACCACCACTACTATGCTGCATCACGGAAATCGCAGGGATAACCGTATACATTACGCCTAAAACATTTGTTGAAATAATCTGATACGATTGTTTTGTGTTTTCCATTTGACCATAATTACCACCAGAAATACCTGCATTAGCAATAACAAGGTCAAATGCTTGCTTGTCATGACACGTCAGAACCCAATTTTCAGCTAGTTTTGCATCGGTTATATCAAAACAGTCCGTATATACTTTAGCACCTAACTTTTCACACGCAGACGCAGTTGCCGATAAACGAAGCCTATCACGACCAGCTAAAAACAAAACGGTGTTTTTATTGGCATAAGCAAGTGCTAAAGCCTGGCCAAGACCGCTACTGGCACCAGAAATCAATATGGTTTTTGGCACAAGCATCTATTTCAAGGTAACTTTTATGCCTTTTGCATCAATCAATTCTTTTAACTCACCATTTTCATACATTTCACGTACAATATCTGCTCCTCCCACAAATTCTCCTTTAACATATAATTGTGGTAGTGTTGGCCATTGTGTAAAGTCTTTGATTGCTTGGCGCAATAGGGGGTTTGGTAGTACATCGACACCCTTAAATTGAACACCAAGTCGGTTTAAAATTTGAACAACGACAGCAGAAAAACCACATTGCGGTAGTGTTGCCGTGCCCTTCATGTATAAAACTATGTCGTTATCACGAATATCTTTTTTTATCTGCTCAACGATAGCTGTTGTATTCATGGATAAAGAGCTCCTTACTTTTTAGATGTTTCAGTAATTGCAATTGTTGTCAGCGATAACGCATGCAAGCGTCCGCCCATATAACCCTTAAGGGCTTGGTATACTAATTGATGCTGTTGGATTTTTGATTTACCAGCAAACAAGTTTGAATGGATAGTTGCTTGATAATGATCTTGGTCTCCGCGCTGGTCCACAAGCTTGATAATAGCATCAGGTATCGATAGTTTAATTAGTTTCGTGATTTCTTCAACCGTCATTGCCATATGCTAACAGCTCCATTTAACAATAAATTAACTTATGAAATAGGTATTTTATTATAATAGTCAACATATACCTCAGTATTACTGAATTGAGGTGGTTGTCGTAAAATCTTTTGCACCATCATCGGAGAATACAGACAATCTTTTTGCTAATTCTTGATAGATTCGACCACTACCAAACAACTCTTTTCCTAATGCATCTTTTGCATTTGCATTCATATCCCATAACCTGCAACTATCGGGAGAAATATCTTGGTCAAGAACAATTTTTTGATCGTCGTGATCCGATAATCTTGCAAATTGAATCTTCATATCCACTAAGCGGAAATTTATACCACTAAAAAAACCGCATAAAAAATCATTGAGTCTACGTGTATAGTTGATTATTCCCTCAACTTCAGTTGCGGTAAACCAAGAAAAAGATAATAAATGCTCAATTGAAATCTGGGGGTGATCTAAATCGGACGCATGATAAAAAACCTCAATAAGCGGTTGCGGTAACTTTGTCCCTTCAATAAGCCCCAGCCTTTTTGCAAAATGACCAGCTGCAACATTACGGATGATCAAAAAAATTGGCAGTTTTTCTGTCTCGCGAATAAGCTGTTCACGCATATTTAGGCGTCTAATAAAACTTGTTGGAAAACCTGCTTCGGATAATTTTGATAACAAAAAAGAAGATATCCGGTTACACAAAACACCTTTACCAGTTACCTTGCCAGTTTTATGTTTTTCAAAAAAATCAATCTCATCATTAAATAACTGTATCAGCGTGCCACTTTCGGGACCTTTGTAGTATTTTTTTGCTGTTGTTTCTCGAATTTTAGCTGATTTTAACATCAATGACTTTCCTTGCTTATAAATTTTTATTGCCAAAGTTAATTTTTTGTTGAATTGAATTGAACCATATAACACCTTAGTATAATTAATAGCACTTGTTATTAAAATAGGGAAAAGAAGAATGACTAGCTTTGATGATCGGCAAAAAGCCTTTGAACAAAAATATAAAATTGATCAAGAACTTGATTTTAAGGTTACAGCGCGCCGTAATAAATTACTAGGCTTGTGGCTAGCAAAACAATTTGGACTGAACGATTCAAATGCAGAGCAATATGCTAAATCCGTTGTAATGGCGGATTTTGAGAAGCCGGGCGATGATGACGTTGTTGAAAAAGTCATGCATGACTGTCGTGAACGTCGAGTATCGATCTCAGAACATTTAATACGTAAGCAAATGCAAGAATTCAAAATGCTTGCAAAGCAACAAATATTGCAAGAACAAAACAAAAGTTAGGCTTATGCAAGTAAATTCTTAGTTATTAAAAGCGCGTTCAAATAAATATGGTATTCGCTGTATATAAAATTGAACGTCAAATAGTTCTTTTAATTCCTTTGAATCAATTACCTGTGCAATACTTTGGTTATGAGCACAAAGATTATAAAAATTATGATTATCTGCCATGCTTTGATGGCTAAGTTTTTGGATTAGGTTATATGCTATTTGGCGATCCATACCTTTTTCTATAAGGGTAAGCAGGATGCGTTGTGAAAATATAATGCCACCTGACTGCATTAAATTGTCTTTCATCCGTTCGGGGTAAACAATAAGCCCATCAATAATCTTCTTAAGCCTATCCAAAGCAAAGTCTAATAAGATTGTTGTTTGTGGTAAAACAATACGTTCAACAGAACTGTGGGACATATCACGTTCATGCCATAATGTAATATTTTCAAGAGCAGCTTGGCAATTTGTACGTATCAGTCGTGATAAACCCGTTAAATTTTCTGATTTTATCGGGTTACGTTTGTGTGGCATCGCAGAAGAGCCAGTTTGTCCAATTGAAAAAGGTTCTTCCACTTCACGAATTTC
>JAEUKQ010000006.1 GCA_016794225.1 Alphaproteobacteria bacterium | reverse complement strand
GTGGTGAAGATTTATTAATCGAGCGTATTAAAAACGAAGGACCAAATAGCCCGGCAGATATACTGATTACCGTGGATGCCGGCCGGTTGTGGCGCGCAGACCAACTTGGTTTATTCGCACCAATCCAATCAAAAATATTAAATGACAAAATACCTGCAAATCTAAGACATCCACAAGGCAATTGGTTTGGTTTTTCAAGCCGTGCGCGGATTATCGTCTATAATCCCAAATTTGTTCAGGCAAATGAAGTGAGCACGTATCAAGACTTAGCAAATCCAAAATTTAAAGGAATGATTTGTATGCGTTCAAGCAGCAATGTTTATAATCTATCATTGCTGGGTGCCATAATTGCCCATGATGGTGAAGTTGCTGCCGAGAAATGGGCACAAGCCGTAAAGGAAAATTTTGCCCGCCAACCTGTCGGAGGGGATACAGACCAAATTAAAGCTGTTGCCGCTGGTGAATGTTCATTAACAGTTGCGAATACATATTATTATATTCGCTTGCTTCGTTCTGAAAAAACTGAAGACAGGGATATCGCTCAAAAAGTTGCTGTTATATTTCCCAACCAAACACAACAAGGAACGCATGTTAATATTTCTGGAGCAGGGATGCTAAGATATGCCCCACACCCAGAAGCTGCCCTTCTTTTTTTAGAATATTTAGCAAGTGAATCAGCCCAGCGTTATTTTGCTGAAGGTAATAATGAATACCCAGTAGTTGCAGATGTCCAGGTTCAAACAGAACTTAGAACACTTACGCCAAAATTTAAAATTGATGATTTAAATGTGGCACGCTTTGCTGAACAGCAACCATTAGCCCAGCGCATTTTTGATCGTGTTGGTTGGCGTTAAACTAAACAGTTTGATAACTAAAAAGGGCCAAATTTATTGGCCCTTTTTTTATTTAAGTGATAAACGATTTGTGACGCTTGATTAATTTCTAAAAATTTTGGTTGGGGCTGTGGCTTTTTTCAAACTGTTTGGAAAGCAAAATGACAGGAATAATCCCAAGGATAACAAGTGTAAGAGCAGGAAGAGAAGCTTCGATTATACGCTCATCAATAATGAGCTGGTAAGACCGGATAGCAAGTTTATCAAAGTTAAATGGCCGAATAACATAGGTAGCTGTTAATTCCTTCGTGACTTCAATAAAAACAAGTAGCCAAGCCGACAAAAGAGTTGGCCATAGAAAATGAAGATGGATTCGTTTGAATATTCCGAAAGAAGAATGCCCCAATGACCTAGCTGCTGAATCCATCGACAATGGGATTTTACTATATCCTGACTCAACACTAACCAGTGAAGTTGCTAGAAAGCGTACCTGATAACAGTAAATAAGGGCAATAATACTGCCGGTAAATAAAAAACTTTGTCCCAAATTGCTAAAAAATCCAAACATAATAAGCAATCCAACTGCTATAATAATACCCGGAGTAGCATAACCTAAATAAGCAATCTTGTTGACAGCTTTCGATATTATCGTGGGTTGAAATCGTTCACTGCTAACCAAAAAAAAGCTTAAAACTATTGCAATCACAGCAGCAATACTTGCCAAAACAAAACTGTTTTTTAAGGAAGGTAACAACGAACCGAAAGAGATAACGCCAAAATTATCAATAATATTTATACCAAGTAGCATTACTGGTAAAATAAAACCAAAAATAACTGGTAAGAAACATATAGTAACGGCTAAATACTTTTTTATACCCCTTAAAACGTACGGGCTTGGATAGCGAACCTGTTTTTCTGTTGTTTGAAAGCGTCGCGTGTTTCGGTTAAGATATTCAGCAATAATTAAAACAAAAATAATGAGTAATAAAAAACCACTTAGCTGTGCGGCAGTATTGGAATCGTTTAGCGAAGTCCATGCCCGGTAAATACCTGTTGTTAGTGTTGGAATGCCAAAATAAGCAACAGCCCCAAAATCGGCTAGTGTTTCCATTGCTACAAGTGTAAAACCGGCAACCAATGCTGGACGGGATAGCGGCAAGGTAATTTTTAAGAAGGTATTCCATGGTCCTACGCCCAGTGTTCTGCTAACTTCAAGGGCAGCACTTGATTGCCTCAGAAAGTTTGTTCGGATTAATAGGTAAATATAGGGATAGAAAGCCAGTGACATGATAAAAACTGCACCACCCAAAGAGCGTATTTGTGGAAACCAATAATCTTCTTTTCCAAAATTACCAATTTGGCGGATAAAATTTTGCACTGGACCACTAAACTGCAGCCAATCGGTATACAGATATGCAAGGATATAAGCTGGGAAAGCTAACGGCAAGATTAACGCCCAGCGAAAAAAAGTTTTTCCGGGGAAGTTGCAAAAGGTGATTAACCAGGCACAGGTGTAACCAAAAAAAAGACTTAAAGCGCCAACAGCGAATGTTAAACTGATAGAGTTCCAAACAAATTCGGGTAGTACAGTAGCACGTAGGTGACTAAAATCACTACTATAAGGTTCTAACAGCCGCAGTAAAATAATAAGTGTTGGTATACAAATTATTATCCCAACGATAAACTGAAATAGCCATGATATATTGAATGTTTTCATGGTAATATACTGGATTTTGTTAGACAATAATTTCAAAATATTCCACAACTATCTATATCGGGCAACTACATATAAAAATCGTTAAGTCTTCTTATTATCTGTGACATGGTTAGCTCGTGAAAGCAATATAACTTTTGTCGTGTAAAAGGATTGAAATAATGGGTCAGTATATTATTTGGGTCTTGGCCATGGTGGCTGCTGCCAGCTGGGTGATGGCTTTTTATAATGGCTACAAATTATTAGTAAAAGGTCGCCGTCCACCACAAAGCATTTTACACCTTCTTGCTAATGGCTGGTTGTGGTTTAAAAAGGATACTTTTTTGCCCCAGGCACAGCATTTTCATCGTCGTTTTTTGCTATGTGCTATGATTTTTGGTGCTAGTATCATGGGGTTTATTATTTCTGCAATTATTCTATCATAGATCAGCGCAGGTTTTTCGAGGATTCATCGTCTTATAGGTAGGATAAAATTTTAGGTTAGATTACGCATGGACGATTATGATGACGATAGTCTGCTTTTGAAAGTTGGTGCGGGTGATCAACAGGCTTTTAAAACGTTGATGGATAAACATATAGCGCGCTATTTTCAAATAGCGTATCGTTTTTTGTTATCGAAGCATGATGCCGAGGATGCTGTACAGGAGGCTTGGATGCGCCTTTGGCGTGAAGCGGGAAAATGGCAGAACAACTCTAGACGTCCTCTTTCGTTTACAGCCTGGTTTTATCGGGTAGTGGTTAATTGCTGTCTTGATCAGTTGCGGCGACCGAAAAATGTTGAATTAAATGAGGATATAGCAAACAACCTAAGTGAAGATAAAGTTTATTCAGCTTCAAACACTGTTCTAACGCCGGAAGGGTTAGCGCAGCAAAGTGAAACGGAAAGGCGCGTAAAAGCAGCCTTGCTCGTTTTGCCAGTACGCCAGAGGATCGCTTTCACGTTATTTTTTTACGAGGGTCTTTCGTATCAAGAAGCAGCATCATTTCTTGGGGTCAGTTTAAAAGCGTTTGAGTCCCTAATAATCCGGGCGCGTCAATCATTACGGTTGCGACTAGCAGATTTGATATAATAAAGGATTTTAATATGGTCGATAAGAAAAAATTGCATTGCATGATCGAAAATTTTGGTGCAGATACTAAAAAATGGCCGGATTCATCTAAAATGCTACACCAGCATATGCAAGATAGTTACCTTTCCCAAGATCAAGAATTGGCAGCAACCTTAAGCAAAGAGAAAAAACTGGATGCAGTCCTTAGACACGTTTATGTTCCAGCTATTTCTGCGTCACTTGCCCAGCAGATATGCCAGCAAATAAGGGCGGAACATTCCAAGCAAAAGGCAGGAAGTCTTTTCAAATTTCAAGAATATCAACTTGATACTTGGAACAAACTAAAAATATGGGTAAAATCAAGGCTACGTGCTTATGTACTGATGTCAGCCTCTTTGATGGTTTTTATATCGGGTGGCTGGGTGCTAGGACAACATTATCAACAGACTGATCTTGAAGTTGGTGATTTTTATGCAGACCCAGCATTAATTATGATTGTTGAAGATTAAGGCAATACCATGTCGAATGAACAGATAGCTAAAAAGACCCCCATTTTATTAATTATATTGATGTTTTCGCTAATGTTTAATGCCTTTTTTATAGGTTTTTGGTGGGGTGGCGTTGAACAGCCTTCTGTGCCAAGGGTAAACGCTGTATCCATTAACCGGTTTATTCAAAAACTTCCAGCTGTTGATCGGCAGCTTGTAAGTCAGTCATTTGCTAGTAAAAGAGAATCGTTTCAGTATTTGCGACGTGAACTGAAACAAACCAACCAAAAATTGGCGGCACTGATTGATCAACCTGATCAAGATTTAGCAATGATAAACCAGTTGATGCAGCAGGTGCGTTCATTAAACACCCAAATCCAAGAAAATTTCCATGCCCTGGTTTTTGATATACTACCAAAATTGTCTATGGAAGGCAGAAAAAAATTAGCTGAAGCGCAGCGTTGGGATTTATCGACAATTTTGCAACAACGTTGATGGTGATTTTGTAATAAAGCGTGATAATATTTTACTTGATTTTTGCCTTTTTTTCAGGTGTTATGGCGGCATTGGGGAAAATATTAATTAGCCTTCTGGCAAATATTTTTACTGGTTGCTTGTGATGCAATCCCCTAAAGTAGCTGGCCATCATTATAAATGATACGAAAGCTTAAAACAAATATCATCGGAATTAAATGCAAGGATACTAATGGTCCTCGTCAATAGCTACTGTTTTGCTCAAGACACTAGTCTTATCGACTTGTGCATTCCGGTTTTGTCTTATTTTTTCAAAGAAAGAAACAGTTAAACAACCATGAAACAAGGTTCAATCGCCCATCGCTCACGTATGCGTCATCCTCGGAAACAGGGAAATTTTGCACGCAATCAAACTTTTGAAAGTAACGGTGGTGATGTTAAGATTCGTGGCAATCCACAGCAAATAGTTGACAAATATTTGGGAATGGCCCGGGACGCTAACTCTTCTGGTGACCGCGTTGCTGCAGAAAATTATTTTCAACATGCGGAACATTACTACCGGCTTATTAATCATACCCCCCACCATGATCACCGGGACCGCCACCAACAAAATCAAACGACTTTTGATGGAACAAACGAACATCATCAAGAATTTACCGGGGATCAAGAAATAACTGAGAATGATGTGCCTAATACAGAAGAAATTGTTCCAACAGCATCAAAAATGGATATGCCCGTGCACAGCATAACTAGTGATTCGAATCTTCAGATAACCCGCGAACCAGATGGCCTGCAGCTGCCAGCGGCATTGATTGGGCAGGTGCCTATAACCAATCCAACCACTAATGTTGTATCAACTAATGTACATAAATTAGAGGAATCACAGCCAAGACAACATGTGAGACGTGGACGTCCAAAAAACATTGGATCAGCGGCAGTTGATGATACCCAAAATACGATGATGCCCGGTATAATCGATAAGACTAGCTAATTACTTGCTGTATTGCTTATTAGTAAGTGATGCCATATTTTTGCCATTTTATTTGATCGTTTTTATGCTACAAATCGATATGGTATCGATGTTATTATATAGGGGATTAAAATTGGCTTTGTTAGCAGTTGTTATTCTTGCTGCAGGAAAAGGTCAGCGGATGCAGTCGTCGCTTCCAAAGGTTCTGCATCCTGTTGCCGGTTGGCCAATGTTGCGCCACGTTATGAATACAGCAATTCAGCTAAAACCATCGCAGTTGGCTGTTGTTGTTGGGCCTAACATGCAAAATGTTGCTGATGTTGCATTTCCTTGGCCAACGGTCATTCAAGACAAGCAATTGGGTACAGGACATGCCGTGCAAGTAGGACTTTCGGCACTGCAAAATATTGCCAATCACGATGTGCTTGTACTTTATGGCGATTGCCCTCTTGTTACAGCGGAAACCCTTGAAAATATGCGCCGTATTTTTGATCAGGCACAAGGCCAACAACAACCTGTCGGACTAGTTGTTTTGGGTATGCGTATGATCAACCCAACTGGTTATGGCCGATTAGTTATTGATAACGGACTGTTAAAAGAGATTGTCGAGGAACGTGACACAACCAGCGATCAAAAAAAGATCAATTTGTGTAATTCCGGTATCATGATGGTGCGAGGGACTTTATTGCCCCAATTATTGGGGTTGCTAAGCAATGCCAATGCTCAAAACGAGTATTATTTAACAGATATTATCAAATTAGCTAATCAACAAGGTCAGCGAGCAGTGGTTGTCGCAACAGAAGCAACCGAGGTCTTGGGCGTTAATTCGCGTGCCGAGTTGGCCCATGTTAATCAGCTAATGCAAAAACGCCTGCATCAGCAAGTGATGCAGAAGGGTGTAACATTACTTGACCCAAATACAGTATGGTTAAATGCTGATGTTAAGATGGCACATGATGTTCTTATTCATCCCTTTGTTCATATTGGTCCGGCAGTTGTGATTGAAGAGGGGGCAGAAATACGCCCATTCTCGGTTTTGGAAGGTGTCCGGGTTGGGCGGTTTGCTAAGATAGGCCCTTTTGCACGAATCAGACCAGGAACGGAAATACAAGAACAAGCGCACATCGGTAATTTTGTTGAAATAAAAAATAGTACGGTAGGTAAGGGCGCAAAAATCAACCATCTTTCATATGTTGGTGATGCAACAATTGGGCAATCAGTTAATATAGGCGCTGGAACGGTCACATGTAATTATGACGGTGTTAACAAATATCCAACCATCATTGAAGATGAAAGCTTTATTGGGTCAAATACATCACTGGTTGCACCAATTGTTGTTGGCAAAGGAGCAATTGTTGGTGCGGGCAGCGTTATTACACAAAATGTTCCGGCAGATAGTATAGCGGTTGCACGTTCTTCCCAGATAAATAAACTAGGGCGTGCCACTAAGTATCGTCTAGAGAAACAACAAAGCAAGGAGAAAAAATAATGTGCGGAATTATGGGTGTTGTTGCCAAGCGGCCGGTATCTCAGCTGTTGTTGGATGGGCTGAAGAAGTTGGAATATAGAGGGTATGATTCTGCAGGGGTTGCGACACTAGTAAATGGAAATATTGAGCGTCGCCGCGCTGAAGGGAAGCTTGAGAAACTAGGCGACCTTATCAAAGAACGCCCTTTGCCGGGAACAGTTGGTATTGGTCATACACGTTGGGCTACCCATGGCAAACCAAGTGAACAAAATGCTCATCCTCATGCAACCAATCTTGTAGCTTTAGTTCATAATGGTATTATTGAAAATTATCAGGAATTGAAACAAGAATTAGAGAAGGAAGGATATCATTTTAATAGTGAAACCGATACCGAAACTATTGCAGTATTGCTTACCCGTTCTTTAGAACAACAAAAAACTCCGGAACAAGCGGTGGCAGAAGCATTACCAAGATTAAAAGGCGCTTTCTCACTTGCGATACTTTTTGGACACCGCGATGAAATGTTAATAGGTGTGCGGCGTGGTAGCCCCTTGGTGGTAGGCTATGGTCAAGGAGAAATGTATTTGGGGTCTGATGCCATTGCCTTAGCCTCACTTACCAATAAGGTGACCTATTTAGAAGATGATGATTGGGTCGTTTTGACGCCCAAAGGGGCACAATTTTACAATCGTGGAAAATTGGTTAGTCGTGTTGTGAAACAAACCGCTTTTTCCGGTGAATTAATTGGAAAAGGTGAATTTCGCCATTATATGCTTAAGGAAATTCATGAACAGCCATCTGTGGTTGGAAATCTGCTGAAGCATTATTTGCAACCGCAAACCAGGTTACCCCATTTTCCATCTCTTGCTGGGCAGGTTGATTGGAATAAAATTCAACGCCTTAATATTGTAGGTTGTGGTACCGCCTACTTAAGCGGTATGGTTGCTAAATATTGGTTCGAGAAATATGCCAAGATTGCCTGCAATGTCGATATCGGGTCAGAATTTCGGTATCGCGAAGGTTGCTTTATAGCGGGCGAGGCAACTTTAGGTATTTCGCAGTCGGGTGAAACGATTGATACGTTAGGGGCGATCCGCTATGCCAAACAGCAGGGACAGCAAACCATTTCTTTAATCAATGTTCCTGAAAGTGCTATGGCACGTGAAAGTGATGTTGTTGTAACAACAATGGCTGGTCCAGAAATTGGAGTGGCTTCAACCAAGGCATTCACAGCACAGCTAACTGTTTTGGCATGTTTAGTTATTGATGCAGCTTTAAAACGCCACCAGCTTGACGTTAAAACAGCCCAGCAATTGACGGCCGAACTTCTTGAAACACCGGCAATTTTAGCTCAGTTACTGGGTAAACAAGATATGATCCATAAGATTGCTGAAAAAATGACTCAAGCGAAAGATGTTTTGTTTTTAGGGCGCGGGGTCTCTTACCCTTTAGCTTTGGAAGGAGCATTAAAATTTAAAGAATTAACCTACATTCATGCTGAAGGGTATGCAGCCGGTGAAATGAAACATGGGCCAATAGCGCTTATTGACGATAAAGTTCCCGTAGTTGTCATTGCACCTAATGACTATCTTCTTGATAAAACCTTAAATAATATGGAAGTTGTAGCTGCACGGGGTGGGCAAGTTATTTTGATTAGTGATCGTCAGGGACATGAACGTGCCAAGGTTGGCGTTCATCATCGGCTTGAAATACCGGTCAATACCCATCTAATCAATAGCCCTATTATTTATGCCTTGCCAATGCAAATGTTAGCTTATCAGGCAGCTTGGCTGAAAGGTAATGATGTTGATCAACCGCGCAACCTTGCCAAAAGCGTCACGGTGGAATAAAATACGACCAGGTTACTTTCCGTGAAATAATGTTGGTACAGAAACCGTCGGTTATTGTTGCATCATTGATAGGTAAATTGTAGAAGTTACCAAACTCTACGTTGGTAGAACGGGCTATAAAAGATAATTCTGATAAGGATGGGTAGTTATACTCTGAAGGATTATTGGTTGCCCTATCTTTGGTTGAAACAGCGAAAACAATTTGGCGATCGGCTGTTAGGCCTATGTAAAAACAGCTTGTCCTATACCCTGATTGTTGTTGTGCATCCACATAAGAAAAGCAAGCTTTAGGGTTTATTTCTTGAATTTTCCAGGTGCCACGATAATAGCAATTATCATACTTATATATAAGCTGACCGTCTTTTCGGTAGTATTCAATCCATGTATCGTTAGAAATATTGTTATATTCCCCCAAAATGCTTTTTTCGGAAAAAAGAGCATTCAGTTCGTCACTATCATCAATCCATCGTAAAAAACTCTGTTCCTGGGCGATTACAAGGGAAAAAGACCATATAAAAAAACAGCCCAATATAAGATAAGTAGGAAACCTTTTTGTGAAAAATTCATTATACAAAAAATAACCCTTCATATTAACTTAAGCGATAATTTTAATATTCTATCTAATAGATAGATATCATAGAATAATTAACACATACAGTTACTTTTTTTAGGGATAAACTGTTGAATATTAAAGCTATCCATGTTACTTTGCGCCTACCATAAAGGCTTTTATTTATTTACCACGCACTAAATTATTAATAGGTTGCCATGAATTCTATAAAATCTATAAACTTAAAAGACCCTGGCTTGCTAAAACCACTAGGGTACATTAATGGGCAATGGCTTGGGGCAGATAACCAAAAAACGGTTGCTGTAAAAAATCCGGCAACCGGCCAATTGATTGTAGAAATTCCTTATATGACAGGGGTTGAAACCAGGCGGGCAATTACAGCCGCACAGGCTGCGTGGCCAGCATGGCGGGCAAAATCGGGTAAGGAGCGCGCTAATTTATTGCGCCAATGGTATAATCTTATTATGCAGCACCAAGAAGACCTAGCCTTGATTATGACTGCCGAACAGGGAAAGCCATTGACCGAGTCACGCTCAGAGGTTGTATATGGTGCCTCGTTTATTGAATGGTTTGCGGAAGAAGCTAAACGCATTTATGGTGATATTATCCCACATCCCCAGCCTGATAAAAGAATTATGGTGCTGAAACAGCCGGTTGGTGTGGTTGCCGCCATTACGCCGTGGAATTTTCCTAATGCCATGATTACCCGGAAATGCGGCCCTGCCTTGGCCGCCGGTTGTACGGTCGTCATCAAACCAGCCACGCAAACGCCCTTGTCAGCTTTTGCCTTGGTAGCGTTGGCGGAACGCGCCGGTTTTCCCGCTGGAGTTATAAATATTGTTACCGGATCGGCACAGGATATTGGCCGTGAGCTGACAACAAATCCTTTGGTGCGAAAAGTTAGTTTCACCGGATCAACCGAGGTTGGGAAAATTTTGATGCAACAATGTGCAGGTACAGTTAAAAAGCTGTCTCTTGAATTAGGCGGGAATGCACCCTTCATTGTTTTTGATGATGCTGATTTGGATGCAGCGGTTGATGGGGCACTGGCTTCAAAATTTCGCAACACAGGTCAGACATGTGTTTGTGCTAATCGGTTGTTGGTTCAGGATAAAGTTTATGATGTTTTTGCTAAAAAATTGGGGGATGCTGTACATAACCTAAAGGTTGGAAATGGTGTAGAACCAGGTATTCAGCAGGGGCCTTTGATTGATATGAAAGCCGTTGCAAAAGTTGAACAACATATTGATGATGCCCTAAAGAAAGGGGCAAAACTTATTGTTGGTGGCAAGAAACATAGCCTAGGCCATAGTTTCTTCGAACCAACTGTTATGACCGGTGTAACATCAGATATGATGGTTGCGCGTGAGGAAACTTTTGGTCCTTTAGCCCCGCTTTTTCGGTTTAAAACTGAACAAGAGGCTATCACACTCGCTAATTCCAGCGAATATGGATTAGCGGGTTATTTCTATAGTCGTGATGTTGCAAGGGTTTGGCGTGTGGCCGAAGCGCTTGAATGCGGTATTGTTGGGGTTAATACAGGGATTATCTCAACCGAAGTTGCTCCTTTTGGCGGTATTAAGGAAAGTGGGATGGGGCGTGAAGGTTCCAAGTATGGTATTGAGGATTTTATCGAGATAAAATATGTATGTTTGGGGGGCGTGCACGGCGCTGTTTAGGAAACGAAATGGTAAAAAAAGATTCTGTTGTACATAATTCTTCAACAGTTGAAGAAACAATCACCTCATGGACAGATCACTATTTTCTAAGTACCAAGAAAATAGTTCAGAAATTTGGCGACAATACGGTAACTTATGCGGTTTTTATGCGCCGGCCGGTTATTTCAGCACCGCGGCTAATTATTACCTGGCTGCAGGAAGTTGCCAAGTTGCGTGGAACACATTTTGATATTGAATGTCTTTATCCAGAAGGTGATTGGGTTGGTGCTGGCGAGCCGATTTTGTATATTACAGGTTCTTTTGCTGCGTTAGCTGATTTGGAAACACTGTTTTTACAAAAACTAGGTCCTGTTTGTGTTGCAGCCTTTAATGCTTATATCATGTGTTCCGATTTGCCCAATGTAGCTTTTATTGCCATGGATGCCCGTCATTGCGCCGGTCTTGAAATGACAGAGATGATGGCTTACGCCGCTAGCGTTGGTTCAGAGGCGGCAAAACGCACGGTTGGAGCTAGGGGTTTTATCGGGAATGCAACAGCTGCGACAGCAAAATATTTTGGTAGATCAGATGCTTTGGGCACGATGCCTCATGCGCTTATTGGTTATGCAGGGTCTACATTAAAAGCTGTGCAAATGTTTCATCAAATGTTTCCACAAGAACCGTTAACCGCTTTGGTTGATTATTTTGGATGTGAAATCACAGACAGTCTTGAAGTCTGCAGGCATTTTAGGCATTTAATAACACAGGGGCGTCTTAGCATTCGGCTTGACACGCCTGGAAGCCGTTTTATGGAAGGGCTTGATCAAACCAAATCATACACGGTATTGGATCAATTTGCTCCGCAAGCTATTCGTGGCTATCGTACCGAGGCTGAATTAAAATATTTAGTTGGGGCGGGTGTTTCTGTGGCATCTATTTTTCACTTGCGCCAGGCGCTGGATCAGCATGGCTTTCATAAGGTAAAAATTGTTGGATCATCTGGTTTTGATCCGTTGAAATGCAAGGTAATGGCAGACGCCAAAGCACCAATCGATGTTATTGGAACAGGTTCTTATTTACCGCAAGTTTGGACCGAAACCTACGCCACGGCTGATATTATCGAATATAATGGCCAACAACGGGTGAAATTAGGCCGTGAATTTTTATTTCGCAAGAAAAACTAAAGATCTATGGCTTAAAACTATTGTACACGTTGAAAGTAGCAATGTATTAATTACCATCAATTATATGCCGATGGTTTTTATCAGGGGTTACAAAAATGTTGCGTATTTTTTACCTATCTCTCCTGGCATTGTTGTATTTAAGCCTATCTGCTTATGCTCAGGAAAGCAAAGTAACCCAAATACCCTTAAAACAGCCAGATGGTTTTTTGGAATCTTGCGAGTTTTCCGAAAACAAAAATTTAACCACTTTGATTTGTGTGATGCAAACATGGGTTAATAATCAAAGACTGTATCAGTGGTGGGTGGTTAATTTTGATGAATCAGGGCATATTTTGCAAGAACATCTGGTCAATCAACAAGGAAATCAAAAATTATTGTTAATATTGGGTTTTGATCGTTGGTTAATTTGGGACCGAGCCGAGGAAAACCGGTCAGTAAAATTGATTAACCCCAATAAACCCGAACAGCCTATATGGCAGTTAAAGTATTTGCCGGAAATTATTAGTGCTGTTTTAAGACCGGATGGGGTAATTATCCTTCTAAACGCTTGGAATGTAGTGCAGGTTTTAGCAGAAAACTTGGAATATCCCTGGGAAGTAAGTACGGAACATCTTTTTTATGTGCCCACAAATTACTTTTTGTCAGCCATTGACTCACATCGAGGGGTGAATCTTTGGACATCAGATGACAAGCTATACAACGCTGATGAAAACGATGAGTTTAATGATGGTGTTCTTGGTCAATCAATGGAATCATTAGAATTAGACAGATTGCATCTTGATAATGTTTATTCGGTTAAAGCTTATCAAGGTAATCGGGCTCTAGAGCAGCAATATAATTTATTTTCTTTATATGGGTTAGCAGATAATCGCATAATGATTCAAGCGTTTGGCAGATGGTTTTTTTATAAACTTAATCATATGCAGAGAAAGATGGAACTTGTGGAGGGTAGTGGAAGTATATTTTTTTGTTTTGATCAGCATGGAAATTTTGAAAATTCTTTCGCGGTTGATGGGTATCCTTTGTTCTTGCTTAACAAACCCAATCAATTATTGCTCTATAGTGAGCTTCTACATCGCATGTTTAGTAGAAATGGCCATATTTCTTTTCCTGTACTTACAACTTATGAGCGATCAAAATCGGTCGGAGAATTGGAACCACATATCCTTACAGTTGACGCAGATTGCCAACAGAACAGCTTAAAGATCATAAGCCATGATTATGCTTTGGAAATGGAAAAGATCATACGTTTTGAGGACGGTACAAGAAAGGGTGTTTTGGAAGGGGTGATCATTTCCCCAGTTAATAATCAGTATTATTTTTTGATCCAAAAATATAATAAAAACATATCTTCCTTTGGCTGTAGCCCAGAACCAGACTATTATTTGAATGGTAAGCCACCAATTTGTCCGCTGGATCACTTAAGGCAAGTTGCTGCTGATTTATCTCTCGGTCTAAGCTTATATACTTTATCAAGTGAAGGGGTTATGCGCGAGCATGTGTTGATTGCATCCGACCTTCAGAATAGTTTGCTGTTGCCAAATTTAGACCAAGATAAGCAAGGAATTAAATATTACAGCAGTTTCGATCAAGTTTTTAGCCCTAATAATCGATCGATCTTTATTATGGTGTTTAATCCAGCGCCACTTAGTGACACCCCAAATAATCATGTTGCGGCAAGTGCTGGAAAACCCTTGTTGTTGCTTTATCATGTGTTGGCGGATTAGTCATATATTATCAAAGAAGAATTATTTATCTTGAAAATAGTTGTGACTAAGCTAACCAATAATTTTTTGGTGATAAAGATCGGTAATTTCAGCTTGGGATAGGCCAAGCATATTTTGCAAAACTTCCTGGCTATGTGCACCAAGCTGGGGTGGAGCATATCTATAGGTTACAGGAGTTTGCGACATGTTAATAGGGTTGCCAATCAGATCAACCTTTTTACTGGCTGCTAGCGGATAATTCATGGATATTTTCATATTGCGTGCCATAATTTGTGGATCTGCAAAAACTTGGGGTATATCATTAACTGGGCTGCAAGGGACATTGGCTGCTGTTAAATGATCCACCCAAAATTTTTGGGGGTGCTGATTGGTAATATCACGCAGCAATGGATAAAGCAATTCACGGTTTTTTACCCGATTGCTATTTGTGGTGAAACGTGGGTCATCAGCAAGAGTTGTTTTAGCTACCTTACAAAACTGTTGAAATTGTTGATCGTTACCGACGGCCAAAACAAAATAGCCGTCCTGGCAAGGCATGACGGTATAAGGAACAATATTCGGATGTTCATTACCCATTCGTTTCGGTATCTGTTGAGAAACCAAGTAATTAAGTCCTACATTGGCCAGCCAGGCAACTTGGGTGTCAAATAACCCAAGGTCAATATATTGTCCCTGGTGGTATGTATTACGGTGATGAAGAGCGGCTAAAACAGCCACAGACGCATACATCCCGCACATCAAATCCGCCACCGCCACCCCAACTTTAGTTGGTGCGCCAGCGGGGTCGCCGGTGATGCTCATTAATCCGCCCATTGCTTGTGCTAAAAAATCATATCCTGGGCGGTTGGCATAAGGTCCTGTTTGACCAAAACCAGTGATAGAGCAATAAATTAATTTTGGAAAATCGCCAGATAACTTGGCATATGATAGGCCATACCTGTCCATATCGCCAACCTTAAAATTTTCAATTAATATATCACAGTGTTTTATAAGATTTCTGATTAGCTTCTGCCCTTTGGGGTGTGCAATATCAATGGCAACTGATCGCTTGTTGCGATTAGATGATAAATAATAGGCACTTTCGCTAGTATCTTTTCCATTGTCGCCTTTAACATAAGGCGGGCCCCATTTTCTTGTATCGTCACCTGCTTCGGGTTTTTCAATCTTAATTATATCTGCACCCAAATCACCCAATAATTGGGTACAAGTTGGTCCAGCTAAAATACGGGTTAGATCTAAAACCCTTAGCCCATGTAAAGGACCATGCTTTGATGTCTCGGTATGTGGCATTGCCATATTCCTTATTGAAAAGTAACACGTGGCTAATTTAGGGTACTTTAATACAGTCCAGGAATCCTTGTAATATGTAGCTGGCAGCCATCATGTCAACCAGTTTTTCGCGTTTTTTTCGCGAAAAATCTGCTGCAATAAGATGTTTGGTAACGGCAACGGTTGATAGACGTTCGTCCCAAAAGATTATGGGAATATCTTGTTGAGCCAGAACATTTTTGGCAAATTGCCGAACTGATTGGCATCTCGGTCCCTCACTACCATCCATATTAAGTGGAAAACCGATGATCAATGCCTGAATCTTGAATTCCCCAATAATTTTATGAAGCTCTGCATAATCAAGATGAAATTTCTGACGTTTAATAGTAAGCAAAGGAGTGGCCACAAGTAGCCCTGTGTCACTTAAGGCTAAGCCAATTGTCTTGGTGCCAACATCAAGACCAATTACCCGTGCATAAGGCTGACGCTTGTATTCTTTAAATTCACGGGGTGTAATGATCATTCGAAAGTTATTAAATCCTAATTAAGGGTGCCATTTTTACAAATACGCACTAAGATAAAATTTCTAATAAATATTATATTTATTCTACGATAATATCCAAAATATCCAAGGTATTAACCTTTTCTTTGCTTTTAACAAACCCTTTGATATACTTAAACTTCAATACCAAGAAAATCATGTAAGATTGTTTGGGTGTCAAGTGATTGAAAAAAAGAATCAAGAATATTTTTGGGCAAGTTACTTTGCTTTTTGTACGTCAGCTGTGTGATTAATGTATTCGCCGGAAATTGCCTTGTTACTGCTTGCCTTGAAAGGTGCATTGGTGGGTTTGGTTATTGCCATTCCAATTGGCCCTACCTGTTTATTGCTTATTCGGCGGACAATTGTTTCTGGATTTGCTGGCGGAATTTCAATTGGTTTGGGCGCTGCATTGGCTGATGCCGTTTATGGGGCGGTTGCAGCCTATGGGTTAACACTTGTTGGGGATTTCCTGGTTAATTATAAAGACTGGGTTAGTATTTTGGGGTTTTCAGTTTTATTAACACTTGGGATTATTGAATGGCGCGCAACACCGCCTGATCCACTTGCCAATAACCCCACAGACCCCAAAACCTTGTTTGCCGGATTTGTTGGGTCGTTTTCTGTAACTTTCTTCAACCCAATTACCTTATTTTCGATGACAGCTGTTATGGCAAGTTTTGGGGTTCTTGGTCATGGAACGGGTAAATTGAGCGATCCGGTATATGGGCAACTTTCTATTGCTTTATTTGTGGTGGCTGTTTTCATTGGGTCATTGGTGTGGTGGATTTTAATGGCGGCTATTACAAAGTTTATTAAAAGCCGTTTAAGCCAGGCTGTTTTAATAAGATTAAGTCGGTTTTCAGCAATTTTGCTAATTGCTTTTGGTTTTTATGTTTTAACACACAGTATCAATCTTGGTGCAGGACAAACTTTTCACGAACCCCAAAAGCCAATAAGCAGTCAATCAACAACCTTCTACAGCAGATATGATTTTTATCACGCAGCTATAGTGAATGGCTGTCATCTTCGGGGTTGCGAAGTCTAACGCTGTTTTAGGTGTTTGGCAGTCTCTAAAGCCGAGTACGTTAAGATTGCATCGGCACCAGCGCGTTTAAAAGCAATTAAACTTTCAAACATTAAAGCCTGGCTGTTGCCCCATCCATTTTGTTCGGCGGCCTGGATCATGGCATACTCGCCACTAACCTGATATACAAAAGTTGGTAACAAAAAGGTTTTCTTTACCCTGTATAAAATATCCAAATAGGGCATGCCCGGCTTAACCATTAATATGTCGGCGCCTTCTTGAACATCCAGAGCACATTCATGTAAGGCTTCATCACTGTTTGTTGGATTCATTTGATAACTTTTTTTATCTTTTTTGCCCAAAGATTGTGCTGACCCAAGGGCTTGCCGGAACGGACCATAAAACGCCGAGGCGTATTTAGCAGCGTATGAAAGAATAGCGCAGTTAGGAAAACCTGCTTTATCAAGTGACGTACGAATGGCACCAACCCGTCCATCCATCATGTCTGATGGGGCAACAATATCTGCGCCGGCTTCTGCCTGTGCAACTGCCTGGCGGCACAGTATTTCAATTGTTTGGTCATTATCGATCTCATTATCAATCAATAATCCATCATGACCATGGGTTGTGTAGGGATCTAGAGCTACATCGCATATAATACCAATTTCTGGAATATTTTTTTTGATTTGACGTATGGCCTGATTGCAAAGATTAGTTGTTTTATAGGCTTCTTCAGCTTGGGCTGATTTTTTATCCGCAGGGATTACCGGAAAAATTGCAAGGGCAGGGATGCCAAGTTTTGCAGCCTCTTCGGCTGTTCTTAACAATTGTTCGCGTGATAGACGAGAAATGCCTGGCATCGAAGGTATCGGGATTTGAGCTTCTTGCCCTTCATGAACAAAAACAGGTAGAATTAAATCATCTGTGCTTAATTGTGTTTCTGCGAGCAATTGACGAAACCAAGGTTTTAGGCGACTGCGCCGCAAACGGGTTTTCGGAAAATTGCGATTTGTATTTATATAATCTTCAGAAATATTATCTATCATTAATTTTTACCTTATGCACAGGGATAATTTAATTATAATGAAACAATTGGCATTTCAAGAATTGTTGAACATCCACCCATAACGGTAATAGCATCCTGCTCGGCTTGCGGCAAAATTGCATCAGCATAAAATTTGGCCGTAAGCAATTTATTTTGGTAAGTAGCTGGATCAATCTTGGCCATATTAAACAAGCGCTTACTGGCAATTACTGCCTCGGTCAGAAGCCAACCTAAATAGACCGTACCGAAAAGGTGCACGTAGGGGACAGATCCAGCCAGGATTCGGGCTGTGTGCTGCCGGTAATTCTCTAAAATCCAGTCTGTTGTTTCTTCAAGCGCATCGATACTTGCTTCTAAAGAAAATCTAATTGATGTTCCCTCTTCACCAAGTTCACGGGTTAATGTTGGTATTGTTTCGCGCATGCCATCAAGAAAAACGCGAACAGAAGTGCCATTTTTATCTATTAACTCTTGTTGAATAACATGCTGACATAGCATACCACTAGTACCGCCGTGTGAAAAACTGGCTAAAGTGTTATGAATGTTTTGCAGGATAATCGAATCACTACGATTGCCAGCGGCACCATGAATATGTGTTGCTAAAGTCGTTAAATGTACGCTGTACTGGCTGGACCATGTTTTTAAAATAGGCAGCAATAGGGTAAATAATCCGAGATAACGTTGTTGTTCTTGCGTATCAAAGTGATTGCGTGCTCGATCAAGAGCACCGGCTGTAAAGTAAACACCATGACGCATTGCTTGAATAAGTGTACGCATTGTCATCAAAAGACGTCGGATATCGGGGTGCATAATAATTGGCGAACTGCCAGAATTTTTTGTGGTGTGTCCTTGAATTCGGTTGCGCGCATAAAAAACACTTTCTTGGTAAGTGCGTTCGCAGATTCCTAGGTTTTGCGCACAAATCATTAAGCGTTGGATTTGTAATAAATCTTCAATGTAACCAAGCCCTTTTTGCTGATTACCCACAGCAAAAGCGACAGCCCCCTGGCTTGTCCCAAAATTAATATTGGCAATCGGACAACCCGGAAAGGCAAATTTTTTTTCAAGGCTTTGGCATAATATATCATTCAGCAAATCTGGGTTATGTTCAATACCAGTCAACTGTGGTACAATGAATAAAGATAATTGCTCGCCACTAATTGGGCTTCCCTGAAGACGGGCTAGTGTGAGATATATTTTTTCCTCGGTTAGCGAATGTTGTCCGTAGCTAACCCATTGTTTATGGCCGCTTAAACGAAAATGTTGGCCAACAGGCCAGGCTTTTGTTTTGATTGCGCGTATATCTGATCCGGCTTGTTCTTCTGTTAAAGCTAGGCTGGCTGTTAAATGTCCATGTAAAAGTCGTGGTAAAAATGCCTGCTGTAATTCCTGGCTGGCATATTCTTGTATCGTATTAAAACATACAAGACTATTAATAAAAACTGCTGCTAACGAGGGGCAGGCGGCATTCCATATCTCGTGTAATGCAACTTGCAACGACCAGCATATGGGTTGTGTTATATTATTTTGATGCAAAGGATGCATCCAACCCTGGCGATAAAATTCTTGGAACGCCCGTTCAAATCCAGGTGGACAAATAACTTGTCCGGAATGATCGATACTTTCTTCTTGATTCTCGGGGGTGGATAAAGGCAATAAAAACTCGGTTGCAAAACGTTGCGCTTGATCAAACCAGGCAACGTCAAATTTTGGTGCACTCTTTTTCGCAGTTTGTTTAAAAGATAAAATCTCCGGAAGTTGGACAATCTCATCAAGTCCAAAAACCATCTCACGAATTGGTGCTATATATTTTGACATACTCAACCTAGATAAAGGGAAACATTTTACAATGTTCTAGAAACAGGCTAATAATTTATTTACACGGCGATAGATTAATTAATATGAGATTAGGCTATGTTTGTCATCACTTTATTTAAGGGAGATTGTTGTGGTTACGCTAGCCGGCTTATTTAAGTCAATATTGATAATAATAGGGGTCATCGGATTATGGTGGTTTGTCCGGCTCTACAATCAGTTAAAGAAAAACAAGCATGAAAATCGTTCAGTTGAAAAAGAGAGCGGACGGCGCGAGAATATGATTTACTGTCATTTATGTCAAATCCACCAACCACTTTCTTTGATTAAGTCTTGCCATTTATCCCAATGCCCCTTAAAAAGGATTGAATAATCACCTGCTTCCGGTTGCTTTTTTAAGCGTGGTTTCGTACTGGGCGTATCGAAATATCAGAAAAGGTTGTTAGAGAATGAGGGATTTACATCAGCTGATAGATCATCTGGCGGTATCGCTTTCGAGGTTGGAATCTGATATTACACAAAATCAACTTTCCTATTTTAAAGAAAAACAAGCTCTTGAAAAGGATTTAAAGAATTTGCATGACCGGTATCAATTATTGCAACAAGAGACAAAAGCTGTTTCTGATCGGTTAGATTATATTATCAACCGGTTAAAGCTGATTCTGAAAGAATAATTTGGGGTTAGCGTTAAATTAAAGGAGATATGATGAGTACAGTAAAAATTAGCATACTAGAACATCAATATGATATTTCCTGTGAAAATGGTATGGAAGAACAAGTCAAAAAACTAGGACAGGAACTTTCAAACCGTTTATATGATTTAAAACGCTCATCAGGTGTTTCAGATCAAACGCGCTTATTAATTATGGCCGGACTACTGTTGATTCATGAAAGCCAGATGCTATCAAACCAGAAAGTTGGGAAAGGGGACGACCTGAAAACCTTGGGATTGGTTGATGTTGTTGAAAAATTGATTAAACGTGTTGAAACTCTTGCTGAAAAATTAGAAAAGCGTTAATGTACTCGCATGAGCTGTTCTGTTCGATAGGTTAACTATTCCTGGGGCCGATACTTATCTTCTAGGGGACTGTCCCTGCCAGGATCGTGGTCTTGGTATATGGTGCCCACCTGCTTGTTGCGGGCCGCAGAAGAAATAAAAACCACCGGCAGATACGGCTCTTTGTTTTTTATTGAATAGGAAGGCAATCAAGGGTGGTTGGTTCTTGCACTTTAAGATTGTTAATATTTTAAGATTTTTTCGGCATATCTTTTGATATGATAATATATGGTGGTGTATAGGGTTCATAGGCTCTATAAAACGAATAACAGGTGATATGACAAAAATCCGTAAAAAAGAGATGCGCGCCCAATATTTAGAAATTCGTAAACAACTGGGCGAAACGTCTGTCGTCTTAAATGATCAATTAACAAAAAATTTAATAAGTTTTTTACCCAGCACATCAAAGCTTGTTGTAGCTGGTTATGATCCTGTTAAGTATGAAATTAACCCAGAAAAATTTATGACATACTGGCATGCGCTTGGCTATCCGGTCGGGTTGCCGGTCGTTATTAATAAAGGTTACCCGCTTATTTTTAGGCTTTGGCATCCGGAGCTGCAGCTGCAAGACCATAAATTGGGGGGCAGAATACCACCAAATAATCAGCCAGAGATTTTTCCCGATATTATTTTGGTGCCGCTGATTGCTTTTGATCGTTTGGGTAATCGCCTAGGATATGGGGGTGGGTATTATGATCGTACATTATATTTTTTGCGACGATATCGACCCGTAAAGGCTATAGGACTGGCCTTTTCTTGCCAAGAATCATTAGACATTCCAGTTAACAAATACGATCAAAAATTAGATACGATTGTTACAGACCGGGAAGTTATTTTGTGTTAATCAAGGCAATAGAGGTTTTGGTTGATATCAGGATACCTTAAAAAGAAAGATAGCCAATGCGCATATTATTTCTGGGCGATATAGTTGGCCGTAGCGGCCGTGATGTTATCGAAAAACAATTACCCCAGCTGCGACAACAACTTAAAATTGATGTGGTTATTGTCAATGGCGAGAACGCTGCAGCCGGTTTTGGTATTACAGGCCAAATTTGCAAATCTTTATACCAGGTTGGTGTTGATATAATTACTACAGGCAATCATATTTGGGATCAACGCGAGATCATGCAGTGGATATCAACAGATCACAAATTGATCAGGCCAATTAATTTTCCTTCTGGATCACCCGGGAAGGGAAGTTTTTTTTATCAAACAAAGAATGGCGAACGACTGTTGGTTATCAACGCTATGGGGCGTCTTTATATGGATCCACTTGATGATCCATTTGCTGCTATTGACAAAGAATTGTCTGCTTATCGCCTGGGTGGAAATGTGGACACTATATTTGTTGATTTTCATGCAGAAGCCAGCAGTGAAAAGATGGCTTTAGCCCATTATTTAGATGGGCGTGTTTCTGCGGTGATTGGAACGCATACGCATGTTCCAACCGCCGATCATCAAATTCTACCTGCAGGTACGGCATATCAGACTGATGCAGGAATGTGTGGTGATTATAATTCTGTAATCGGGATGGATAAGACATCTCCAATCCAGCGATTCACCAGAAAATTGCCAACCGATAGGCTTGTTCCTGCAACCGGTATTGCAACTTTGTGCGGGGTTTTTATTGAAACACACAAAAACGGTTTAGCTAAAAATATCCATCCTATTCGATTGAATGGTCGATTGCAGCCAACGAACTTGGATGTAATATCTAGTTAGAACAATGCTGGTACATATTGCTTTTTTTCAAGAACAGGTTTTAAGTTGGCCTAGGGAAAAATAAAGCCTTAGATTTAAAAAGACTTTATAATCCTTCAGGTTTTATGTTTTATCTAACTTTATAAAGCAGAATATAAAATGGCTGGTCATTCGCAATTTAAGAATATTATGCACCGGAAAGGCATCCAGGATGCAAAACGAGCTAAAGTTTTCACAAAATTGATTCGTGAACTAACAACAGCTGCACGCCAAGGATCGGCAGATCAGAACGCAAATCCAAGGCTTAGAGCTGCCGTAGCGGCTGCACGTATTGCCAATATGCCTCGCGACACGATTGATCGAGCAATCAAAAGGGGGGCAGGTCATGAGGATGGTACGGTATATGAGTCTATTCGCTATGAAGGATTTGGTCCAGCAGGAGTTGCGATTATTATCGAAGCGCTAACAGATAACCGAAATAGGACAGCTTCGGAAATTCGTGCGGCTTTTAGTAAGCAAGGGGGAAATTTAGGCGAAAGTAATAGTGTTGCCTTTATGTTTCAGCGCAAAGGTTTAATTACCATTGCAAATTCCAGGATCGATGCAGACAGACTGTTGGAAATTATTTTAGACCTTGGGGCTGATGATCTGCAAACCGATGACGAGAATCACTATATTACTGCTGCTATTGAAAGATTTGGACAGATTCGTGATACCCTTGAGAAACAGGTTGGCGATATTAAAGAAGCCAAGCTGTCTTGGATACCCAATACCGTAATGTCTGTTCAGGGTGAAACAGCAGAAGCCATATTAAAGCTTGTGGAAACGCTCGAAGACAATGACGATGTACAATCGGTGTTCGTTAATGCCGAAATTGCAGATTGATTGATATATTGGATTAAAGTGAAAGAAAAAGGCAAAATGCGTATTATAGGCCTAGATCCAGGATTACGCCACACCGGTTGGGGGGTTATCGAAAGCGATGGCAACAGGCTACGGCATATTGCTGATGGTACAATTCATCCCCCAACAAATCTATCAATGGCAAAAAGACTTGCCTGTTTAGCTATTGAGCTGCAAAAAATTCTTGAGCGATTTAACCCGGTAACAGCGGCAGTTGAAGAGACTTTTGTCAATAAAAATCCTTTAACCACCTTGCGGCTTGGTTTTGCGCGTGGGGTTGTAATGATGGCGCCAGCCCTTTTTGGAATCGATGTTGATGAATATCCTGCTAATCAGGTGAAAAAATCGGTTGTTGGTGCTGGTCATGCTGATAAAAGCCAAGTGCAAATGATGATCAAAATTTTGTTGCCTGGATTCCAGCTAACTACCCCTGATAGCGCCGATGCATTGGCAATTGCCATTTGTCATGCACATCGTTCGGCAACGATTAAGCAATGGCACCAGCCACATGCGGAGCGAATGTCATGATAGCTAAACTATTTGGGCAAATCGACACAATAGGCGTTGATTACGCAGTAATAGATGTTAACGGTGTCGGTTATTTAGTATTTTGTTCACGTAAATTGCTTGACGTACTTAAGTTAGGGCAAAAACAAACACTATTTGTTGAAACGCACATGCGTGAAGACCATATTCACCTTTATGGGTTTGCTACTGAAAGCGAGCGCACAACTTTTCGGCTATTAACATCAGTTCAGGGTGTTGGACCAAAGTCTGCCTTAGCCATTCAGTCGGCGTTAACAGTACATGAGATTGCTCTGTCAATCCAGCAGGAGCAGAAAGATCTGCTGATGAAGGCTAATGGAATTGGCGCAAAACTTGCAACACGAATTGTGGTGGAATTGAAAGATAAGTGGATTGCAGATATATCGTTGGCAACATTACCAAAAACTAATGATGCTGAAAAAGATGGTTCAACATTGCCTGAAAAAATCACAGATGATGCAGTATCGGCTTTGTTGAATTTGGGCTATCGGCGTACGGATGTTTTGCGTGCTATTGATCAGGTTACGCGTAAAAATCCATCATCTGATTGGACATTAAGTATACTTATTCGCCATGCTCTAGCTGAGTTAAGCCTATGAATGAATCACGTTTGGTCAGTGTTGAACAACTACCTGAAGATCAAGTTGAAACTTCTATTCGTCCCAAGTTTCTTGGTGATTTTATTGGCCAGCAACAGTTGCGCGCTAATTTAGAAGTTTTTATTCAGGCAGCTAAGCAGCGGGGGGAAGCGTTAGATCATATTTTATTCTATGGCCCGCCTGGTCTTGGCAAGACAACGTTATCGCATATCGTAGCGCGCGAATTAGGCGTTGGATTTCGGGCAACTTCTGGTCCGTTATTGACAAAAGCAGGTGATTTGGCTGCTCTTTTAACGAATTTACAACCCCGCGATGTTATGTTTGTTGATGAAATTCATCGATTAAGTCCAGCGATTGAAGAAGTTTTATACCCGGCTATGGAAGACTTTCAGCTAGATCTTATCATTGGCGAGGGTCCTGCAGCACGGAGTGTACGTATTGACTTACCACCCTTCACACTCATTGGTGCAACCACGAGGGCTGGCTTACTAACCACGCCACTACGCGAACGTTTTGGTATTCCGCTAAGACTAGAATTTTATCAGATGGATGAACTTGAAATAATTGTAAGGCGGGCAGCCAAGATTTTGAACTGTCGCCTTGCTAGCGATGGGGCAATAGAAATTGCTAAGCGTTGTCGTGGTACGCCAAGAATTGCTGGGCGGTTGCTTAGACGTATCCGTGATTTTGCAACAATTCGTGGTATTGCCGAAATTACCGGTCGTGTGGCTGATAAGATTTTATTGGAACTAGATGTCGATGCCCATGGCCTAGATAATATGGATCGACGTTATTTACGCTGTATTGCTGAAATGTATAATGGCGGGCCTGTGGGTATTGAAACATTAGCAGCTTACTTATCAGAACAGCGCGATGCTATTGAGGAAGTTGTTGAGCCGTATTTGCTACAGCAGGGCTTAATTCAACGTACTTCGCGCGGGCGCATGCTAACTCAGGGTGGATACAAATATTTAGGCTTAGAGCATCCATCTGCACTTGTTGCTAAAACCACGGAACAATTAGCTTTAGATATGGATCTTTCTGAAGATCAAGAAGAAAATAAATAGATGACCGAATATTTTAGTGCCCAATATCGTGTTTATTACGAAGATACCGACGCCGCTGGTGTTGTATATTACGCCAATTACCTTAAATACGCTGAACGTGCACGTAGCGATTATTTGCGCCATGTTTTTCATGCGCCATCAATGATAGCTGAAAAATTTGGCCTGATGTTTGTAGTTCGGCAATGTTATATCGATTACCTAAGGCCAGCACGATTAGATGATGCACTTGATATTTTAACCCGAATCATTGCTATCAAATCAGCAACCGTTGAAATGGAGCAGCAAATCATGCGACAGGAAGATAAACTAACCGAAATACGTGTTATCTTGGCTTGTGTAGATTGTCAAAAATTTCAACCAAGCCGCATTCCACAAGCCCTTAAATCCAAGCTTATTACGGGTGCTAAGAGTTAATTCTTTTTTATCAAGAGAAAATATATGGATCCCCAATTATTACAATCAACAACAACCCCTGTCGATGTTGCTACTTTGGCAACATCAGCTAACGTTATGGCGCCATCTTGGTCTTTTTTTGATTTATTTACAAAAGCCGATTTAGTAGTTCAGTTGGTGATGTTGATGCTGTTGGTTGTTTCGGTTTTTTGTTGGGCGTTAATTATTGATAAAAATCTTAAAATACGCCGCAGTTATCGCCAGCTACATACATGGAAGAAAAAGACTAGTAATAATCTTAGCTGGGGGCAGTTAGTTCAGTTTATTAAGGATGATTCGTCTGTTGCAGGGGCTAGAATAGCACAAGCAATTTTAAGTGAATGGGATTTTATCAACAATACGGTTCGGCAAGCAAATGATGGTGAGGTATCTTTACAGGAGGCCGAAAATCGCCTGGAAAAAAGGGTATTACAGGTAGTAGACCAGGAAGTAACATATTTGGAAAAAGGTTTGTCAATTCTGGCTTCTACGGGGTCTGTTGCGCCCTTTATAGGTTTGTTTGGAACGGTTTGGGGAATTATGAACAGTTTTATGTCAATTGCTTCGAACCAAGACAACAGCCTTATTGTTGTTGCCCCAGGAATCGCCGAAGCGTTGCTTGCAACCGCGCTGGGCTTGGTGGCTGCTATACCAGCAGTTTTGGCTTATAACAGGTTATCATCGTCATTATACCAATATGCTCAGCAATTGGAAATCTTTGCAACACAAATTGTCAAAACGATATTAGTCAAGTTAGGTCAGGAAAGTTCTTCGCGATGAAGATAAGCCCTATCAAAGATACCAGGCGTAACAAGTACCGGCATGCAAAACCAATTGCCGAGATTAATGTTACCCCTTTTGTCGATGTTATGCTTGTTTTATTAATTATTTTTATGGTAACAGCACCACTGCTTACCACTGGTATTCCAATCAATATGCCACGGGGAAATGTATCAAACCCATCCCAACAAAGTCAAACCGTTGATATAACAATTGATCGTCAAGGGCAGATATTTTTACAAGAAACACCCTTGGCACTAACCGAACTTATTGAAAAGCTAAGGGCAATTAAACTAACTAAGCCAGATCTTAAAATCTTTCTACGGGGTGACCAAGCCACCGATTATGGTACGGTGGTTGCGGTTGCTTCGGCAATTGCAGAATCAGGTTTTCATAATATTACACTAAGGACAAAGCCAGTAGGCCGGTAATGGTTGAAGATATAAAAGAGACTCGTTCATCCGCCATCTTGCGTGAAGCAAAAATTGCATCATTACTGTTGCATGCAATTATATTGCTTATTGCTTTATGGCCTGGATCGTCACATTCCATTCCTAAGGCTCCGGAAGTTGTGGTTAGCATTGAGAGTGATGCCGAGTTACCAGTTGAGGATACTGTATCAGTAGCGCAACAATTTGTTGCTGAGACCCAATACTCGCAAGCTTTTACGAATGTTACGAATGTAGAAAATGCTGTGTTTGGTATGATAATCGCTGTTCCAAGCTTTACATATCATGATAATAGTATCAGCCAACAGCAGGAAGATGTGTCTTCTTCAGCTAATAATCAGGAAAATGCTACACAACCTGATTATAGCTTGCCGCCTATAAAACCACGGGTAAATAAACCTGTCGAGACAAATTCTGTACGGGTTCCAGCAGAAAATCCGCCAGTGAAGCCACCTGCACCAGTAACTGATGGCAATAAACCTAATTCAACTTCATTTAGTATCACAGATATTACGCAAATACCTTTTAAACCTGTGCCCGTATCTCAATCATCTTCACCACGACTGCCTATGCCCGTAAGTGATGAAGAACGTCAATCGATCGTTCGACAAATTCATCAAAACTGGTCAACTGATATTGCAGCCAAAAATTACGAGCAATTTCAGGTTATTATCAGGGTCTGGTTGCGTGCTGATGGAACAGTTTTCAATTTGCAATCTCAGCTAGACCCATCATTGGCGCATGATAGTTATTATCGAAGCTTTGTGCGGAATGCTGAAAACGCTGTTTGGAGAACAGCCAAGATTATATTCCCTGCTGACCGGTACGAAGATTTTAAAGAAATGGAACTTGTGTTCAAGCCGTAAAAAGAAATCAAGGTTAGTTTAAGGTTTATTTTAGGAGCATTAGTATGTCAGGATATCAGTTGCAACGCGGTAGATTGTTTGTTTTCTTTGTATTTTTTCTGTGCCTTGGGTTTGCTGAAACAGCCTTATCACAATTGCGGATCAATATTACCAATCCCAATCAGGAACCTTTATTATTGGCGATCCCTAATTTTGTTGCTCAAGATAACGTTGATACTGAATTATCAGCACGTATTACTAGGGTAATTAGGTCTGATTTACAGAATTCTGGGTTGTTCCGTAACATCGATCAAAGTGCTTTTATTCAAACTGCGGGTGCAGTACTTGACGCTGCGCCCCGCTACCCAGATTGGCAGGCGATTGGTGCGCAGGCTTTGATAGTTGGTAAAGTGCAGCGGATGAATGATGGACGTTTGCGTGCAGAATTTTATCTTTACGATGTTGCCAGTCGCAAACGGTTGGTTGCTATGGCTTTAACGGCTAATGCAGCAGATTGGCGGCGGATTGCGCATAAAATGGCCGATAATATTTACCAGCAATTAACCGGTGAAGAGGGATATTTTGACAGTCAAATTTTGTATATTGCTGAAACCGGCCCACAAAACAACCGTCAAAAAAAGCTCGCGATTATGGACCAAGATGGTGAAAATGTTCGTTTCCTAAGTGACGGTCGTGTAATGATTCTTACCCCACGTTTTTCGCCCAGCAGCCGTGACATAGCATATATGGCATATACCGACAACCAACCACGTGTATACTTATTTAATCTTGAAACTGGTCAACAAGAATTATTGGGTAATTTTACAGGAATGACGTTTGCCCCACGTTTTTCACCCGATGGTAACAAAGTTATTCTTAGCTTGGCCATTGATGGTAATAGTGAAATCTATGTGATGGATATTCGTACACGCCGTCAAACAAGGTTAACCAATCACCCAGCAATCGACACATCACCATCTTTTTCACCAGATAGTACAAAGGTTGTATTTAACTCGGATCGTGGAGGTACTCAGCAAATATATGTTATGAACGCTGATGGCAGTAATGTACGCCGTATCAGCTATGGTGAAGGGCGTTATGGAACACCGGTTTGGTCTCCACGCGGGGATTTAATAGCTTTTACGAAAATTGGGGGTGGCCAGTTTTCAATAGGCGTGATGCGCCCTGATGGAAGCGGTGAACGCATTCTAAGTTCTGGATATCTTGTTGAAGGACCAACTTGGTCGCCAAATGGGCGGGTAATTACCTTCTTCAAACAAATGTCCGATGGTACATCAAGATTGATGATGGTTGATATTACCGGCAAGCACGAGCGTGAGGTTAGAACCTCAACCGATGCATCAGATCCTGCTTGGTCACCGGTTAGGAAATAACAAAAAAGTACCAGTTTTTATTGCACACAAGAAAATAAATTACTTTTGCATTTATTCCGAATCAGGCACACCATGTGATGACTTTTGAAGCTCGTTTCTTAATCTTTTCTTTGTATATAACTTAAAGGGAATTTCCATGGCTTTATCTTCCACGCTTAAAATGCTATCTCTATTAACAACTGGCCTATTGATTTCTGCATGTGCTAAAAATCCAGAAGGCTCGAGTGTATCGGGTGCGTCAGATACAGGTGTTATTGGTGACTCGGGCAGTAATTCAGAGATTACTGGATTAAAATTACCTGAGACCGGCATTGTTGGTTCGGGGGTACAAGGTGGGGCTGTGGGCATTGAGTTATTAGAAGAGTTCGAGCAACAGGTTGGTAATCAGGTTCTTTTTGCCACTGACCGTTATGATTTAACACCAGAAGCCCAACAGATCATTCAGCGTCAGGCCGAATGGCTCAAACAGCATCCAACTTTAGGTATATTGGTTGAAGGACATTGTGACGAGCGCGGTACACGCGAATATAATCTGGCCTTGGGTGAAAGGCGTGCGGTTGCAATTAAAAACTATCTTGTGGCTCTAGGAATCGGCTCTAACCGTATTCGTACAATAAGCTATGGTAAGGAAAAGCCGTCTGTTGTTGGTACAGGCGAAAGTGTCTGGTCACAGAATCGCAGGGGTGTGCTTGTGTTGACAAAATAGTTTTTATCATTTTGTCTCCTAGTTAAGAACATCTAAACATTAAGGGTGGTTCTCATGTTGGTTGCTGAAGCTTTAAAAAATCTTGTTAAGCGGCTTGTTATATCAAGTGGATTATTGATGGGGATATTGCACCCTGTTTTAGCACAGCAACCGACAATATCGTCCTTATCGTTGCGGATAGATAAGATACAAGCCGATTTATTAGGTGTTCAGCAAAAGCTGGTACAGTTGCAGCAGGGGTATGATCCCAAGTTGTTTGCTAATCAAGAAATTCGACTACAAGAGTTACAAAATGAACTAACATTTTTAAACGGACAACTTGAAGAATTAGGTTATGCTGTTCGACAGCTTAACGAACGTCTTGACCGAAGCGAAGAAGAGACAGCTTTCCGTCTTAGAAATTTGGAAGAGCAGCTGCGTCAAGGGAATATCCCTTCCAGAAGTCAGCAGCCGCAAGAATATAGTCAGCGAAATCAAGACTTAACAATACCGCCCTATAAACCTTATATATCAGGAAGACCAAGCCCAGCAGATACCCCAACGCCACCGCGTACAACTGTCGTTTTGCCTTCTGGTTCAATACAAAGCCAGTATGATTTTTCATTTTCCTTGATAAGGCAAGGTAGCTACGAACAGGCCAGTTTGGCTTTTCAAGAATTTATTGAAAATTATCCCAATCATGAGTTGGCTGGTAATGCCCAATATTGGTTGGGGGAGACTTATTATGCCCGTAAGGATTATGTTCGTGCTGCGCAGATTTTTGCTGAAGGGTTTAAAAAATACCCAACAAGCACCAAAGCCCCCGATAATCTTCTAAAATTAGCATTGTCATTTGCAAGTATGGATGCCATTAGTGAAGCTTGTTCAACTTTAAGAATCCTTGAACAACGCTTCCCACAGGCAGCGGCTTCAATTATAGAACGGGCTCAAGGCGAACGCCGTCGGTTGAGTTGTCCGTTGCGCTAGGTTTTTACCATTGTTAGAAGAATATTTTAATAAAAATCTGTTGCAGGCCGGTCCATTTGAAGTAAGTCCAGTTTTAGCACTTGGTGTTTCAGGGGGCGCAGACAGCATAGCCTTATTGCATTGTGCCAAAAATTGGGCTAAACAGAATAAAGCCGTTTTGGTTGTTTTAACGGTTGATCATGGGTTGCGACCTGCTGCCAAAGATGAAGTTCAAAAAGTTGCTAACTGGTCAAAAGAATTAGGTATTACAAGCCATATTTTAACAGTACCGGCATGGCATGAAAGTCGAAATGTTTTAGCTAAAGCTAGGGAATGGCGCTATAAGCTTATGATTACATGGTGCCGTGAAAATAATATTTTGCACCTGCTGACAGCCCATCAACAAGATGATCAGGTCGAGACATTTTTTAACCGGCTGGAACGGGGTAGCGGCCTTGAAGGTCTTTGCTCGATGCAATTGATTACAGAAATTGACCACGTTCGACTAATCAGGCCTTTTCTTGGTACGGATCGTCAGCAAATTAAAAAATTTTTGGTAGACCGAAAAATTAACTGGATTGATGATCCAAGTAATCAAGATGACCATTACTTTAGAGCTCGTTGGCGTAAAATATTTCCGATTTTGGTTGAGCAACAATTGCTTAATGCCAAGCGGGTTGAATTAGCTATTTATCATTTAAATCAGGCAAACCAAGTTATTGAACAGCAAATATCAGACCTGGCAACCCGATCAATTCTAATATCACCTTTGGGGTATATCAAGATTAACCTAAAAATATTTCTTCAAGCGAGTCCTGAGCTTGGTCTTCGTGTGCTGAGCCGTTGTTTGATGATGGTCGGTGGCAGTGATTATAGTGCGCGTTATCATAATTTATTGGCGTTATATGATAAAATTGCAGAGCCATTATTTACTGGAACAACTATTGCCGGTTGTTTGCTTAATCGCCAAGGACAAAGTTTGTTAATTATGCGTGAAGTTGCCTCAATTCAATCTGAGATAAGTATATCAACGTCACCCCAATTATGGGATAGGCGTTTTTTAATTTTTTTGAATAGCGAACAATCGTTATCTGCCAAATATAAGGTTAGAAAGCTTGGAATTAGTAGAAAAAAATTAGTAGAATCGATCCATACGAATTTTTCCAACAATCAAGGATATCCTTTAGAACATGTTCCTGCCAAAGTGTTACAAACATTACCTGCCTTATGGGATGAAGAGGGCTTAGCTGCAATTCCCAACCTTGTGCTTTATAGGGATAAGAAAGACCTAGAAAATCTTCAGTGCCAATTTTACCCACAACAACCTATAACCAAGCTAAGATAATCAGATAACTTCATGATCATAAATAATTAGATACATGGTTAGCTAGTTATTGCGCCTGGGTTAAGGTTGATTTAGCTGGGTTATTGTTTTTTTGTGGAAAAACATTATATTAGCCTTATGATTTTGTTCTGCTAATTTTGTGGTAGGTAGGTTGCTAAGAAAGGAACGGTAAAAGGTGAATTTGACCCGCAATTTTGGTGTTTGGGCTGCTATTATCCTGGTTTTAGTTCTGTTATATAATTTATTTGATGGAGCCGGAGCATCGGGACAGCGCTTAAATATAACATATTCCGACCTTCTTAATCATCTGCGCCAATCACAGATTAGCGAGGTTGTTATCAAAGGGCAGCAAGCAACCGGTAAATTGACAGATGGCCGTGCTTTCAGCACTTATTTGCCATTTGATCCAACAATTGCCCAACGGTTTAGTGATGCTGGTGTTCGGGTATCTGCTGAACCTGAAGAAAGTGGCAGTTCATTTCTTAGTATCCTTTTTGCTTGGCTACCCGTTCTGCTGCTTTTTGGTGTTAGTTTCGTATTTTTCAGGCAAATGCAGTCTGGTAGTGGTCGAGCCATGGGTTTTGGTAAATCGCGTGCTAAGATGCTGACCGAAAAGAGCGGAAGGGTTACATTTGATGATGTCGCTGGAATTGATGAAGCCAAGCAAGAACTTCAGGAAATAGTTGATTTTCTGAAAGATCGACAAAAATATCAACGGTTGGGTGGAAAAATTCCAAAAGGCTGTTTATTGATTGGCCCCCCGGGTACAGGTAAGACACTATTGGCGCGTGCTATTGCAGGAGAGGCTAATGTTCCATTTTTCACAATATCGGGGTCTGACTTTGTAGAAATGTTCGTTGGTGTTGGCGCAAGCCGCGTTCGCGATATGTTCGAACAGGCAAAGAAGAACGCGCCTTGTATTGTATTTATTGATGAGATTGACGCGGTTGGCCGTCACCGCGGTGCTGGTCTTGGTGGTGGTAACGATGAACGTGAACAAACCTTAAACCAGTTACTTGTTGAGATGGATGGATTTGAAGCCAATGAAGGTGTTATTCTGGTTGCAGCTACAAACCGTCCGGATGTTTTGGATCCCGCGTTGCTAAGACCCGGAAGGTTTGATCGCCAGATCGTTGTACCTAATCCTGATGTTTCCGGACGCGAGAAGATTTTAAAAGTGCATATGCGCAAAGTTCCTTTGGCACCAGATGTTGACGCACGGGTTATTGCACGTGGTACACCTGGGTTTTCTGGTGCGGATTTAGCAAATTTGGTTAACGAAGCAGCGCTTATGGCGGCGCGCAAGGGACGCCGATATGTCACCATGCAGGAGTTTGAAGAAGCAAAAGATAAGGTCATGATGGGGACCGAAAGGCGCTCCATGGTGATGACGGAAGAAGAAAAATTGATGACCGCCTACCACGAAGCTGGTCATGCAATTGTTAATTTAAACCAGCCTAAAAGTGATCCATTACATAAAGTAACCATTATTCCACGCGGACGGGCTTTGGGGGTAACCATGAGCTTGCCTGAACGGGATCGTCTAAATTATTCGCTGGATTGGCTTCGGTCAAAAATTGCCATTGCTTTTGGCGGCCGTGTGGCTGAACAGTTAATTTATGGCAAAGATCATTTAAATAGTGGTGCGGCTAGCGATTTAAAAATGGCTACTAGTTTGGCGCGCAGTATGGTTACAGAATGGGGAATGAGTTCAAGGTTAGGCCCGTTGCGCTACAATGATAATGAAGAAGAGGTTTTTCTTGGTCACTCGGTAACGCAACGAAAGAACGTTTCTGATGCTACTGCCCAGCTAATTGATGAAGAGGTTCGCAAAATTGTTGAAGAGGGCGAATTATTAGCTCATAAAATTCTTTCAGAAAAAATTGATGATCTTCATAAGCTTGCCAAAGCTTTGATGGAATACGAAACTCTGTCGGTTGAGGAATGCCGCTTGCTGCTTGATGGAAAACAAATTCGTCCCGATAACGAAGATAATAATATGGGTAAAAGCACAAAGCCAAAATCGTCGGTTCCAATTGGCGGCGCTTTAAAACGCCCAAATGTAAATTCTGGTCCATCAAATCCTAAGCCTCAACCAGGATAGGGTGGTCGGATTTGGCACGTGAATTGACAAACAAAGGCCGGTTGTATCTCCGGCCTTATCTATTTAATAGTACTGAAAAACAAGGCCAGTGTTTTGCGTGCAGCACGTTGTTTTTTCGCCAGGTAGAAGTTATACGGTGGATTGTTGGACAATCACCTATTAGTAAAACCTACGATCTTCAGAATTTTATTCATGAATTGTCGGAAAATCCACTATATGATTCTTTAAAACGGCCTTTCTTGCACCTACAAAAACCAAGAAATTTTGCAGGATTTGATTGTTCTAGACCCTTGCTGATGGGTATTCTTAATGTTACGCCTGACAGTTTTTATGATGGAGGATATTATAAAACTGTTGATCAGGCTGTTAATAAAGCTGTTTCTTTAAAAGAGTCCGGTGCTGATATTATAGACATTGGTGGTGAGTCAACACGTCCCGGCGCAGAATCGGTAGCGCCTGAAACAGAAATTGAGCGTATAATACCAGTTGTACAAGAATTGGCCAATCGCGGATTAGTTATATCGGTCGATACCCGTCACGCTGATGTTATGCAAGCTGCAATAAACCATGGTGTCACTATTATTAATGATATTAGTGCTTTAACAGGTGATAGAAAAAGTTTATCGATTATTGTTTCTAACCCTAAGGTTTCTGTTATTCTTATGCATATGAAGGGTCAGCCTACAACCATGCAGCATCAGCCATTTTATGATGCCGCAGCCCTAGAGGTTTTTGATTATCTGCACAATCGTCTTGCGACATGTTATGAAGCCGGCATTGCACCCGATCGATTATGTGTTGATCCTGGTATCGGTTTTGGCAAGAATATAGAGCATAATTTGGATATTATACGTCAGATAAGCTTACTGCACACTTTAGGTGTTCCGGTATTGCTTGGGGCTTCGCGCAAAAGGCTGATAGCTGATTTAAGCAACCAGGAAAAGGTAGATCAAAGATTACCAGGATCTCTTGCAATTTGTTTACATGCTATAAATCAGGGTGTACAAATATTACGTGTCCATGATGTAGCAGAAACCAAGCAGGCTTATCGGGTATGGTCTGGCATAAATATATAAAGGTAATATTGGTAGTAAGGGTATTTTATGAAGCGTGAAAAATTATTTGGCACTGATGGTGTGCGTGGAAAAGCAAATGAACCACCGATTACAGCTGATTTTATGCTGAAATTAGCTCAGGTCATTGCAAATGAGACAAAAAACGGCCTGGGCCACCGTCGTGTGGTTATTGGCAAGGATACACGTCTTTCTGGTTATATGCTGGAATCAGCAATTACCGCAGGGTTTGTTTCCGCTGGTGTTGATGTTATGTTGGTTGGACCAATCCCAACACCTGGAATTGCTTTCTTGACTAGGTCATTGCGTGCAGATTTAGGGGTTATGATATCTGCTTCACATAATCCTTTTGACGATAACGGCATTAAAATTTTCGCCGCCGATGGCTTTAAACTGAATGATGATCTTGAAAAAAGGATAGAACAACGGCTAGCACAAAATAATATTCATCTTGCTCCCCCGCTTGAATTTGGACGGGCGAAGCGAATTGAAGGAGCTACGGAACGTTATATTGAATTTATTAAAGCAAGCCTACCAAGGGGTATGCGGCTGGATGGGATGAAAATTGTTGTCGATTGTGCTAATGGCGCAGCCTACAAGACAGCCCCAGCAGTTCTACAAGAATTAGGAGCTCAAGTTATTACGCTGGCAACAACTCCAAATGGTCTTAATATTAATCAAGATTGCGGGGCTTTATTTCCATCGAATTTGATGAAGCATGTTCTTGAAAATCAGGCTGATTTTGGATTTGCATTAGATGGAGATGCTGATCGGGTAGTGATTTGTGACGAGAATGGCCAGATATGGGATGGAGATCAGGTTCTGGCCGCAATTATTGCAGGTTGGCAACCTTCTGGACGGATTCATGGCGCAACAGTGATTGGCACGATCATGTCGAATTTTGGGTTTGAAGAATTTGTTCATTCAAAAGGGTTGAAGTTTGATCGCACCGCTGTTGGTGATCGATATATTGTCGAAGCTATGCAAAAAACCAAGTGTAATATTGGTGGTGAGCAGTCAGGACATATTATTTTGTCCGATTTTTCAACTACCGGTGATGGAACAATAGCGGCTGTGCAGGTCTTAGCTGTATTATGGCAACAGAAAAAAACAGCAAGCCAATTAAGTGGTTTATATAAACCATATCCACAGAAGATGACAAATATACCTTACCGCAATAAGCAAATATTAGAACAACCCCTGGTTCAACAAGAAATAGCTAAGGTTCAGGCAAAGCTGGGTCGAAAAGGCCGGTTGGTTATTCGCAAATCGGGCACTGAACCGGTCATTCGTGTAATGATAGAGGTCGAAGACCAGCGGCTAGGCGATCAGTTGATTAAAGGTCTGCAGCAAACGATCGTGAAACATGCGCATGACTAAGCAAAGATTTCCTAGAGGCAGTATCCTTTCAATAGCTGGTTCAGATTCAGGTGGGGGGGCAGGTATTCAAGCCGATATCAAGACAATAACCGCGCTTGGAGGCTATGCCAGCACAGCAATTACAGCACTAACAGCACAGAACACAACAGGTGTTCAGGGAATATACCAGGTTCCTGCCGAATTTATTCGGCAACAAATTAAATCGGTTATTGACGACATCGGGGTTGATTCAATTAAGACGGGGATGCTTGGGAATTCAGAAATTATTAAGGCTGTTGCAGCATCCATTCCCAAAGATATACCACTTGTGGTTGATCCAGTGATGGTTGCCAAAGGCGGGGCTGTTTTGTTACAGCGAGAAGCAATAAGTGTCTTACAAAAACAGCTGCTACCTAAAGCTTTGCTTATGACACCTAATATCCCTGAAGCACAGATATTGCTTGGGCGTACCATTGCAACAGTTGAAGAAATGAAACAGGCGGGACAAGATTTATTAGGGTTTGGGACGCAAAGTGTTTTGGTTAAAGGGGGACATTTGTCAGGCTCTGAAGTTTATGATGTTTTCGTATGTAAAAATAAACCGATCCATATTTTTACCAGCAAACGTCTTGTTAGCCAACACACACACGGAACGGGATGTACACTATCAGCGGCTATTGCTGTTGGATTGGCACAAAAATATGATTTAATAAGTGCCATTCAGCGAGCAAGGTCATTTGTTTGGAACGCCATAAAACGTGCCCCTGGTTTGGGGAAAGGGCATGGCCCTCTCAATCATTTAATTACAATAAATTCTTTTGATTAATTACCTGAAATTTTAAAGGATAAGATTATGCACAATGTTGTTGTTCTTGGTTTGCAATGGGGCGATGAAGGCAAAGGAAAAATTGTCGACTATTTGGCTAATCAGGCAGATGTGGTGGTGCGTTTTCAAGGTGGGCATAATGCTGGTCATACACTGGTTATTGATCAGCAGGTTTATAAACTAAGTTTACTGCCTTCGTGTATTGTGCGGCCTGGAAAAATGGCCATTATTGGTAATGGTGTTGTATTAGACCCTTGGGCTCTTTTTAAAGAAATCGATACACTCACCGAACGTGGTATCAACATATCGCCCAAAAATTTAGCAATTGCCGATAATGCTTGTTTAATACTGCCCTTGCATGCCGAGCTTGATCGTCACCGCGAAGAGTTGCAAGGCGGAAACAAAATTGGCACGACGGGTCGTGGTATTGGCCCAGCTTATGAGGACAAAGTCGGTCGTCGCGCTATACATGCGGGGGATTTATTACAGTCTGATTTTCTAAAGCAGCGCATTAACAATTTGCTTAGTCATCACAATGCACTAAGACAGGGTCTTAACATGCCGCTAATTGAAGAAAATGTGCTATTTAATCAAATTACGGATATTACCCACCGATTAACGCCTTTCGTTACATCAACAGTTCAGTTGTTACAGCATTATCAACAGCAGAAAAGGCATATATTATTTGAAGGAGCACAAGGAGCATTACTTGATATTGATCATGGCACTTACCCTTATGTAACCTCGTCAAATACCCTGACGGGACAGGTTTTTAGTGGTGCTGGTTTTTATGGTCCTGCCGCGGTTTTAGGGGTTATCAAGGCCTATACAACACGGGTAGGTCAAGGACCTTTTCCAACTGAAGATTTGGGTGATATTGGTCAAAAAATGCGGGAAATCGGTCATGAATTTGGCACAGTAACAGGTCGAAAAAGGCGTTGTGGCTGGTTTGATGCTACATTAGTTAGACAGATTGTCCGCCTTAGTGGCGCCAAGGGATTGGTGCTGACCAAGCTTGATGTGCTTGATGACTTTGATAAAATTAACATTGGTGTTGGTTATGAAATTTTGGGTAAATCCTACGATTATCTACCCTCATCGCTTCAGCTACAGCAACAGGCAAAGCCTATATACCGCCAGGTTACTGGTTGGAAGTCATCTTTAAAGGGTTGTCGTGATTGGTCTAAATTGCCCACCGCAGCTAAAAATTACATTCAGGTGATCGAAGAATTTGTTGGGGTACCAATTTTCATGATTTCGACAAGCCCCGAAAGAGAGGATATTATCGTTCGGCAGAATGTTTTTTCACTATAAATCTGATGAAGGTCTTGGTAAAGCAGCCAGTATAGGTGGATTGTCGATTTGTTTTTTGATGGCTTGCTGTAGTTTTTCAAATGCCCGAGCTTCAATTTGTCGTACACGTTCACGACTGATACCATGTTTTTTACTTAGTTCATCAAGAGTTGCTGGGTTATCTTTCAGACGCCTGTCTATTAAAATATCCCGTTCACGCGGTTTAAGAATACGAAAAGCGGTCGAGACCATTTGTCGGCGTTGGTTATTTTCCTGCTCTTCTCCTAAAACGATCTCTTGGTTGGCACTTGCTTCTACCAACCAATCTTGCCATTCACCATCACCATCTTCTCGGATGGTCGTGTTTAATGAAAAATCCCCCTGGGATAGTCTGCGATTCATTTCAACAACTTCTCGATCACTAACTTGTAGTTGCTGGGCAATTTCCTTAACTTTTTCTTGTGGCAGATCGCCTTCTTCCATCAATTGCAATTTGTTTTTTATTTTACGCAAATTAAAAAACAGCTTCTTTTGTGCTGCTGTTGTCCCTATTTTCACTAACGACCATGAGTGTAAAATATATTCCTGAATCGATGCCCTAATCCACCAAATGGCATAGGTCGCTAGCCTAAAGCCACGGTCAGGTTCAAATTTCTTAACGGCTTGCATCATGCCAATATTGCCTTCAGAAATAAGCTCGCTTAGAGGTAGGCCATATCCACGGTAGCCAGATGCTACTTTGGCGACTAGTCGTAAGTGACTTGTAACAAGGCGTTGGGCTGCATTAACGTCGGCGTGTTCCTGCCAGCGTTTGGCCAACATATACTCCTCGTCAGCTTCCAGTACGGGAAATTTACGAATTTCCTGTAAATAGCGAGCTAAGCCACTTTCACCACTTAATACGGGTAGCTGGCTGTTTGCAGCCATTGAAACCTCCAGACAGATTCGCACCTAACATACATAAGATAATACATCTTATTCTGCAACAAGGGGATTAAAAATTATTTTAGGCAGGGGAGGGTATTTTTAGATGCTGAAATAACTCTTCCATATCTTTTGGCATGGGTTGTTCCCAATATAAAGTTTTTTTATGATAGGGGTGGGTAAACCCAATACTAGAAGCATGTAAAGCTTGACGCCTAAATGTTGAAAGATATGACAGTGCCTCTTTTGATAAAAAATTGCGCCGATTATTTGTTAAACTTCCATAGATTGGATCACCAATAATTGGATGTCCTTTGTAAGACAAGTGCACCCTAATCTGATGCGTACGACCCGTTTCAAGCCGACATTTTACTAAACTGGCAAATTGGTGGATAACCTCAACGCGTTCATAATTTGTAATTGCACTTTTCCCGCCCTTAGAAACAACCGCCATTTTTGTCCGTTGCGTAGGACTACGTCCAATAGCACCAATAATCCTACCTTCTTTTGGCTGAATAACACCCCAAATAAGTGCAAGGTAAGAACGTTGAATAATACGGTTAGCAAAGGCTTGTGAAAGTTGCTGGTGTGTGTAATCGTCTTTGGCAACCACCATTAAACCACTGGTGTCTTTATCTAAACGATGAACAATACCTGGTCTTTTCACACCACCAATTCCAGACAACGAATCGCCACAATGTGCTAGCAAAGCGTTAACCAGTGTATGATCTGGGTTTCCGGGTGCCGGATGCACGGTCAAGCCAGCAGGTTTATTAACGATAAGTAAATATTGATCCTCGAAAATAATTTCCAAAGGTATTTTTTGGGGAATTGGTAAAGCTGTTGTAGGTGGCGGAATGTAAATGATAAACTGTTGACCAGCTTTTATTTTAAAAGCCGGATTAAGGTCTATACCTGCTCGTTCAACAACGAATTTCTGCTCGATCAGTTCTTTAATACGGCTTCGAGAAAAATCTTTAAGCTTAATAGTTAACCAACGATCAAGCCGCTCGCCATAAGATTCAGGGGTTACATCAAATTTATATGTTAAAAAATTCTTGAAATTTTCTGTCATTTTGTCATTAAACTAATCCATCAATTATTGGGGGTTATTCTGATGAAGGTTTTAAAAGTAACGATTGCTGTCATGAGTTTATTAATTATCGTGGCTGTTATTCTCATTGTTTTTACGGTTGCTGGAGGATTTAAAAAAAATCCGACATCGGTTGAAACATATCATGCTTCTGTTCAAATGCCAGGTGATTGTCAGCCAGCAGCTGTATTAGCAATTATTCAGGATTTGATCGTTTTATCAACCAAAGGAACAGACTGCCCTGAATTGATTGTAATTCGACCTGCCAGTGGTCAGGTTGTAGGGGAATGGCAGTTCAAGAACAAGACCCAATAAATTTAAATTATTTACTACGCAAGTCACGCCCAGATATTTTCTTAATCAAAGCCAGACTGGCAAAAAAACAGATGATAGCAGTCGCTATAAATACTGGCTTTAACCCAAACTGTTCGGAAAGTAAGCCAAGCAGCGCTCCTCCTGCGGCTAACCCACCGCGGAAGGATAAATAATACAAGCTAACGGCGCGACTACGCATATCGGGGCGTACCGTGCTTTGAATAACCATCAAACAGCCAATTCCGTTCATTACAAAGGAAAAACCTAAGAAACTGCTAAAAATACACCCCAGCCATAAAAAGGGCGACGCAATAAAACAGCATAAGCTAATGCCAATAAATAAAAGACTAATTGCTGGGATATACAGCATGTATTTTTTAGAAAATTGTGATAAAAATAAGCCAGCCAAGAATGCCCCAATTCCCATACTTGCAAGTAACCAGCTGAAACCACGCGCCCCATGATCAAAAATTTTATCGGCAAATGCTGGAAACATATCAATTACCGGGCGCGCAAATAATGTCCCCAACAAAACGATAAGTAAAGAAACTGATATTTGCGCATGTTTTAGACTGTAAGATAATCCGTCTTTGATTTGTTGCCACAGGCTTGTTGATTTTTCTGAAACAGGATCATGTTCAGCACGAAGTCGTAATCGCCGCAGGCACCAAAGATACCAAACAAAACCAAGGCTGTTGGCAAGAAACAATCCACCAACTCCAACCCATAGCACAATGATAATCGCAATCAGTGGGCCCAAGAAACGAGATATGTTAAAAGCCATGGTCGAAATTGCTATCGCAGTAGGGATTTGGTTTTTGTCAACCAAAGCTGGTGACATTAAAGCGCCGGCAGGTTGTGCAAAAGATAGTATTATTCCTTGAAGAAAAACTAGTACCAATAGTAAACCAGGTGTAAGAAAACCTGTATAAACGCTGATCGCAAGTAGTATGGATTGTAGCATCAATAGAAATTGTGTGTACGTGATTAATTGCTTGGTTGGAACACGGTCACCAATAGCGCCGCCTATGGGGCCAAAAAACAAGGTTGGAATTAATTCACAAAAAGCAACCAGACCTAAGAAAAACTCTGATCTTGTAAGATCCCAAGCAATTAACCCAATTCCTGTACGTTGTATCCAGTTACCTAAAAGGGTGGCACTGTAACCGCTAAAATAATGGCGGTACGAATGATTTTGGAAAACAGAACGAATCTCGCTAGGTATCAAAAAACGCAAAAAATACATTTTTAATTTCTGACCGTTCCAACATTGGAACCTTTTGAATTCTAGGAACAATCAATATCAATGGCAAATGATAAATAATTTGCCATTTGATTGCTAACAGGAATAATCATTAGTTATGATACCTATATATAAGCTAAGTAAAAAGTCATATGGAGAATATATGTCTCATCAAATAATTGATTTTCGCAGCGATAATGTCACGGGTATTATTCCGGAAATACTACAAGCAATTATTCGGGAAAATGATCGGTATGGTGATACATCATACGGTTATGATCAGACTACTATCGCCCTAGAACGGCAACTTAGAGATTTTTTTGATTATCCCGTTCAGATTTTTCCAATTATTTCTGGTACGGCAGCAAATGCCTTAACGTTGGCTTCAATAACACCGCCATACGGGGCTATTTTTTGTCATGAACACGCCCACATTCACGTTCACGAGTGTGGCGCGGCCGAGTTTTTTACCGGCGGTGCTAAATTAATTTTATTACAAGGACAACAGGGAAAACTTGCCCCCGATTTGCTGGATCAAAAAATCAGAACCTTAGGTAAGGGCGAGCGTCATTCTGTTCAACCAGCGGCTATTAGTTTAACTCAGGCAACCGAGTGGGGGGCGGTGTATCAACCCGATCATGTGACAGAAATTTGTAAGGTAGCAAAAAAACATGATATGTTGGTGCATATGGATGGTGCCCGCTTTGCCAATGCTTTGTTGGCTTTGCGGTGTCATCCGGGGGATATCACTTGGCGTGCAGGTGTTGATGTTTTATGTCTTGGTGCAACCAAGGCTGGTGCTATGGCGGCCGAGGTTGTAGTTTTTTTTAATCCTAAGCCTGTTGAAAATTTTGGTTATCGTTGGCAGCGTTCAGGACATGTTTTATCAAAAATGCGTTTTTTAAGCTGCCAATTACAGGCATTTTGGCGGAAAGGCGTGTGGGATCAACATGCCTTACAAGCCAATCGATTGGCAAAAAATTTGGCCGATGGAATTAGCCAAATCCCCTCGGTACAACTGGTAGCAGAACCCGATATAAACGAGGTTTTTATGCGGTTGCCAAAACACATGATCACGCAATTGCAATCACAAGGTGTTCTTTTTTACGACTGGCCATTTCCAGACCCGGATCATCAAGAGAATTTACCCCTCATCCGGTTGGTTACATCGTTTGCAACGACACAGGAAATGGTTGATCGTTTCTTGGGGCTTCTTAAAAACATTTAATGACTACACATTGGGGAAAGAAAGCCAGTTCAGATTTGGTGGCGTCCCCAAGGGGATTCGAACCCGCGTTGCTGCCGTGAGAGGGCAGTGTCCTGGGCCTCTAGACGATGGGGACATTTAACCATACCACATAACATATAACTAATCTGGTTACATGAATCAAGCAATGAACGCACTTTAGATCTTTAGAAAATCTTTTTTTAAACGATAACAAATTTCCTATAGCACCGTTAAGCTGTTAAGAAATATGATGATTTTTAGAAGCATCAAGAGACATTACGTGTTGAGCAAAGAATAATTTATATTTTCTAACAATCTGACAGTCTGAAGATTAAGATCATGTATTTTTTGTAATTAATATAGATAATTCTTGTATTCCCGATTAAGATGCCTTGTTGATTTCTGAATTTTCTTAAAATCCAATATGATATTTAGTACAAAAAGATTAAAAACCCTACCATTGTACCAAAAGAGGAAGATTGATCATGTACAACATACTAAAAAGATCATTATATCTATTGACGATAGTTATTTTTTTATTGCCTGGTAAATCATTTGCACAACAGCAGACAATAAATGTACCGCCGAATGACCAACCAGCTCAGCGGTTGGCTGATATTTTTTCTGCTGACTCATTAAAACCCGAATGGTTTGCTGGTCCAGATTATATTAAGGCTGTTGATCCAGTTAAAAAGCAGATTATTCAACGCTTAGGTCAGCCAGTTGCTATCGAGAAAATACAGCCTACTCAATATCGCCTGATATTTAAGGATTGGGATGTCGTTACCCATATAGGGCTTGATGCACAACAGAAAATTTCCATGATCTGGTTTGAAACACCAATAGCCAATAAACCGCAAAACTTAAATGATGTGTTGACAGAGTTTAGCAGCCTTCCAGGTGATAACGCGATACTGGTTACCCGCAACGGACAAGTGTTGATTGAATCAAAAAGCCAGGACAAAAAAGCGGTGGCTTCAGCCTTTAAATTGGGTGTTTTAGCTGTTCTACAACAATATGTACAACAAAATAAATTGCGTTGGGAACAAACGGTACCAGGGGTTGCCAACAATCAGCGTTCATTGCCAACAGGTTTGTTGCAAGATTTTCCCGAGAATAGTCCGATGACTCTCTCGACCTTAGCAAGTTTGATGATTTTTATTAGTGATAATACGGCGACTGACATATTAATCGATATTTTGGGTCGTAAAGACATTGAGAAGATTTTAGAAATTCCGCTTTTACTTAAAACACGAGAACTAGTTATTCTGAAGGATCCAAAAAATGAAGATTTGTTAACAGAATGGTCTAGAGCCGCAGGGTTTAGTACACGTCGTGAATTGTTGAAAGAAGTTAACAAACGCCCATTACCTAGTATTGAGATTTTCATGGGCGGTACAGTATTAGCTCCAGAAATAGGATGGTTTATTTCAAGTGAAAAACTGTGCCAAGTTATTAAACAAGTTGCCGATTTGCCCTTGTTTCAGATCAATCCAGGATTGGCCGAGCGCAATGATTGGGTCAAGATTGCTTATAAAGGCGGATCGGAACCAGGTGTTTTAAATTTAACAACCTGGTTACAGGCAAAAAATGGTGATGTTTACTGTGTTAGCGTTACATGGAATGATAAAAAGCCATTGCCCGAAGAAAAATATATGTTGTGGTATAAATTACTGCTTAAAACTTTAAGCCAAATGTCGCAGAAATAGATTAACGTTAGTTCAGAACTTCTTTGCAGGTATTTGGCGTGAATTGGCTAATGTTATCTACGTCTGATGCGCTGAAAATATCTGTTTATTTTGAGCAAGTGAGAGATAAACAAGAAGGGAGGCGAGAGCCTCCCTTAGAGTGATTGTATTAAGTAGGAATGGTGGTTAGCTGGGGCGTGTTTCAGCAGATTCTTGTCTACCACCGGCTCCATTACCACCGTCCTGATTACCGGGTTGGGTATCGGTTTTTGGAGATTCAGCCCTTGGGGTATCACTTTGAGGTGTATCAGCCTTAGGAGATTCTTGAGCTGGACCTGCTGGGTTTTGGTTACCGCTATTACCGGCTGGAGATGAAGGTTGTTCTTCACGCACAGCGACGGCAACAACCCGATCAGTTGAGATGACCCGAGCAACTGAAACAGAAGGATCACGTGCATCTACAACAGTATAGGAAACATAGCGAACAGATATCTGTACTTGTTGTGTTTCGATGTTGTAGGCACTAAGATAGGTTGTGGTGGCTTCCTGCTGATTTAAGCGAGCGATAGCGATATCATCAGCGCTGGGGATTTGTTGGGTGCGGTAAGAAACAGATATAGCAGGTGCCGCGGTAGCAGATTGAGGATTGGCGTTGGCGACATTAACCTGGGTATCAGTCTTTGGTGTTGCAGCAGCAGGTTGTGCTGATGCAGCTTGATGGGCAGCAGGATTAGTACGTGCTGGCATCTGAGCAGCAACTTCTTGTGCGACAGGGTTCATCGCTGGTAGACGAGCGGCTGAGGGAAGGATGATTGATCGTGCATCCTGTGCAAGAGCCAAACGGTCAGCATGAAGTGATTGGTTGATCACTTTACAATCAACCCGGTCGAGATTTTGATAAGATAATGGCAAGCAAGGTTCAGCAGCTAAGGCATTTGCGGTTGCCAGTAAGCTAGCACTGACGAGTAAGATGTTGCGAACGTTTTTCATGATGTTTTCCTTTCTGTGTGGTTATGATCTTCACCTGATAACCAAGTTTATAAAGACGAAAGGTAAACAAATTATTAACAGAATGTATTATTGGTGAAAAAAAGTTTATAATTGTAAAACGTTGTATAACAACACCTTCCAGACTATTTCTATCTTTCTTGATCAATCAATCAATTTTTCTTATCAATACTTTTTATATAAAGATTCAATTTTTAATATGAATATGCATCAGCTATTCCTAGTTTGAACCAAAGCTTTGGCAATAGGCTTGCATTAGGTGTATTTTCCTGCTTCCCATAATATTTCACCGGTATCGTTATTATCCCAATACCGACCCATAACAAATAATAAATCTGATAGTCGGTTTATATATATAAGACACAGCGGGTTTATTTTTTGACGTGCAGCAAGCTTACTAATCTGGCGTTCGGCGCGTCTGGCTACGGTTCTTGCGATATGGCAATAAGTTGATGCAGCACTTCCACCGGGAAGTATAAATGATGTAAGCGGTTCTAGCTTACTATTGAGGTGGTCGATTGTTTTCTCTACATAATCAATTTGTTTTTGCGTGATTCGCAAAGCCTTATCCTGATTATCTTGCGGTTGAATAGGGGTTGAAAGATCGGCACCTAAATCGAATAAGTCTTGTTGAATATGTTGAATGATTTGTTTTGTTTTTGGTTCGTAAAGTGCAATTAGAGCAATAAAAGCATTAGTTTCATCTACGCTGCCATAAGCCTCAACCCGTATATTATGTTTATCAACGCGCAATCCACCTGTAAGCGAAGTTTTTCCGCGATCACCACCACGCGTATAAATTTTAGTTAAGCGAACCATAACAGACACCCGATTTATTTTGTCGTGAATTATCAAAACTAATTATTATCAAATCCTGGTTATAGATTAAGGATAAGCGAGATAGATGATCAGAATAATAATTGACAGCATTTGTAGACCAACCCGCCACCGCATTAATTTATTGCTATATTTTTGCGAAAAATGGTTGCCGCGGCTCATGCCAAAAACGCCTGCAATCATCACAAATAAGGTCGCAAGCAATGATAGGATAAGTAACACTAACAAGAATATGTGCATAAATTACTTTCTTTTCTTAGAAAACTTATTCGGTCCCTTATAGTACTATAAGGGTACCAAAACCATGGTAAGATTCTTTGATGCCTTGGATTTGTCATAACAAAAACATTCTTGACGAATCTATTCATTCTATGAAACGATTAGCATAGAAAATAAAAAACAAAAAGAAGCATATTTTTTAAACTTTTTCATGGTGCGAGCACAAGATGAAGCAACCAAAAATTTTAGATGACGCCCTTAAGGTTTTAACTGGTGCTATCGACTCAACAATGGCGCTGCGTCAGCAATTAGTCCATCAGGGACGCTTGTTGTCGCAAAAATTGATAAACCGGTTGGATGTTGTTCCGAGAAGTGAATTAGAGGTAGTCAAATCGATGGCAGCCCAAGCGCGGCTTGAACAGCAAAAATTACAAGAACGACTAGATCAGCTTGAACAGCACTTGAAGCAATCCATGATTACCAAATTGCCCGATGATAAATTGGATATATAAAAAATTAATGCAAGTATAAAAATATTTCCCCTTTTCTTGGTTGGGGATAGGTCATAAAAAATATCGGTAAAAACAATATTGGCCGTCATTCAAAAAACGCAT
>JAEUKQ010000069.1 GCA_016794225.1 Alphaproteobacteria bacterium | reverse complement strand
ACTTGATTTTATTGATTATGGGCCGCTTTAGCGGTAGTGTCCCAGCAATCCAAGAATATGGGAGTGACCGTTTGTCAGAGCAAGCTGTTAATCCGTTGCCGCAGGCACTTATACTCACAGCAATAGTTATTAGTTTTTCGTTCACCGCAGTTTTACTTGTTATGAATATGTTTCAACGGATACACCAAAATCGTAAACTCCCAAATAAGGTAGATATTGGTTGATGATATTAGCTATTTTGCCATTAGGGATTGTTACCCCACTGATGGGGGCGATATTATCTGTAGCTCTTTTGCATTGGCGCTATTCTTATACTGTACCAACAATAACCATTGGTATTCATGCAATATTATCGATTTATTTTCTGCTTACTTTCCAAGATCCTTTCTCAATTGCTGTTGGTAACTGGACATTACCATATGGGATCGAGCTGGATATTAGTAAAGAAAAATCTTGGTTGTTGGTTCTGACGTCTGTTTTAAGTTTTTTTGTACAAATTACCTCTTATCAAACAAAGTATGATTACCGCAAAAGTTTAATAGAGATATCAAGACTTATTTTATTAGCCGGGTTAAGCGGTATTATCCTTACAGCAGATTTATTTAATTTGTATGTATGGTTTGAAATTACCCTGATAACTGCAACTGGCTTATTATTAGCTCAAAAAAAATTTAGTCTTAAACCAGTTATTAATTATATGTTAATTAACTTACTTGGTACAGCTTTCTTCCTTATTGGAGTTGGCATTATTTATGGACTTACTGGCTCCCTAAATATGGCCGAGATCGCAGATCGATTAAAGCGTGCCCCTGATTTTTATTTAAATCTTTCAACAGCATTATTAATGCTGGGATTGCTAATAAAATCAGCAGCTTTTCCATTTAATTTATGGTTGGTTGCTGCTTATCCACGAGTTAATGTTTCGGTAAGTGCAATGTTGGCTGGTTTGGTTAGCAAATTGGTTTTGTTTGTAAGTTTAATGTTGATTGGTCGGATTATTCCGATTAGCGCTGCTTATCAATATGTTTTGTTAATCGCTGCTATATTAACGATGGCACAAGGTGCTTTTGGATCCTTGCGATCAACTCAGATATTAACTATCGCCGTTTATCAAGTAATTTTTGGGATTGGGTTTGTTATTTTTTGTCTGGGTTTAGCAGACCGCTCAGGCCAAGAAATTGCACTAACTTATATTATGCAAGATATGGTAACTAAAACATTGTTGTTTATGTTAATTGGGTATATCGGGATTCATTCAAAAAACTATTCGATCGCATCAAAAACACCATTTCATTTTTTTGTGATCATTTTGGTTGTTTTCGTTTTATTGAACAGTGCTGGTTTTCCTTTGTTGCCAGCGTTCTGGCCAAAGATTTCTGTACTTCTTGCCTTAATAGAAAGACAAGAATTTGTTTTAATGTTCTCGTTTATTTTACTTAATTTTATCAATATCATTGCTTTGGGGCGTTTGTGGTTTCGAATCAAAACACCAGTAATGCATAAAAATTTAAGTATAGAAACTAATAACCCAATCAACATAGTGCTAACTTTTATTGCGCTTTTCGGGTTAGCCAGCGTTTTTGTTACTATCACTTATTTATACTTTATGAAATGGTTTTAGAATGTTTTTAATCGTTATTCGGCGCAAAATATCGAAGCTGTTATTGATATTTCTGTCACTAATGGCTTGCTGGTTTATGTTTTCGGCAGAACTTTATCTTGATACATTCATCATCGGAATTGTTATGGTCATTTCTTTATTAACAATCATTCCTCCTAGAATTAAAGGTAAAACCTTTATAATCAATCCCATAAAAATTATCTGGTTGTTGATTGTTTTTTTTATTGAATTATTTAAATCAAATCTAAGAGTTGCAAAAGACGTCTTAACTCCAAGACTAACTTTTTATTCGGCTTTCTTGAAAATTCCTTTGAACCTTAAGGAGAATTTTCAAAAGGTTTTCTATGCCAACCTTATCACGCTGACGCCTGGTACATTGACTATTGATATATCTCGAGATCGTAATTTTATTCTTATACATGTTATGAATGTATCTGATCCCGCACAGCTAAAAAAAGATTTGACAAATAGTTTTGAACGACTTGTCGATCAAGCTTTTCCATCAACAATACAAGAAACGTAAACTTTATATGATTCTTCTTATAGTATCCCTTATTATTTGTTTAGTTGGATTAGTTTTGGCCTCAATTAGATTGCTATTGGGGCCTGATTTGCCATCACGTATTTTGGCTTTTGATTTGATCGGCGTTTTCGGGCTAGCTGGATTAGTTATGCTAGCCATCTATTATGATAATTTGATGTGGTTAGATATAGGGTTATCTTTAGCCTTTTCCGGGTTTATTGGTACAATTATTGTAACCAAATTAATAAAGATTGATAGCAATAAGGGATCATAAGAATGTGGTATATTTATATTGCATTAAGTTTTGTTTTGGTTGGCAGTCTTTTTTGCTTAATTGCTGCAATCGGGGTATTGCGTATGCCAGATATATATACCAGAATCCATGCTGCTAGTAAGGCTGGAACACTTGGGTTGATTTTAATCTTCACCGGATGCTTTCTTTATTTTTTCTCTTGGGCTGCCTTTTTAAGAATGATAGCCATTATCTTTTTTATTTTCCTAGCTATGCCTGTATCAAGCCATATATTAGGGCTTACTGCACTACAAGCTAGAAGCCCTAAATGGAAAAATACAATAATTGATGAAAGCGAACACTACTAATTTGTTGTATTCGCGTTTAAGTTAAACCTATTCAACAAGTTTAGGAACATAGATAGACATTTCGGGTAAACGCAAATGTGGTATCGATTTTTGTATGAACTCAGCAAATTCCTTGTATCTTTGTTTGTCTAAAATGATTGGGTTATGACTGAAGCGGGAAATGGTATCGAACCATGCACGTTGATTAAGTTCGTCATCCATTTCAGGGAACGCCCTCCTGGCAATATTCCAGCTTTCTTCAGGATTATTTATAATAAAAGTCACCGACTTTTGTATTGCTTTTAAAAATTTTATAAATCTTGGGTCATTAATATGACGTTGGTGACTAATAAAAATTAGTTCATCATATAAAGGAACTCCCTCGTTTTCAGGGTAAAATACCCGAGCTTTAACGCCCATAATTGCCAGTTGGTTAAGTTCAAAATTTCGAAAAGCCCCAATTACGGCATCTACCTGTTTTGTAGCCAGTGCAGTGCTTAATGAAAAATTAACGTTGACTAAACTAATGTCAGTTAGCTTTAATCCATGCTTAGCCAGCATAGCACCCAAATAAATGTCTTCAAAGCCACTAACTGAATAGCCAACCCTTTTTCCTTTTAAATCTTTTAAATTTTTTACTGGGCCATCTGCTAACACGATCAGAGAATTAAGCGGTGTATCAATTAAAGTACCAATTCTGGCAATTGGTAGTCCGTTTGAAACAAGCAAATAAAGATTAGGTTGATAGGAAATTGCAATATCGGCCTGTCCGGCAGCTATCAATTTGGGTGGATCATTTGGGTCTGTGGGGGCAATGAGCCTAACCTCAAGACCCATCTCTTTAAAATAACCCAATTCCTGCGCAATTAATACGGGGGCATGATCTGGATTAACAAACCAATCAAGCAAAAGTGTTATTTTTTCCTGGGCTTGAGGTTTCGTAGCTGACATAGTTAGTAAAAGAAAAACTAGGGTAAAAACTTTTTTCATCAATCACTCCTTAATTAAATTATATGGGTTGTACGGAAAACTTTTTTATAATTTTGGTACTTAGACTGTGGCTAATAAAAAACAGAACTAGACTAAGTATGGATAAAATGGTTAAAGCCGCAAAAACAAGATCAACACGACCTCGGGCATTCGCTTGTATCATCAAGAATCCAAGGCCTGATGATGCGCCGATCCATTCACCAATAATGGCACCAATAGGTGCAACTGTCATAGCGATTTTAAAGCCCGATGCAAAATGTGGCAGGGCGGCAGGTAATTGTAAAAATATTAAAACGCGCCACTTGTTCTTCGTAGCTATATGCGCCAATTCCATCCATGCCTTTGGTGTTTTCATTAACCCATCAAGAAAAGCAGTTGTGATTGGGAAAAAAATAATAATGGCTGCCATTAAAATTTTTGGTAATAAATCATAGCCGAACCATAATACAAACAAAGGTGCCAAAGCAAAAACAGGTATTGCCTGACTGATAATAATTAATGGTAGAAGCCACAATCGTAAATGCTGATAATAGGTAACTAATAAGGCTAATATCGTACCTAAACTAATCCCAAGCAACAACCCAAATATTATTTCTTTTATGGTAATCCAGGTATTTGCTAATAATATTATAAAATTGTTTACTAAAGCTTGCAAAACATTGTACGGCGTTGGAAGAATATAAAATGGCAAGTCATTCACCAGAACAATTAATTGCCAAAATAATATTAAAATAATAAAGATTAGGAAAATTCGTAAAGCTGGCATTTTTAGGTTTTAAGAATAAGGTCAAACATTATTTTTGCTTGTTGATTTATTATTGGATTACCAAATGATATTGGTTTGCTATAACTATTAGTCTGCATCTTTACCTCATCAATTTTTATTGGCTCACCATATATAATATAAGTCCGATCACATAGGCGGGCTGCTTCAACTAAATCATGTGTAACCAGTAAAACGATATGATTTTTCAAAAATTTTCGGGCTAAATCTTGTATTTCGT
>JAEUKQ010000068.1 GCA_016794225.1 Alphaproteobacteria bacterium | reverse complement strand
TGTCAAATTTTCTTTTCATGAAATTAGTTTTTCTTATTTTTCTTTAATTTTTATGCAAGCTAAAGTATTACATATGTGAGCTTATTAAATTCCCAAAAATGAAGGGAAATATTTTATTTTTTCTTGGAAAAATAAATAAGTTTTTTATTAGGTAACAAAGCAGTGGTAAAAAAAATAGGTTGTTATAAAATTAAAGCGCTATTAAGGTAATTCAGTCAATACAAACTTAACCAAGGGTAGGATTCATGAAAAAGAATTTGTTTAAAAATCTAATGATTGCATTTGGGTTGGCAACAATGCCTTCCCTTGCAGTAGCACAGGAAGAAATTTTAATTGGTGTAGCAGGGCCAATAACAGGCCCAGTCGCCGCTTTTGGCGAGCAGATGCGCCGAGGTGCGGAAATGGCTGTGGCAGATATCAATGCCCGTGGCGGTGTTTTGGGTAAAAAACTTCGTTTGGTGATTGGCGATGATGTATGTGATCCACGTCAAGCTGTTGCGGTTGCTAATGACATGGTAAAACGGGGCGTTGTTTTTGTGGCTGGACATTTCTGTTCATCTTCATCAATACCTGCATCTGCTGTTTATGCAGCAGAGGGTGTTTTACAAATTACCCCTTCTTCGACCAATGTTGTCTTAACGGATGATGCTGCAAAAAAAGGTTGGACTACGGTTATGCGTACCTGTGGTCGCGATGACAAGCAGGGTGATTTTGCCGGAAAGTGGTTGGCTAAAAACTTTGCCAATGCAAATGTTGCTATTTTGCATGATAAATCAGCCTATGGCAAAGGATTAGCCGATGAGACCAAAAAGAACATGAATGCCGCCGGGCTTCGCGAGAAGATGTTTGAAGCATATAATGCTAACGAACGCGATTTTTCTGCTTTGATTAGTAAGATGAAACGCGATCGGATTACAGTGGTTTATGTTGGCGGTTATCACAATGATATTGGGTTGCTTGCACGTCAAGCGGCTGAACAAGGGTTAAAGATTAATATTATTGGTGGTGATGCGCTGAATAGCTCGGATTTTTGGGCTATTAGTGGACCTGCTGGTGCAGGAACCCGTTTTAGTGATGCTTCTTCAGCTTTAAATTTACCCGCTGCAAAGCCGGTTGTTGATAAGTTTCGTAGCCAAGGTTATGAGCCAGAAGGTTATACTTTATCAACCTATGCTGCTATCCAATCTTGGGCGGCTGGCGTTACTAAAGCTAACAGTTTTGATGGCAAAAAAGTTGCCGCTGCTTTGCGCGGTATGAACGTGGATACGGTAATTGGCACACTTGGTTGGGATGCTAAAGGTGATTTAAAGAACCCAACTTATGCTTGGTTTATTTGGAAAGATGGTAAATTTACCCAGGAATAGGATCGTATTATCCTGTACCTTCTTATGTATTACGAAAAACCGGCTAAAAAGCCGGTTTTTCCTTTATAAATAAAACAAATTTTCTTATAATAAAGCAACTGATACAGTCGTATTATTTTTTCGTTTTATAGGATTGCCTGTTTCTAAGATTAGTTTTTCAAATAATATACGGGGAATACATGAACCACGAATTTAACGAAACACAATTTAGCAAAAACTTTTCACAGGTGTTTTTTGCGGCTGACCATGCGGGTTTTAGTCTTAAGGCCAAATTGATCACGTGGTTGGCACCTTTCGGTATTCGCATAACAAATCTGGGTGTTGATACGGAAAATTCTGTCGATTATCCTGATATGGCATATGATTTGTGTCGCCAATTTGCAAAAGGTGCAGCTGGCATCCTGATTTGTGGTTCGGGGATTGGTATGTCAATTGCAGCCAACCGATATACACATGTACGTGCAGCTCTTTGTCATGAACCTTTATCTGCCTATTTAGCACGAGCACATAATAACGCCAATGTTTTGTGTTTGGGATCTAGATTGGTTGGCGAAACCATGGCAAAAGAATGTGTTACAGCCTTTTTATGTACGGTGTTTGAAGAAGGGCGCCATCAACGGCGTGTTGAGAAGTTGACAACTTGTTCCATGCCATAAATGATACAGGTATAAACCCTAAGCAACAAGTGTATGCAGCATGCTAGAAATAGTCTAACAGTGATGATCCAAATGAATAATTTTTTTCAAAAAACGGTGCAGGAGAGTGATCCTGATATTAGTAATATTCTTATAGCTGAAGAGAAGCGCCAGCAAGATCAGATTGAATTGATAGCGTCGGAAAATATTGTGTCGCGTGCTGTCCTTATGGCGCAGGGTTCGGTTCTTACCAATAAATACGCTGAAGGTTATCCAGGTAAGCGATATTATGGCGGCTGTCACGTTGTTGATCAGGCCGAAACTTTAGCCATTGAGCGGGCAAAAAAACTGTTTGGCTGCAATTTTGCTAATGTACAACCCCATTCGGGCGCACAAGCCAATCAAGCCGTTTTCTTAGCCTTACTCAGCCCAGGAGATACGATCATGGGTATGTCGCTTGCAGCTGGCGGACATTTAACACACGGTGCTGCCCCCAATCTATCAGGTAAGTGGTTTAAATCTGTGTCTTATTTAGTTAACCCGGCTGATGAAAAAATAGACTATGATGCGCTTGAAAAACTTGTTTTAGAGCATCGCCCAAAGTTAATTATTGCCGGTGGATCGGCTTATCCACGCCAAATTAACTTTGTTCGCATGCGTCAAATTGCTGATCGGGTTCAGGCCTATTTATTAGTCGACATGGCGCATTTTGCAGGGTTGGTTGCTGCTGGCTATCACCCAAGCCCAATTCCACATGCCCATATTGTAACCACTACCACGCATAAAACCTTACGTGGGCCGCGTGGGGGGATGATCTTAACTAACAATGAAGATTTGGCAAAAAAAGTTAATAGTGCTGTATTCCCTGGGTTACAGGGTGGGCCATTAATGCATGTAATTGCTGCAAAAGCAGTGGCTTTTGGCGAGGCCTTACAGCCAAGTTTTAAAAATTATATCAAAGCGGTTATTGATAACATTCAAACTTTGGGCAAGTGTTTACAACAATCTGGTTGGCGCTTGGTGGCTGGTGGTACAGATACGCACTTGATTCTTGTTGATCTGAGATCAGGGAAAATTACAGGAAAGCAAGCCGAGGAATCCCTTGAACGGGCAGGACTTACTTGTAATAAAAATGGTATTCCTTTTGATCCAGAAAAACCAACGATCACTTCTGGAATTCGCTTAGGATCCCCAGCAATGACGACAAGGGGATTTAGGCAACCTGAATTTGTTCAAATTGCAGCCTGGATTGATCATGTGTTGAGGGGTCTGGTCCAAAACCCCGATGCAAACGGAAAAGTGGAAAAACATGTTTTAGAGGAAGTACAAGCGTTATGTAGGCGTTTTCCAATTTATGGGTGCGCTGCAGGTTAAAAGAACCAGGGTTTTTATTAGGCTTAAAATTATTACCATAATGTATCCAGTTATAGGAAATTTTTATGCGGTGCCCCTTTTGTAGTAGTGATGATACTCAGGTTAAAGATTCGCGTCCAACTGACGATTATGCAGCTATTAGACGTCGCCGCCAATGTGTTGGTTGTGGAGCGCGTTTTACAACTTTTGAACGTATACAATTACGTGAATTAACGATTGTTAAACAAAATGGCCGTCGCCAACCCTTTGATCGGGATAAATTACTACGTTCCATGCAAATTGCCTTGCGTAAGCGACCAATTGATCAAGATCGGTTAGAACGGGTTATTAACGGTATTGTGCGCCAGCTGGAAAGCCTTGGTGAGGCCGAGATTAACAGCCAAACAATTGGCACAATGGTTATGGATGCTTTATATCACTTAGACCCTGTTGCGTATGTTCGTTACGCATCAGTTTACCGTAATTTCCGTGAAGCAAAAGACTTTGAGAATTTTATTGAAAACTTGGCTGTTAGTGTGCCACAGAAGCAAAAGGATAGTTAATGTCCTTGCTGCCTGAACAACCTCAAGACCAGTACTGGATGGCAAAGGCATTACGCTATGCAGCTCTTGGTTTGGGTGAGACATGGCCCAATCCTTCTGTTGGGTGCTTGATGTTAACAGTCGGGGATAACGAGAATACTCAATTCCATCTAACCCGTACCGCAGCGTTTGGAAGGCCCCATGCAGAAGAGGCGCTTTTAAGTATTCCTAGCCTAAAAGCTAAAGACTCAACAGTTTATGTTACATTAGAACCCTGTGCTCATGAACAAAAAAATCTAAGCTGTGTAGATCGTCTTATTCGCGCAGGGGTTAAGCGTGTTGTTATCGCATCCCAAGACCCAGACCAACGAACCAATGGTATCGCCGTTCAAAAACTAATAGAAGCAGGGGTTTCTGTTACTGTTGGTTGTTTGGAAAAGCAGGCAAATACTATGCAGCAAGGATATATTTATCGGCAACGCTACCAACGGCCGATGGTTACATTAAAAACAGCAATTTCTCTTGATGGTAAAACAGCAGATAGTAAGGGTAATAGCCAGTGGATTACCAATCATTATTCCCGTCGACGTGTGCATTTGTTAAGGGCTTTTCATGACGCTACAATAGTTGGCATCGGCACAGTTATTAAGGATAACCCTATGTTGAACTGCCGTTTAAAAAGATTTGAGCACAGGCGTTCTTTGCGTATTGTACTTGATCGACAACTGCGGTTACCTTGTACCAGTAAATTAGCACAAACATCTACCCAATTTCCAACATGGGTGCTATACAGATATGACAGCGAAAATCGTCGCTCACAACTTGAAAAAATGGGTGTAGAGGTTCATTTATTACCTGATATGAGCGACATTAGTGTCATTTTAAGTTATTTGGCGGGTAAGGGGTTGACAAGGGTGTTGGTTGAAGGGGGGGCTAAACTACACAGTGCTTTTTTTCAGGCAAAACTTGTTGACAGACTTATTATATTTCAGGCGCCGATTTTACTGGGATCACAAGGTGTCGATATGACAGGACCCGAACTTAAGGCAGATATTGAACAACCATATCGCTTCAAATTGATCCACACTCGGAAGTTAATAAATGATTTCTATTACGAGTATCGGCAAGCCTAACTTTAGCATAAACCATAAATAATATGGTTGATTGCTGGTCATGAAACACCTATAAAGAAGTTCATGTTAT
>JAEUKQ010000067.1 GCA_016794225.1 Alphaproteobacteria bacterium | reverse complement strand
AGTTTGCAAGTCACCATCATAGTTTTCAAGCTTTCTCAAAAACTCTGGTAAATCTTTCTCTGATAAACTGGCGAAATGTTTTTGCTTCTCCGGTTTGCTTAATCCGCCTTTTAATCCTGCTGAAATATCATATTCCGTTTTCCCCTGAATAACAGCGAACCGGAATATTTGACCACAAGTTTGTAAAGCCCTCTTAGCAATATCGAGAGCTCCACGTTTTTCAATGTTTTTAATGGCCGCTAACAATTCAATAGGTTTAATTTCTTTGATAGGTCTAAAACCTATAAGTGGGAAAATATCCGCTGCTAGTCTTTTTAAGACATTGAGCGCGTGTTTTTCTGTCCAACCAGACTTTTGGCTTGCATGCCATTCTCTTGCTATAACCTCAAAAGAGCTCTGAGTAGTTGTAAGTCGCTGCTGTTTTACTTGTTTCCTGTTTTCAGATGGATTTATTCCTTCCCGAATCAATTTTCTAACTTCATCCCGTTTATCGCGCGCTTCCTTAAGCGAGATCTCAGGATATACCCCTAAAGCCAACATGTTTTCCTTATTGGCAAACCGGTAACGCAACCGCCAATATTTACTGCCATTTGGGTGAATTAATAAATGTAAACCCTTTTCATCAAGAAGCTTATATTGCTTTTCTTTTTCTTTAGCGTTGCGAATAATGATATCGGTTAAGGGCATTATTTTGCGGGTACATTGTGTTGGGCATAAATTTATACCCTTATTTATACCCGCAAATGATACTGGATGTCAACGGCCAGTTTTAGACTGGATCGGACTATAAAATAGCCTAAAACCTATATTTTATTGATTATCCTGGACTGCTTGGAATTATTTAAGAGCGGAAACTGGCGGATGGGGTGGGATTCGAACCCACGATGACGTTGCCGCCATGCCGGTTTTCAAGACCGGTGCCATCAACCACTCGGCCACCCATCCAAACCACCTTTCTAATCGGTTATTATTTTATTGTCTACGATTATTTATGGGCGGATTACCGCTGTAATCAAAGTTCGTTAACTAAAAAACATCTTGAAAAATGGTTCGGTTACTACCTACAGTTTTGCATGATATGATGAATTGGTGTAGTGATACGATGTGATATTATAGATATAGGATGAAAGTATTGTTGTCATTGAGCTTTAGAGGTACAGTATTTCTGCAGTTTGACGTATTATCTGCTGATTCTAAGAAATTTTTAACATATTTCAAAAAACACTTGAAATATAAATAGATAAGTAATAATGCTAATCTAATATATAAATAATATACAATTATAATTGAAAATTTTTAGATAATAAGGCGATGGTCATGCAGATTACCGGTTATCAGAATATGAAATTTAGGTTGTGGGTCGTTTTTGCAATGTTTTTTTTAAGTTCCTGTGCCGGCAACAGGTATGCCAATGTTAAACCACATTATAAGGTTGGAAATTCTTATCAGATTGCTGGCCAATGGTATCATCCCAAAGAATATCAGCAATATCAAAAAACGGGTATCGCTTCATGGTATGGAAAGCCTTTTCATGGTAGACCAACTGCTAATGGTGAAATTTATAACCAAAATGCTTTAACAGCTGCGCATCCAACCTTACCATTACCAAGCGTAGTGCGTGTTACCAATTTGGATAATGGCAGATCGGTTGTTTTGCGGGTTAATGATCGGGGACCATTTGTTAAAAACCGTTTAATAGACGTCTCGGCACGGGCTGCAAAATTACTTGGTTTTTATGACCAGGGTACGGCGCGGGTTAAAGTTGAATTGCTGCATAAGGAAAGTGCTGCAGCAGCACAGCAAGTACAGACCAGCATGCGACGCTAGAACCCAGGTTGTCATTACACGCCATAATGTCCTATATAATGCATAATTACGGCAGATGAATCCAGAATTAACCATTATTCTTTGTCGCCCCCAATTGCCTGAAAATATTGGGGCAGTGGCCAGGGCCATGGCCAATTGTGGTCTTGGAAAATTACGGCTGGTTGCCCCACGCGATGGTTGGCCAAATGACAAGGCTTGGCCGATGGCATCGGGGGCAGACGGGGTCTTAGAGCAGGCTGAACTATATAGCACAACACAATCGGCTGTTGCAGACTTGCAATATATCTATTGCACAACGGCACGTCCCAGACATTTGATCCAAAATTGGTTAACACCAAAAGCGGCGGCGGCCGATATGCAGCGGCGGGTGGCAATGGGTCACCGTTGCGGTGTTTTATTTGGGCCAGAGCGAGCAGGGCTTGATAACCAGGAAATAGCTCTTGCAAATGCTGTTGTTACCGTTCCACTCAATCCCAATTTTTCGTCTCTTAACCTAGCCCAAACTGTGCTTATTATTGGTTATGAATGGTTTCAGCAAACTGAAAATAAACAACGAATAGAATGGCAAGCCACCAACGAAACAAGCCCTGCAAAGCATCAAGAAATTCAAATTTTTATTGATTTTCTGGTGGGGCGCTTGTTGGCGCATGGGTTGTTGTCTGACCCAAACCGCCGGCCAATTACCAAACGGAATATGCAGGCTTTTTTAAAGCGCGCAGGGGTCACCGAACAGGATCTCAAAACCCTTTATGGTATTATTCATGCCCTTGAACGACCTGTGCTAGCAAGGCGGCCAAGCAATGCAACGTCTGAATAATCAAAACGATTGTCTGATGATAAAATGGTTTGTTTGTTCTTGACATCATCACGCCAACAGAGTAGAAAAGTGCGTCGCGCGCGCAGGTGCGTGCCAATTTTTTGCGTGTTAATTGCCGTAAAAGTCAATAAATTAACTGCTTTGCAGGTTGACTGGCAAGTAACGCGGCGGGTATCAACATTGTAGTAAGTAAAAGAAAACAGGATGACAAAAAGAACCCAATCGAAATATAAAATTGATCGCCGTTTAGGTGTTAATTTATGGGGCAGCCCAAAAAGCCCAATTAATAAAAGAGAGTATGGCCCCGGCCAACACGGTCAGCAGCGTCGCAAGCCAACAGGTTATGGTGTTCAGTTGTTGGCAAAACAGCGTTTAAGGGGGTATTATGGTAATATGAACGAACGTCAGTTTCGTCGTATATACCAAGAGGCTGTTCGCCGCCGTGGCGATAATGACCAAAACTTGATTGGCCTGCTGGAAAGCCGCCTTGATAGTATTATTTACCGCAGCAAGATTGCGCCAACCGTTTTTGCGGCACGTCAGTTGGTTGGACATGGCCACATTAAGGTTAATGGCCGGCGCGTCAATATTCCGTCAGCTTGTCTGAAAGTGGGTGATGTTATTGAAGTTGCTGATAAATCGAAGGAAATGGCGTTGGTTATTGAATCGCTAGCATCGAATCAGCGCGAAGTTCCTGATTATTTAGAGGTTGATGGCAAGGGTATGAAGGTAACCTATAAGCGTGTTCCATTATTGGAAGATGTTCCATACCCCGTATTGATGCAGCCAAAGTTAGTAATTGAATTCTACTCGCGGTAATCATGTCTGCATAAAATCGGTATAAATTTGCGTATACCATTTTGAAAGGGTCGTTGATTGGGCGTAAGCTAATCAACGGCCTTTATTGTTTTTGTTCCAATTTTCAACAGAAGAAGGGGGGAAGCTACAGCTTCCCCCCTTTGTTATTTGGGTGGGTAAAAGTCAAGTTATTGTGGGTATTTTACCAACCACCCACAATTAAAGTATCCGACGCTTTAAAAGCGCAAGACTTGGTGCGATTATGCTTACCTAAGCATGTGTATGTGAATATATACTGGGTGTATCAGACTTCAGGGTGATTGGGTAGCATAAGGGTTTAGTTGGTGATCAAACCATCAAAGCCTAAAAGGTTCCTATTCAGCAGCAACCAGACCCTATATTATGAAATAATAGACATATAAATTAAATTGTGATATTTATATTAAAATTTCTTAACGCATCATTAATTTATTTTAGCTATTTTAGGAGTTTACCTTGATGAGATACAATCAATCAACAAAATTAGGTTTTCTGACCAGTACCTCTCTCGCTGCTTTAATAGTAGTTGGACTTAGTAACCAAGCGATAGCCCAATGTGCCCCAGCTGGTGGGCCGATTGTGAATTGTGTTGGTGGAACCAATACGGGTTATAAAGAACCAGCAATGATGCTGGGCACCAAAACAGTAAATATTTTGGCTGGTTCGCGGGTGGATGATGCGGGGGTGATGGGCGGGTTACCAGCAGCGATTGAATTGTTAGGGGCAGGGGATAGTGTTAATGTGCAAGACCCAACAGCCTCAGTAGATGGGTCACAGATTGGCATTCGTATAAGAGATGGGAATGATCATGGAGTAAGCAATAGTGGCAGAATTACTGGTGGTATAACGGGAGTTGCCATTGGTTGGATTGCGACGGTTAGCAATGTGCAGATTGCGAACAATACCACGGGCGTTATCAGTTCGAGCGGTGGTACCGGGGTTTACCTAGAACGGATTGATGGAGGTTCAATCAATAACGCTGGAACAATTAGCGGGGCAAGTTTTGGAATTGACGCAACGCTAGTCGAGGACGTAACTATTTCTAATTCAGGAACTATTACAAGCACAAGTGGTTATGCTATTAAGATCAGTCCCTTACGAAACCAAGCAACAAATACTATTAATAATTCAGGGATCATCAGTAACACGACAACTAACCAAGCAATACTTTTTGATAAAGCATTCGGTTTTGCTGATCGGATTGAAATCAATAATCAAGTAACCGGGAGGATTAACGGAGATATTAGGCTGTATGGCATCCGGAATTACCTCGCTAACGAAGGTATAATCAAGGGTAATCTTTTTTGTGGTCCGGAACAGAGAATCAGAAACATAGGTGCTAACGCCACGATCACTGGTAACTTGCAGTTGTATTCTTACAGCGATGTGTCCAACAGGCAGGGAGCGACAATTATTGGGGATATCGATTTTAGAATTAGCGGTGGTGAACTGCTTAACGATGACAGTACAATTATTGGTAACATTTATATAACTGACGGCTATAGTTACTTGACCAACCAGAATCGTGGAACAATTATTGGGAATATCGTTGTGCGGGATAGTGCTCTTGAGTTGTTAAACAATGGTAGTAGGATTACGGGTAATATTTCCTCGATAGGGAGTATTAAATTGGTTAACGATATGGGTGGAATAAT
>JAEUKQ010000066.1 GCA_016794225.1 Alphaproteobacteria bacterium | reverse complement strand
TTGACTCCTCTTTCTTGATCATTACACACCCAACCCACCACCATCATCCACCCAATTGTGGCTAAATTATGGCGAACAGTTATTTAATGAAAAAAGCCTTGTCATAAGCCACCTTCCCAATTGTTATAGGCTGTATAAAAGGCGCTACCAGCACCGCTCCCCTTATCTTGCTTGCAAAAGAGTGTTCGAGAAGCCGGAACCCTAAAAGACGATAATAATTGCGGTAATTAAGCGGATCAATAAGTACAACGCCCCTTGTCTTTCTGTACTTCATTTCAATAAGCCCCGCCCTGATTAACGCGCCACCAATACCTTGATGTTGAAAAGTTGGTAGAACGGCGATTGGCCCTAATCCATACCACCCGTTAAAATATCCATTAATCAGCGCGGGTGAAAAAGCGGCGTAGCCAACAACTTTGTCTTCTTGAACTGCTACCATTGATAAAAACAATTTTTGTGTTTTGCGCAATTCATCGACAATCAGATGTTCTTTTTGCTTGCTATATGGTTTATTGGCAAAAGCCTCTTTGATAACCTTTGTTATTGTTTGAATATCTTCTGGTTGTTCCTGACGTATAATAAAATGCTGATTCACTATTGCTATCCTTGATGATGTTTCCTCCCCAACCTTAAGCAATAAAGTGCCGTTGACAAAAATCAAGACCGATTTATTAATCTTGCTATCAATAATTATTTAAAGGGTTGTTTTGATGCGTAACCTACCAGCTTGGCGACAAGCATTAGCACGTTTTATTGACCACCCGTATCTGAATAGAATGATTACGGCACTTATTTTAATTAATGCTATTACCCTGGGGCTTGAAACAGACCATTCCCTTTATTTAGCGATTGGTTCAGCTCTCTCACTGATTGATAACGTCATTTTAATTGTTTTTACCATCGAACTTATTTTACGATTTTTGGCTTATGGCATAGGTTTTTTTCGTTCAGTCTGGAATGTTTTTGACCTAGTGATTGTTACCATTTCGTGGATTCCCAGCAGCGGTTCTTTATCTGTTTTACGGGCTTTGCGTATTTTAAGGGTTTTGCGATTATTATCCGTTGTCCCGCAGATGCGACGTGTTATCACCGCGTTGGGGCACGCTATTCCGGGTATGGCATCGGTTATTGGGGTTTTGGGGATTATTTATTATGTTACCGCCGTTCTAACCACTAAGCTATTTGGCGGGCATCCCGATGCCAATATGCAAGAATGGTTTGGGTCAATTGGTAAATCTGCTTATACACTTTTCCAAATTATGACACTTGAAAGTTGGTCGATGGGAATTGTTCGACCAACCATGGTTATATTTCCTTGGGCTTGGATTGTGTTTATGCCTTTTATTATTATTACAACTTTTGCCGTTTTAAACCTGTTTATAGGTATTATTGTTGACGCCATGCGCAGCGCCCAGCAAGACAGCGACAAAATTGAACAGCAAGAAATAAAACAACAAACAGCCTTGGCAGAAGCAAAAACACACCAGCAACTAGAAGAAATTCGTAAACAAATAGATATATTGCAGGAATCTTTAAATAAACGACCGCCCGAGTTTTCTAAAAAACACGACACCTAATAGGACAGGTCATAATCATTTAAAACAACCCCACTTGCGTATGATTTACTTTGCTTCAGGCGCAGAAATGTTGGAGTATTTATTTTGTTCCCAAATAAATATATCCCGCAGCCAGCTAAACTTGGGTTAATTTTAAGCCGCAATTGATCAATCAATTGTTCATGCAATAGCTGGCCGGCCAATTGCCCACCACCACATAACCAAATATCCCCCTGTTCTTGTTGCTTCAAGTGCCGAATATAGGCAATGGCATCGGTTGTAACCAGCTGAACATCAGCATTTGAAACAAAGTTTAAACGTCGCGAAAAAACATAATGTTTTAAACCCTGATACGCCGGTTGACCAGGCTGCAACCCAAACTTAAACCCATAACGATACGTATTATCCCCCATCAAAACCAATCGGTATTTGTGAATATGCTGAAGGAAATCAGCTATATGATCGCCACTTGTGGGGAAAAGGTTTGCAGGACAAGCACCCTGAATATCGGCAATAAAACCATCCAATGTGCAGGCAACATGATAGATAAGTTTGGTCATAATCAATTCTTTCATCAAATATTGTGAACAGCCCAAAGTAACAGACAAGCAACGTACCCCGGACACAAATTAAACAATGTTAACAACGATGATGATTGATCATAACACCTATGCACCACGATTAATCAAGTTACAGGCGCAGACAAGAATCTGCGCAAAGCATTGCACGAAATAATGTCGCTGATAGCCAAAACAAAATCAATGTTTTTCTGTCGATTGCTGGCTAATGCCCCACGTAACATGATTGGGGTTAAATCGCGGTCTAAAGCACCGCGATAGGTTGATAAAACACAATATTCGGCACAATATCCAGCCAAAATAACCATATCCACCCCAGCATGGCGCAATGTTGCTTCAAGATCAGTTTTATTGAAGCTATTACCATATTGTTTGGTAATTTTTTTCTCGCCGATTGCCGGCTTAAGCCCTTTAATCAAATCGAAGCCCTTGTTTCCTGGAACAATGCCATCATCTTTATCCATATCTTGTACCCATATTACCGGTAATTTTTTGCGCCGAAACAAGGGTAGGATATAATTGATGTAATCGGTTGCCGCATCCATTAATTTTGCTGTTTTTCCTTTATAAAAGGCTTGCTGCATGTCAATAATGATCAAAGCTGGTTTCATGTCTTTCCTCTGGTTTTTCCTTTTACTGTTTTTGCTTTCTTAATTGTTGTGCTTCATACTCTTTCACATAAAATGGGCACAAAAATAATAACATAATATTATTGGAAAAATTAGGGATATTGGCTAATTATACGATCAACTTGTTTAAAATACTGTTCTTTCTGATCAGCCCCCATCACACTGGCTTGGAAAGAATTTTTTGCCAGTATTCCAATCTGTGCCACACTTAAGTTTAAAGCCTTGGCGATGACCTGGTAATTTTCATTTAAATATCCACCAAAGTAAGCTGGATCGTCTGAATTGACTGTTACTAATATTCCTTTATCCAACATCTTTTTAAGGGGATGATCGGTTAATTGACGTATTACGTTCAGCTTCATATTAGATAAAGGGCACATTGTTAGGGGTACTTGCCGTTTGGCTAGCGTGCTTAATAGCACTTCATCCTCCATTGCCCGATTGCCATGGTCGATTCGCATTACCTTTAATAAATCTAGTGCTTGCCAAATGTAGTTGGGCGGTCCTTCTTCACCTGCATGTGCAACGGTTAAAAAACCTTCTTGCCTGGCTTTGGCAAAAACCCGTTCAAACTTACTGGGTGGGTGGCCGTTTTCTGACGAATCAAGACCAACTCCAATAATTTTGCTGCGATAAGGTAGGGCGGTTTCAAGTGTTTTTATGGCGCTTATCTCATCCAAATGCCTTAAGAAACACATGAATACGTGGAAGGTAATACCCCACCGTTTTTGTGCGTTTTCTAGAGCTTTTGTTATCCCATTAATGACCACATCAAAACTAATTCCGCGGTCGGTATGGGTTTGGGGGTCAAAGAATATTTCGACATGACAAATGTTTTGTTGGTACGCCCGTTCCAAATAAGCCCAAGTTAAGTCGTAAAAATCTTGTTCGTGTATTAAAACCGAGGCACCTGCATAATAAATATCCAGAAAATCTTGTAAGTTATTGAATTTATAAGCTAGCCGCAATTCTTGAACTGTTTGATAAGGGATTGACACTTGATTACGTCGCGCTATTTGAAAAAGTAGCTCTGGCTCTAACGTTCCTTCAATATGCAAATGTAATTCGGCTTTGGGTAAATCCTTTATAACGTCATAAATAGAAGATTTTACTAGTGCTGAGGAATATGATAGCTTAACCATTTACTAACTCCTTTTTCTAGGTACCCAAAGCTATTATGAAAGACATGCCAAAATATTGTTATCTATCTGGACATATTTATCCTCCATAACATATACTTTTGTTCTTGTAATCTGAGGAGACTATACAATCCTAAAAATATTAGCAGAAGCTATGCACAAATATATACCCTCTTACATGTTAAATAATAAGCTGAGTAATTTTGTAATAAAAATGAGTAAAAAAACTGGCCTTAGTAAAGATTGGGCTTATGGTTTTGTTCGTGGATACAAGGCTGGTTTCAACCCTAGGCAGATGCATATACGAAAAACTTTAAGCGATGGCTTGGATGTACGTATGCCGATTAAAGATGGTTACCAATTGTTTACTTCGGATGATTTCACTGGAACAAAAGAAATCGTCACCCTATGCCAACAAATCGCCGCAGAAAAGATTAATAATCCATCAAAATATTATGAATTCAACAAAAAAAAGAAAGGCTTTTTATTGGCCTTATTAAATGGTGACGAAATTCTTGCTATACCTGAAATAATCAATTTTGCTGTTTCAAAGCAAATTATTGACAGGGTTACCCAGTATTTTTCAAGCATCCCCCTACTTGCCGGCGTTCGTTTATGGTGGTCTCCTCCAAACAACAGTCTCCATGAGAGTCAATTATTCCACCTTGATACAGAAGATCAAACTCAGTTAAAAATGTTTATCAATATTAACAACGTTACAGAACAACATGGGCCACTTGCTTTCTTGCCTGCTACTCATTCGACTGAACGATTACATTTCCTATCAACAAGGGCACTTTATCAAAAAAAATATTTTAATTACCGCTGGCAGGATGATGAAATTTTGTCCCCAGAAAATAAACAACATCTAATCAAGCTAGTAGGCACAGCTGGTTCAGGGGCGTTTGTTGATACATCACGTTGCTTACATTATGGCAGCAGGGAAAATAGTTATGACAGGGTTGTTTTGATGATTCATTTCCAACGTATCGATGCACCCCGTCTTTCAAATGCTTTCTTTAGAATTCCATCGAACTACCCATTATTATCGTCTTTGACTAAAACACAAAGGTTGGTTTTGGGGTTTACAAAATAGGTTTTTTTATACAGTAACTTTCTTTATGTTATAATAAGTTCGCCGGATATAAAGGATCGCGGCCATTCATTCTAAGTTCGTTGACTTAGCTAAAATATTTAAGCCCTTTAGCCATATTACTTTTCTTTAAACTTTCGCAAGTAACATCATTGCTTGATATTCAAGTTCTGAGAGTTGTCGTAAAATATCAGAAGCTTTATGCAAAGCTAATTCACTGCCTGTATCAGCAATTTCCATAAACAAGTCTGAAACCTGGGTCCATAAATGTGCAATGATGGTAAATTGCCGGTACCCCTCTTTAAGGCTGGGCATGCCAAGCAACTGGTAAGATTCCTCTAAAAAATCACGGTAAAAATTGCGAAATAGTGCACCACCTGTTCCGGCACGTTCCATCAACATAGCCGCCATTTTGAATTCAGCTGATTGATTGCGGCTGTTTAAAAACCACCCAGTAATATGTTTACTTGCCTTGGCGATACCCAAAAAACCAACATTTTGA
>JAEUKQ010000065.1 GCA_016794225.1 Alphaproteobacteria bacterium | reverse complement strand
TCTACAACTACCAGCACAACGGTACCTGCCTCGCCTTCTAACCCAGGCAGCAGTTCTGGTACATCTACAACTACCAGCACAACGGTACCTGCCTCGCCTTCTAACCCAGGCAGCAGTTCTGGTACATCTACAACTACCAGCACAACGGTACCTGCCTCGCCTTCTAACCCAGGCAGCAGTTCTGGTACATCTACAACTACCAGTACAACAATGTCAGATGGTCAGGTGGCAGCACCAGAAGCTCCTGTTGTTGGAAATAACACCCAAGAAGCGGCAGTAATGGAACAATTAAACACGATAGAATCCAAAAAACCATATTTCAGAAACTATCAAGCAACACAAGAAGTGCGTGTTGAAATCTCATACTATAATAGAGTTGATACACACGATACACCCTCCTCTGGCGTACAAGCAAGTAGGGTAGTAATTGAGCGCAATAACAACAACACTGGGCCAGATTACAACCCAGATTACAACCCAGACATACCTAACTAATGGTAAGGAGACATCAACAATTTATTAACCTTATTGTATAGTGGACGTTCAAAATAGCAGCAGGATATTTCTGCTGCTATTTTTATTTTACACTCGGATATTACGCGCGCAGTACAGATTATGTTTTCTAAAACAAGCCATCCTTACAAAATTGTTTGAAATCATTTTTATTATCTTATTTCTGGTTTACTAAGTGTTGGGTGCAGCACTTGATACGGTCAATACAAAATAGTTGCTTGATTATCACAAATTCTGTTGTATGGAATTGTCATATTAAAAAAACGTGTCATTGGAATTTATGCTATGTGGTATAGCAATCAATTATGGCGTAAAATTGCTGATTTTGTTCTAGCCGATACCAACACAAACCCGCCAGAAAACATCGTAAAACGACAGCAGACCATTTTTTCCAAAAAAACCAGATCAGCATTAAAAAAAGCCGGTTGGTACCAAGAAAGATATGCGGTTTTCAATCATGATATTCGGTTGCTTGAAAAATATTTAAAAGCACCGCTTTTTCCAACCGCTTATCATTTTCTGGCTTGTTATGGGCGTTTGGGTTTAACCGAAAATTTCTGGTCCCCCCAGGAAATAGCGCGGTTTGATGTTCGAAACGCAGATCAACATTATGACATTGATGCAGATGGCCTTTCAGGATGTTCCCAAATTATTAATGCCAGGTTTTGTGCCATTGGAACCGCCAATCATGATCATGTATTGCTGTTAATGGATGAACAAGGTGGTAGCTATGGATATGATGGAGGTGCCTTATATTTTATTGGTCATTCCGGTGAGGAGGCCATAGAGAATCTTTGCCTTAATAAAGAACCACTTTGGATTAAAGGTGACGAATCACTTTGGACTGAAGATAACAAATCGTAATTTTGCATATGATAATCTATGTTCTTGGCATATCGGCTAACAGCTTGTTGATCATTACGTTTTTTTTCCTATGATGTGCTTATGCGAAATTTATTAACCGCCCAAGATATCGGCCATGTTATTGGCACCCGCACCTTATTTCAGGATCTGGATTTTACCATTGATTCAGGGCAGCGCGTTGGCCTGGTTGGGCATAACGGGTGTGGTAAATCAACCCTGCTTGCGATTCTCATGGGTAAAATTGAACCTACAACTGGCCGAGTTATTAAAAGCCACGGTACTAGGGTGGCAATGATCGAACAGTTTTTGCCAGAGCATCTTTCAACCCTACCCCTCAAGGAATGTCTTGTACGTGTTGTGCCACCCGAACAACAAGCAAAATTGTCCTATCAGGCTGATATTTTGTTGCATGATATGGCTTTTGCCCCAAATCAACAGGCCGCCACAGCTGCGTCTTTATCGGGTGGCGAGTTGAACCGGTTAATGTTGGCTCGGGCGTTGATGACCCAGCCGGATTTATTGTTGCTTGATGAACCCACCAACCATTTGGATTTAACCACCCAATTGTTTTTCGAACATTACTTAACTGAAAAATTATCCTGCGCCTTTTTGCTGGTAAGCCATGATCGGGCTTTTCTTGATGCGGTAACAACCCATACCATGTTTTTGCGTGACAAAAAATTATACCGCTTCACCCTGCCATTCACCGCCGCGCGTGAACAATTGGCCATACAGGATTTAGCAGCAGCCAAAGCCCGTAAGGCGGAAGAGAAGGAAATTGAGCGTTTAACCAAAAGCGCCAAGCAAATGGCTATTTGGGGCAAGGTTTTTGACAATGCCAAATTGGCCCGCCGTGCCAAAGTGATGTTGAAGCGTGCGGAAACGCTTAAAGATGAAGCAACCTTTGTCAGCAAGGAACGGGCGGCCAACCTGCAGCTCGAAACCCAGGATACCCGGGTTAAACAATTAATTACCATTGACCAGATGAATGTTCAAATTGCTGATCGATTGCTGTTTCAATTACATGATTTTTACCTTCGTCCTGGTGACCGATTGGCCCTATTCGGGCGAAATGGATGCGGTAAAAGCACCTTTCTGCAAACCGTGATGCAAGCTTACCGCGAACCCCAAAAAAATCCTGATGTTCGTTTTAATCCACAATGCAAAATTGGTTATTACGATCAAAATTTATCGTTTGCCAACGGCCACGAAACCTTGTTCCGGTTTGCTTATCAACGCTGTCATTTGAATGAGGAGGGAACAAGGCTGGAATTAATGGGTGCAGGGTTCGGGTTCGATCGGATGGATCAACGCCTGTCATCCTTAAGTGGTGGCGAACGGGCCAGATTGATGTTTATGCTGATCAGGTTGGAAAAACCGAATTTGTTGATTTTAGATGAACCCACCAACCATATTGATATTGACGGTAAGGAACAGCTGGAACAGGAAATTATCGACAGCAACGCCGGTGTTATTTGTGTCAGCCATGACCGCCACTTTATTACCGCCATTGCCAACCGCTATTTATTGGTAAAAGGTCGCAAATTATGGACACTTGATTCGGCCGAGGAATATTACCAACAGCTGGACACCATCCACTCCACCCCCCTTCCTCCCATGCGCGAAGTGGCGAAACATAAAGCGGTGGTTGAACCTGCACCGCAACCGGCAATGCCGGACACCGCCAGCGCGGAAGAATTGCTGCAGGAATTATTGGATCTTGAGGAAAAATTAACAGCCGACCAAGCCCGCAAACCGGCGCATCAAAAACCGGCCTTGCAACAACAATGGCAGCAGCGGATTAAGCAGATTTACCAAAAGCTTGAAAATTTGCCTTAATTAACCCGAAGAAAATTTTCTAATCAGTCGGTGAAAATTTTAACTTCTTGAAGCTTATCATGGGTAAATTTAAGGCCAAGCCATTCAAAATCGATCCCAGAAAAGCCGCGCTCAGGCCCAAGCAGATAGATATAATCAACTCCGTCCACTTTTTTTCCAGCAACAGGTTTGCCCAATAATATCTCAACTTCTTGCCGACTTATGCCAAGATGCAGGTGATTTTTTAATAAATCCCGCACCATCATTTGGCGTTTTGGCGGCTCATCAACATTGAATGGTGCATTGGCCTGCCAAATAGCGGGGTTAAAGGCTTGTTGATTAAAATAATCACGCAAGGTCGGCCAGGCAAAAACATAAAAAAACAGAGCCACATAAACCAAGAAATGACCGCCGGCAAAGCCTAAGCTGCGGCTTATGTTGCGCCGATATAAATCAAACAAACCTAACACCAAAACCATCAGCCAGGGCAGTAAAACTAACCCCTGTTTTACCCAATGTAGGTACCAGGGTTGTTGATCATAAGCAACAGGGTGGCCAACGGCCAATGCAATAAGTTCTGACCAATAAAATAGCAGAACAAATAGGCCAAGGCCTATCAACAGACCAAATACAAAAAACCTGGCTAATATACCCCATTTTATGATGAAGAATTGTTGTAATAATGAAAATGCGGAACGAGCCAAAGCCATTAGAACCACCATATTTATTTGTAACCCTATCTATAATTCCCATAATTATGGCAATTTGATGGCAAGTTTTGGATTGTGAAAAACAATTAAGCTGATTAGTCTGAGAAAAACAACTTAATGGTTTCGACTGATGGTTGAAAAAGCCCTTAATAATTATCTCGCTACCTTACAAGACACTTTTTCTAAGGCTAAAGATGCAACTGAGCTGACCTATCGGTTAACCTTGGAAACTTTGTTGAAGCAGGTGGGAAAAGCACATAATATTACCCATGAACCCAAAAGGCACAAAGATGGCCTTGGTGCACCAGATTTTATGATAAAACAATCTGGCATGATTGTAGGATACGTTGAAGCAAAAGACGTTGGGGTTAATCTGGATCATGTCCTGAAAAGTGACCAAATTAAAAAATACCAACAGCTGACCAGTAACTTACTGATTACCAACAATTTGGAATGGATTTGGATTCATAAGGGTCATATCGTTAGAGAGACCCTTTGTTATCAAACCGATTTGCAAAGCCGGAAATTCAAGCCAAACCCTGATAAGATTGCGGCGGTTGGCAAACTGTTGGAAGGTTTTTTCTCAACCCCGCCAAAAGGCATTAACCGGGCCAAGGAATTGGCCCAGGAACTTTCCATCCGCACCCGTGGCTTGCGCGATTATTTGGCGGCAGAATTACAACGACAATCGAAAGAAGATCAGCAAGGCCGGCTGCATGGGTTATATCAAATTTTTCAAAAAACAATCTCAAGTCAATTAACTGTTGAAGAATTTGCCGATGCCTTTGCCCAAACCCTAAGCTATGGCTTGTTTCTGGCCAAATTAAATGCAGGATCCAATATTACGATAACCCTTAGCAATGCCAAAGATTATATCGCCAACAATTTTGAATTAATTCGTGAATTGGTTAGTTTTTTAGACGAATTAAAAAATGACTCTTACCTCGACACACGCTGGCTGGTGGAAGAAATTTTAGGGCTTTTGAATGGGCTTGATTTATTAGCAATTCAGGAAGATTTAAGCTTTAGCAAAAAACAAGGGCGTTTATTTCCCCCAAGTGAAGAAGAACGGCTGTTATTTGCCAAAGACCCTTATGTATATTTTTACGAAGACTTCCTAAAAGCCTATGATAAGGAAACCCGCAAAAGCCGCGGCATTTATTACACACCACCGCCGGTGGTAAATTTTATTATCCGTGCCATTCAAGATATTTTGAAGAAAACTTTTGGCATTGCAGCCGGCCTGGCTGACCATCAAAAAGTAACACTTTTGGATTTTGCCACGGGTACAGGCACTTTTCTGATTGAGGTGCTGCAGCAAATTTTTGAGGAGACCCCATCCGCTAAACACTCACTTGTAATTAAGGACCATATTTTAAAAAACATTTATGGGTTTGAATATTTAATTGCCCCCTATACCATTGCCCATTTGAAATTATCGCAGTTTCTGCATGACAAAGGTTATGGCATGCAACCCAAAGAACGGTTGCAAATTTATTTGGCAAATACGCTGGAAAGCCCGGATGAAACACTCCAAAAAGATTGGCTAGTTCCAGCTTTAACCAAAGAGGCTGAACAGGCCCGCGATATTAAACGTAAGAAAAAGATTTTGGTTATTACTGGCAACCCACCCTATTCTGGTCATTCCCTGAATAAGGGGGCTTGGATTAGCAACCTTTTAAAAGGCAAAGATTTAAATAATCCTAAAGAAATTTTGGCCGATTATTTTGAGGTTGATGGAAAACATTTGGGTGAGAAAAACCCAAAATGGTTGCAAGATGATTATGTCAAATTTATCCGCTTTGCCCAATGGAAAATGGATCAGGTTGATGAGGGGGTGGTTGGCATTATCACCAACCATTCTTTTCTTGATAACCCAACATTTCGGGGCATGCGGCAAAGCTTGCTGAAAAGCTTTAATCAAATTTACATTTTGGATTTACACGGCAACAGCAAAAAGAAAGAAAAAAGCCCGGATGGCAGCAAGGATGAAAATGTTTTTGATATTGAACAAG
>JAEUKQ010000064.1 GCA_016794225.1 Alphaproteobacteria bacterium | reverse complement strand
TCAAAAATATTGATGGATTCCAGTCGATGCCTTACTCCCAGTTCAAAATCATTAAAATCATGGGCCGGTGTAATTTTAACTGCGCCAGACCCCTTTTCCATGTTACTATAATTATCGGCAATAATTTTGATTTTTCTTGTTGTAAGTGGTAATTGAACTTGAAGACCTATAGCATCTTTATATCTTGGATCATCTGGATGAACCGCAACTGCAACATCACCAAATATTGTTTCAGGCCTTGTTGTCGCAACAACAATATACTTGTCTTCATGTTCAGAATAATAGTACCGAATATAATAAAGTTTCCCCTTAGCTTCCTTATTCAATACTTCAAGATCGGAAACTGCGGTTTGCAGCTTTGGATCCCAATTGACTAATCTTTTAGCCCTATAAATTAGTCCATCGCGGTATAATGTAACAAAAACTTTTGTTACCGCTTCGCTAAGACCACTGTCCATGGTGAACCGTTCACGTGACCAGTCTGCTGAAGCCCCTAATCGCTTAAGTTGCTCCAATATCATGCCGCCTGACTTGTCTTTCCATTCCCAAACATGACGCAAAAATTCTTCACGTCCCAACTGTTTTCGCGACAGCTTTTTTTCTTGTAATTGCCGTTCAACAACCATTTGCGTTGCTATGCCCGCATGATCAGTTCCAGCTTGCCATAAAACATCTTTACCAAGCATGCGATGGAACCTAATTAAAACATCTTGTAAGGTAAAGGTTAAAGCATGGCCCATATGCAGTCGGCCGGTAACATTTGGTGGTGGCATCATAATGGTATATGACGACAAATCAAGATTCTCGCCCGTCTTGAATGCACCATTCAACAACCAATTTTTATATTGTTTAGATTCGACTTCCTTAGGAGAGAAATTTTTGTCCAAAACCATAAATAGCCTATATTATCTTAATGAACAGAAGACAGTAACTATATAACCAAACACCATAAACATACTTGTAATATTTGGCTATTTGACTTGAATATTAAGGTCATCAAGTGTCAATTGACCTATTGAAGACAATACCATATACGCAGCAACAATTTCATCACGTTTTGCAATAACCAGTGAAACTTGTGCGTCGAGATATTCTTGTTCAGCATCAAGCGAGTCAAGCAAAGTTCTTGAACCAACTGCCGCTTCCTGACGAACACCTTCCAAAGCAATCTTAGCTGCACGAACCTGCGATTCATAAGCTTTAATTTGTGCACGTACAGATTCAAGACCTTGCCACGCACTAATAGCGTTCTGAACAGCAATTTCACGTTGCGACCGCAGTTCCTGCAACCGTTGACTTGCCACCAATTTTGACTCGCGCAGACGTGACTGCGCCAACCCGCCTTGGTATAATGGTATTGATATTTGTGCCATAATTACCCCGGTCTGATATTTTCCACCACGACCATCACCACGAATATCATCTTGCTGTATACCGTACGAACCTATTAACGAAATTGTTGGTAACATTTCACCAAAAGATAAATCAACAGCATCGTGTGAAGCTTTTTCAAGATAAGTAAACATGGTTACAAACGGGTTGTTCATTGCACCCTGAACAACTTGTTGTTGAGTCTTTGGCATATTTTTTGGAACAGATGGTGCGCGCAAATTTTTTGGTTCTTGACCGATAACACGTGCAAACACAGCCTTTGATATTGCTAGATTACCTTCTGCACGAATACGTTGAGCTGTGGCACTTGAAAGTCGAGACTCGGATAAAGCGACATCAGTTTGCGTAATTTCACCGGCGTTATAACGATCACGAGATGCCGAGAGCTGTTTGTTAATAACCTGCTCATTATTACGGGTTAGTTCAAGAATAGCCTGGTCACGCACAACATTCATATATGCTGTAACAGCATCTAATAAAACACTTTGCTCTGTGGCTTTAAAATCAGATTCTTGGGCTAAAACTAAATTTTTTGCCTGATTAGTTGCTGCAACAGTCCTGCCTCCTCTATAGAGGGGCTGAACTAAGGTTATTTTTGCTTCCCAAGGATAACTTGTCTGATCTACAGAATTTAATTTAGGCAGATCTACTTCACGGTACTGTCTTGCAACACTACCTTCAATAGACAAACTAGGCTGCCAGCCCGATAATGCTTGAGGAATTTTTTGTCTTATCGCTTGCAGCTGCGCACGCGCAGCTGCTAAAGCAGGATTATTTAAATATGTTTGGGTTAATGCCTCATACAATGTTTGTGCAAAAGCTGTCGCTGTAGGAATAGACGCAAGGACAAGAAAAAAAAGGAATATTGATAACCTTGATAGGACATTTCTTGGTTGATTAGCTTTATTATTAGGTTGACTTTTCATCTAAAACTTCCTCGGTTCACTAAAAAATATAAACTTTAAAAAATAAAAGCTGGATCATTTTTAAAACTTTGCAATAAAGGTAGCGCAATATCGGATCCAGAATATTGCTTACTAATACCATGACGATGTTTAGTTAAAATAGCTAGCCTACCAAGTTGTGGTTTGATATACTCAACACATATAAGCCGACCACGATCTAAAGCAAGCTGGTTAAGTAATTCTTCCGGAATAAATTCAACCCCACCTTCGATAATAATACAATCATAGGGTGCAGCCTGTGAAAATCCCATCAAGAGATTGGTGTTAACGAAGGTAATATTGTTCTGCTGGAAGTGTGTTGCGTTTTCTTTGGCCTGATTTAGCAAAATTCCTGAATCATCGACAGCGTACACCTGACCAGCTAAGGCAGCAATAATAAATGCACTATAACCGCTACCAGAACCAATAAGCAAAACGCGATCAATCTCAGAAATTTTTGCTGATTGAACCAACTGGGCTAAGGCCAAAGGCTGTATTAAGAATCTACCCTGAGCCAAAGGAACATGCCTATCAATATAGGCCTGCCACTGATTCTCTTTAGACAAAAAAAGTTCCCTTGGAACTTCAGCCATTCTTTTAAGTAGCCGCTCGTCAAAAATTTTGTTAGGGCGCAGCTGGTTTTGAACCATATTCTGCCTAGTAGTTGTATATTCAATATCCATTACAGCTTATTCTCGCATTTATCATGTATATTCGTATATTCATTGATTATTTTTAGAACAATACAACAGTTTTTGGAAATTGTTTTTAACAATTTACTCATAAAAAATAGTTTGTAAGTTATCTGGCTTAAAAGTTGGAAACATAACTTACTTTATATTCTTTGGCTTTCTACTAAAACTATATACAATCTTGATTACTAAGTTAAAAATTTCTAAAATTGTAGTTTACAATTATCATAGCTAGATGATAGAACCTGGATAGATTAAGGCCCGGTGGCAGAATGGCCATGCAGAGGATTGCAAATCCTTCAACGTCGGTTCGATTCCGGCCCGGGCCTCCAACATAATATTATAACAACTCTGCTGCAAGTTGTTTAAGTAGTTTGGTAGTTTTTTGCAACCTATCTTGATCGTTTTGAAAGGTTGTAAGAAAAATTAAACGCCCATCCGGTTTAAGACTTATTTGGCTTGAATGACGATTAACAAAACCAACTAATGTTTCTGTCTTCTGAATTAATTGAACATAAAAATGTATAACAACACCTTTTTGACCAACGTCAATTTTTCTAACACCAATTTTCTTGCATAACCCCTTAAGAATGATAACAGCCAAAAGATTTTCTGTCTGTGTTGGAATTTTTCCAAACCGATCTTCAAGTTCTGCCGCAAACGAATTTATTTCTGTTGAATCACTTAAAGATGCTATGCGGCGGTAAAGATCAAGCCTTATACCCAGGTCAGAAACATAATTATCAGGTATTAGAACAGGGACACCGAGATTAATTTGGGGCTGCTGCTGTTCAGAAGATGTTTTATGATCCCCTTTTTTTGATTTTTCAATAGCATCAGCAAGCATTTGTTGGTATAGTTCTACGCCAACCTCACGAACATGCCCTGACTGCTCTGCCCCTAATAAATTTCCAGATCCACGAATATCCAAATCATAACTGGCTATGGTAAATCCACCACCTAAATTTTCTAGATTCTGCATAACTTCAAGCCTTTTTTGAGCTGTTGGCTTAAGAAAATAATTCGGCTGCACCGTTAGGTATGCATATCCACGCACTTTGCTGCGCCCAACACGCCCACGCAACTGATATAATTGAGACAAGCCAAACATATCCGCGCGGTGTATAATTATTGTATTGGCAGATGGTATATCAAGACCTGACTCAATAATATTAGTTGATAACAGCATCTGATACGAACGATCATAGAAAGCTATCATCGCCTTCTCAAGCTCTGTAGTACGCATCTGGCCATGAATAACAATATGCTTTACCTCGGGAACAAGATTTGCCAACTCGTTAGAAAGTTCGGTTAAATCTTCGATTCGTGGACAGACATAAAAAATCTGACCTCCACGGTAAAATTCTTGTAAAATAGCATCTCGTATAGTCACTGGGTCATAGGCAAGAACAAATGTTTTCACTGGCAACCGATCGATAGGTGGCGTTGTGATAAGGCTCATTTGTTTGATATCTGCCATTGCCATTTGTAATGTTCGTGGTATTGGCGTTGCTGTTAACGTCAAAATATGAACATTTTCTTGAATTTTTTTAATTTTTTCTTTTTGAATCACACCAAAGTGCTGTTCCTCATCGATTATCAATAACCCCAAATTTTTAAATTTTACTTGTTCACTTAATAAAGCATGTGTACCTATTAAAATATCTGCACCACCACGTTTAACCTGTTCTTTAATTGCTGTTGCAGCACTTGGTTTATTAAACCGCGATAGCATAACTATATTATACGGAAATCCTGCAAAACGTCGTTTAAACGTTTCATAATGCTGCCGACAAAGCAGGGTTGTTGGCGTTAACAAAGCAACCTGCAACCCTTTTGATACAGCAACAAAAGCTGCACGAAGAGCTATCTCGGTTTTTCCAAAGCCGACATCGCCGCAAATTAACCTATCCATCGGATAGCCTTTTGCTAAATCTCCAATAACATCGTTTATGGCTTTTATTTGATCTTCAGTTTCAGGATAAGGAAAACGGCGACAGAATTCGTCATATAAACCAATTTCAGGAACAATTTCGTATCCTTCCTGAATTTCGCGTGCTGCAGCTGTTTTTATTAGATCTTCTGCAATTTCTTGAATATGATTCTGAATACGCGCTTTGCGGTTTTGCCAAGAAACACCACCAAGTCGATCTAAAGTAACAGCAACATCCCCAGAACTATGGCGTGACAAAATATCAATATTTTCAACTGGAATAAAAAGTTTGTCATTACCGTCATAAGTTAATTTGACACAATCGTGCGGTGCATTGCCAACTTGAATAATTTCTAACCCCTCATAACGACCAATGCCATATTCTTGATGGACAAGAAAATCACCCACGACGAAGCGTGAAAGGGTTAATAATAAATCTTGTGTTTTTTTATGCTTTGTTGTGGTTGGACGGATAACACGCCCACCTAAAATATCTTGTTCGCTTAAAATACAGTATTCATCGGTTAGGTATCCCCGTTCTAAGGGCAAAACCGTCAGTGCTATTGTACCCGAGGAAAGCTTAAAAACTTCTGACCATTTATTAATACTAACGACAGATGCAAAACCTTGCTCTTTTAACATAAGCTCAAGACGATGTAGGCTGCCGCTTGTGAATGCCGTTATTATAACACGACGACTCTTTTGTTGCTGATAAATAAATTCACGCAGCAATTGATAATTAATTTGCTGATTCTGCCCAATCCAATCAGGTAATATAATACTACCTTTTAAGTGACTTTTACTGCCTAAACTGGTCGTGTCGCTAAAGTTTGACATAATATTAAGCTTAAAACTCTTTAACTTATCTTTAAGCTCGTCCAGATTCAGATATAGATAACTTGCTGGGAGAGCATGATAAAAACCACCGCTTAACCTGTCTGATTGATTGCTACGCGCCTGATAATAATCATCGATAGCTTTTATTCTGCGGATAAAACAAAGGTAGCCAATGTTCCATTCCACCATAGGGGCGGTGTTCGCTGATTGATTCATAGAGCGGATCACGGATACCTGTTGTCTGAAAAACTTCACGGTACCGTGAGCGAAAACTTTCAACTACTTCCTCACTAAAAAAAACCTCTGATGCTGGTCTTACCTGAACCTCTGGCATCGTATTGATTGTTCGTTGGCTTATTGGGTCAAAAGATTTGATAGTTTCAATAAAAATATCGTCAAAATCCAATCGAATGGGAAACTGGTGA
>JAEUKQ010000063.1 GCA_016794225.1 Alphaproteobacteria bacterium | reverse complement strand
AGATTTTTCAATTCCGCATTATTCTGACGCCAGGCCAAATGCACAAACTTGCTGTCGATGCTTGCGCCATAAATAACTGCATCGCGCTCTTTAAACTGATTGTTTAGCTTGCCAAAGGCAGCAATTTCTGTTGGGCAAACAAAGGTAAAATCCATTGGCCAAAAGAAAACGATTTTCCATTTACCTTTATCTGATTTATCCGAAATTTTTGTAAAAGCTGTTTTGGGATCAGAAGAAACAACAGCTTCTAAATCAAAATTTGGGAATTGATGACCAATTGTTAACATGAAAACTCCTTTTTAAGTTGGTTAGCGTTAAACGAATAATGATTATTATATATAGAAGTTATTTTAGCCTATTCTAGGTTAGTGGTGCTTTTTTTTATTGGTTATTGCTGATTCGCGAATAGCAGACAAACTTGTTCGGGTATTGATTGCCTCGGGGTCAATTTTAATTTCAATAATTGTGGGCTTATTGTTGTTTAGCGATTCTTTAAATATACCTTCAAACTGATCAGTCTGTGTAACAAGGTAACCATCGGCACCATATGCTTTAGCCAAAGCAACAAAGTTGGGATTGTACAGGTCTGTACCAATTACACGGCCTGGATATTCCCGTTCTTGGTGCATCCTGATGGTGCCGTACATGTTGTTGTTAATAATAAGTATAATGATTGGTAGCTTATAACGAACAGCTGTCGCCAGTTCTTGGCCATTCATCAAGAAACAGCCATCACCATTTACCGATACAACAGGTGTTGATGGATTCAAGATTTTTGCAGCAATGGCAGATGGCAAGCCATATCCCATCGCACCATTATTGGGTGCCAGCTGGCTTCTATACTTGCTGAAACGAAAAAAACGATGAATCCAACCCGCATAATTGCCAGCGCCGTTTGTGATAATTGCATGGCTGGGCAAATTTTTTCTTAATGAGCTGATAATTTTTGCAAGTTGAACAGGGCCAGGGTTTGTAACGTTGGGATCACTATATGCTAAATAATCTTGATGGGCTTGTTTACATAAATCAGGCCAATGCTTCTTTTTCTTTATAACTAAGCCACTAATTGATTGCACGAAATTACTTGCGGTTGAAACAATCCCAAGATTAGCTTGGTAAACCCTGTTTATCTCGTCTGCGGTGGGATAAATGTGGATCAGTTTTTGTTTTGAAACCGGCGGATTTAAAAGTGTGTAGTCACTGGTAGTCATTTCACCTAGCCGGTCGCCAACAACAACGATAAGATCAGAATCTTGAACACGCTTTTGAAGATTTGGATTAATACCAATTCCTACATCACCAGCATAACAAGAATGATGATGTTGAAAAAGATGCTGATGACGGAATGAGGTACCAACAGGAAGGTCGTATTTGTAACAAAAATGATGAATCTGTTCGGCAGCCATTTCACTCCAGGTTGACCCGCCAAGCAAAATGAATGGGCGTTGACTATCTTCTAATAATTGTTGAAATGTCTGAATATCAGCCAAGCTTGGGGCGGGTGAAATAAATTGATAAGGGGCTGTATCTTTTGTTTCAACAAGGCTGGTCAAAATATCTTCCGGCAATGAAATAACGACAGGTCCAGGCCGACCACTAATGGCGGTATTGAACGCGCGACTAATAATTTCAGGTAACCGTTTGGCATCATATACCTGTTCAGCCCATTTGCTGATGGGTGAGAAAAATTGTTTGAAATCAATTTCTTGAAAAGCTTCACGCCCTAATACTGCTGTTGAAGCTTGGCCAATAAATAAAATCATGGGGGTTGAATCTTGATAAGCGGTATGTACGCCTATCGAGGCATTAGTTGCACCTGGACCACGTGTTACAAAACATATGCCCGGCTTGCCCGTTAATTTTCCATAAGACTCGGCCATAAAAGCCGCCCCACCTTCTTGTCTACAGACCACAAGTTCAATTTGTGATTGAACGTCATGCAGGGCATCTAACGCATCAAGATAGCTTTCGCCAGGTACACAAAATATTTTGTCAACACCATGCAGGCAAAGTGCATCAACAAGAATTTTACCGCCGCTTCGAAGGTTAGGGTGGGATATTGACATTAAAAACCCCTTTCATGCTTATTTTTAGTGATGATGGCTATGATGCCAACTTTTTTTGACCTCACTGGTGTCATAGGCCTGTCCAGCAGGAGTTAAAATGGCATATTCAGGATAATAGGACTTAATTAATCCTTTTCTTTCTAATATGATCCATACCGACGGGTTGCCCAGACCAGAAAGGTCACGTCCAGATAAAACATAAGAACCTATGTGAAAATGGTCTCCATGGGCGGATGGAAGGTGTTTGATAACCAAGCCATCAGCATGTTGCTCAACAGGTTGTTCTTCAGATAAAGCTTGGAAGGCAGCAAGGGTTTTAAGTTGCAGCGGATTAAGTCGTAGGGGGTTTAAGCTCATGATTTACTATTCCTAAATGGTTATTAATTCGTCGGGTTAATCACGAAAATTTGTAAATTGTAGGGGCTGCGACATGTTTAGCTTACGCAGCAATCCGATAACATCTTGCAAGTCGTCTTTCTTTTTGCCAGAAATACGCAATTCATCACCTTGGATTGCGGCTTGAACCTTTATCTTACTTTCTTTGATATGGGAAATAATTTTTTTTGCTAAATCTTGCGCGATACCTTGTTTAATAAGAACTTGCTGACGAACAGTTTGTCCCGCAGCCTTTTCGAATTCTTGAAAATCCAAGAAATGAGCATCAACATTACGCCTTGTCACATGCATTTTAAGTAATTCCTGCATTTGTTTCAATTTAAGATCATCATCTGCAAGTAATTCGATTGATTTTTCATCTTTTCGCTCAATTGTGGCCTTACTTCCCTTAAAGTCGAAACGTGTTGTAATTTCACGTTTCATACCATTGATTGCATTATCAATTTCCGCAATATTTGCTTTTGAAACAACGTCAAAAGATGGCATGTTTACCCCAGTTATATATAGTGTTTCTTGTGTTTTTGTTCTTCTTAGAAGTATGATTGAAATATCTTGATGTAAAGCTTTTTATCTAATACCGAAACGGTACTGGTATCTTATTTTATATAAATAAAAAGCCTTAAAGACAAGGATGATAATCAGTGCAATGCAGCATATTTTTGACAAGCTTTATAATAAAGATATGGCAATTTTAAAATAGAATTTAATTTTTTTGCTTGCATTTGTTTTATAATTATGCGTATACTGCGTCGCAGCAGCACTATGATGTTGCTGTATACGCCCATTGGGCGTTTCCTCCCTGAACTTGGGCCGTATCGATAGGTACGGCCTCTTTTTTTAATTACGCCCATGCTAAGCCTATTTATTTGAACAAGCAATTATAATTTATAATATCGTGTATATTATAATTTATTGTCGATAAACATTTATTAAATAAATCGATGCTAGTATGATTCCCTATTAGATATCACTACAATAGCGCCTTTAAGATGAAATATCAGCGAACTTTTACCGGGTTTACTACAGCGAATCACAAAGAATTCACGTGTGTTGTTGAATCCGATTTTCATTTAGTTACGCAACTGGATGTTATTTTGCGTCAGCGGTTGACCTTTGACATTCCAAATATATTGGTGGTTACTGATGACAACTTATACCCACTTATTGGTAAAGAAATTGTTTGTATTTTATCTAAGAGCTATTTGGTAAAACCTTTAATAATGCCTACACCATTGCGCGCAAATTTGGGGCACGTTGACTATATTATTGATCAGGCAACACCCGGATGCTTATTTGTGGCAGTGGGTTCCGGTACAATCAATGACTTAGTCAAATATGCTGCCGCACAGTTACAGCGACCTTATATTGTTGTGGCAACAGCACCTTCTATGAATGGTTATTGCGCGGCAAATGCATCATTAGCAGACCGAGGGATAAAAAAAACATTTGCGGCTGTGCCACCCGCAGCGGCGTTTTTTGACTTGGATTTATTGATGCAAGCCCCAAAAAATATGATTGCTGCTGGTATAGCTGACTGTTTATGTCGCAGTACGGTTCAAGCAGATTGGCTGCTTGCTCATTTGCTAATAAATACCTCTTATGATTCGAATATTGTTCGCGAACAGGTTGATGTTGAACAGACAGTAATGCCAATTATTACCAAGGCCACACAACAGAATCCTAAGGCCATGTTAGGGTTAGTTCAGTTAATTGTGTTATCCGGGATTGCAATGACTAATTTTGGAAGTAGTGCACCTGCCAGTCAGGGGGAACATATGCTGGCACATTATTTAGAAACTCATGCTAAAGCGAATCACGGGCAATGCTTACTTCATGGTGAAATGATTGCTTTGACTTGCCTGATAATGTCGGAATTGCAGGAAAAAATTTTACACATGCCAGTTTTACATAATCTGAATATCAAAGATTATGGTATCAATTTGCTTCAAGAAAGTTATTTACAACAATATGCTAATGATTACTGGGATGTTTTTCAGATAAAACAGGCTCGTATCCAACAGTATCCTTCATTAACAGAGAAATTAAAGCATCAATGGCCATATTGGCGGCGGCAAATTTCTGCGGTAAAGGTGTCTTCAGACCTTTTATTTTCTATCTTCCAAAATTTAGGATTGCCAACAACTGCCGAAGAGATTGGATTAAGCGATGATGACATAAAACGTGCCATGTTTTATACACGCTTTACACGTGATCGGTTTACCTTTCTAGATTTAGCGGATTGGGCAGGGGTATTAACCCTGCCTTAAGCCAATTCGGTTATTGATAATAAACATGGCGGTCGTTAAGTTATTTATAATAAGCTTAAGCAAATAAATTTGCTTGCATGTTAGTTGCAATATGATGTGCATCATGTTGACTGATTTCAAAAAGACCAAATCGTAATTGATATCCCCAATTCTTCTTGTCTTTTGTGAATTCTAAGGTGGACAGCAAATTTTTAATGCCGGTTTCTTGCGCGGGCCACCATTCAACATCGCGTCGAAAACCACAAAATCCGTTTTCCATATCTATCTTGTAAGGGTCTGTATTTTTAACTATTCCAATTGCTGTAAAAGATTGATATGGCAAAGAGGGTATCGTACGAAATTTTTCCGTCGGCGCGTAATAAATAATTATATCACCGTGTTTTAGACGTTTTAACGGGGACAATTTGCCATGGCACAATTGCATAAAGCCATTCGCACAGCCTTTGCGTACATGTTCGGCCGAGGCTACACCGATCCAATATTTCATAATTGCACCGGTGTGAAAACCCGCAGCCGATGTCCATCCAAATCGGTTGCAACAAAGGTATAGCCAAAATCCATATTTGTTGGCTGCTGAACGATTTTTAAACCTTGTTTAACCCACGTATTAAATAAATCGTCGACATCTTTTTTAGCTTGAAGCGTAAATGCTATCTCATTACTTCCTGGTGTGATTGTCGGGGGTGGTTGCACGGTTTGTTTGGCCCATAACCCTAACAGAAAATCGTTTTTCAAATCAAACATCGCAAAGGTAGATGAGGATTCAAGCGGTTTTATGCCTAGAATGTTTTGATAAAAATTAACACTTTCACTAGGATTATCTACGTAAAAAACAATCATATTGGGGTATAACATTTTTTCTGCTCCTGATATTTAAGAAATCAAAAATTTATGTTTAAAAGGCTTTTCATTTGCCTTACCTAAAGTATAAAAGATGGTAGTGACAGTTTCTGTCAGTAGTAAAAAGACAAGCTCTTAAAGCTCGATCTGGTCAATGTTTTCTAATTGACGCCATTTTCTTAATAATATGCTTCGTCTCGGCTGGTAGCGTTCTTCGTGAAGAATGATTTTGCGGAGATGATCAATTCTAAAGTGACGAAAATCCTGTCGCAATTCACACCAAGCAACTAAAATCTGGACTTTTTCAAAGAAACCAAGAATTAAAGGCCATATAGTCCGTTGGCTGGACTGATTCTTTAAATCAATATAAGTTACGGTTAATTTTCTTTCACGGCGGATTGCATCTCTTACAAAAGTTACATCAATAACTGGCTCAGACGAAATATCTAACGGTTATGGTGCTAATAAAAGACTAGGGGTTTCCAAATCATTTTTAATGTCTTTTGGCAGAACAGCAATAATTTTTGCTATCGCGTTTGTAGCTGCTTTAGCCAGACGCTTATCTCCCTTTTCCTCGACCCAACTAGCCCCCAGAATCAGAGATTCAATTTCTTCAAGTTGCAGCATGATGGGCGGAAGCATGAAACCAGGGTTCATGATATAACCTAATCCTGCCGCACCATCAATTTTGGCTCCCTGAGAATTGAGGATGGCTATATCACGGTATAGTGTACGCAGGCTAATATTCAATTCTTTCGCCAGGTTTTTACCAGCGATAGGATATCGATGACGGCGAAAAATTTGCAATAAACTCAACAATCGTTCTGTTCTTGTCAA
>JAEUKQ010000062.1 GCA_016794225.1 Alphaproteobacteria bacterium | reverse complement strand
TATTGGGCGGGATAGCTGGATATCTGTTATGTCGCAAACAGTCTTTGGCGGATGATAACCAGCTTGTAGCCTTGATGGTTAGTCAACGTGCATCATGGATTTGTTTGGCATTATTTTCAATATTATTGATTGGGTTGCCAATTTTGGCTACAATTATCGATGATCGCATGATTGATATGATACATATTTTCTACCGGTCTGGCACGTTAGTGTTTGGCGGGGGGCATGTGGTTTTACCGCTATTGTCGGATTCTGCCGTATCGGCAGGTGTCATTGATAAAAATATGCTTCTGTCTGGTTATAGCTTGGCGCAACTGGTTCCCGGGCCGCTGTTTGCCATATCAAGTTATGTGGGCGCTGCTGCGGCATTATCGGGTTATTCAACTTTTTTGTGGGCTACGGTTGGTTTAATATTTATTTTTCTACCAGGTATACTTGTTGCGATTGCTGGTCTTGCTTTGTGGAACAAGTTAAGCGGATATCCTATAGCATACCGTGGCTTAGCCGGCATTAACGCGGCGGTTGTTGGTGTCCTGGCTGCTGCGCTTTATGATCCGTTGTTACAAAACGCAACTCTTGACAATTTAGACCTAATTATTTTAAGCAGTGCTTTTTTTTTACTTTGGCGGTGGAATTTTTCATTGGTGTATATTGTTATTTTATGTGTGGTTTTTCAAATTTTTCGGGTATTTTGGTAGTTTACCAAAACAAAAAATGTGTAGGGTGATGCTGTGTTAAAACTTTATATTTCCCTTCTAAAAGGAATTAACGTTGCTGGACAGAAAAAAATACCAATGACCGATTTGGTTGCTTTGTATCAAAAAATAGGTTTTGTTGATGTAATAAGCTATATTCAAAGTGGTAATGTTATTTTTAAAAGCACCGATAGCGACTTAGGCCAAATAGCCAATAAAATCCAGGCGGCCATACTAAAACATTTTTCTTTTACTGTTGATGTGTTAATTAAAACACCTTCCGACTTTCAGCGGGTGGTGCAGCAAAATCCATTTAAAACAGAACAAACCTATATAACCTTTTTATGGCAAAAACCTGCCATTATTCCTAATGAGGCAATAAAAAAAGCAACATTGCCAGGTGAAGAAATAAAAATTCTAGAAGATGTAATTTATTTTTCTTGTCCAAAAAATTATGGTAAATCAAAATTATCCAACAATTTTTTTGAGGCAAAGTTTAAAATACCGGCCACAACACGTAACTGGAAAACGGTTAATTGTTTGTTGGCGATGACTATGTCTTCATAAATTTTTTTTATTAAAAGGGGGGATACCTTGGCTCTGGCAACTTTTGCGGGTGGATGTTTTTGGTGTATGCATGGGGAATTTGCGGCAATTGACGGGGTTGATCGTGTTGTTTCTGGCTATACGGGTGGGGTAACCCGTAATCCTACCTATGAACAAGTTTGCTCTGGTAACACCGGCCATGTTGAAGCCATTCAAGTTGCTTTTGATCCGGCAAAAGTTACTTACCAGAAACTGCTGGACGTTTTTTGGCGTAATATTGACCCATTAGATAATTACGGCCAGTTTTGCGATAAAGGCGAACAGTATCGGGCTGGCATTTTTTATCATGATGATAACCAACACCAATTGGCCAAGGCCAGCAAAGAAGATGTAAGGCAGTTATTTAAATTGCCCATTGCCACCATGATCAAGCCGGCCGAAGAATTTTTTGCAGCCGAGGATTACCATCAGGATTATTACATTAAAAACCGTACCCGATATAAAATATACCGGCAAGGTTGCGGCCGCGATCAACGGCTTGAGAAATTGTGGGGCAAGCATAAACCCTAGTTTTTTAGCAAAAAATTGAACCTAAATTATTTTACAAATTTAGCAGGTGATACGTAATATTCTTGCATATCAACCAAGTAATTATTTCGCCACCTAACCACGCATAAAGTTGGTTATCAGGTGAAGAATTTGACTATCAAAGCAAGGTATTATCAAGGATAATGGATCGTCAAAATTAACAAGGTTTTTCTTTAAATTATGGGGTTGTGGGATTACCATAATAACCCTTGCTGCAGGGTTTGTTATTTTGCGGTATTCGAAAATTGCTTGTGCTGGGTACTTTATTATATCTTCAGCACTGTTACCTGGGATAACAATAACAAAACTGTCTACGTATATCTTATTTTGTACTGCATATTCAATTGGTAATGCGCTGTTGATTTTTCCAGTTCTTCTTGGTGTTGGTGGGATCGCTTTTTTATGATTAGCAATGTACTGGTCTTCTAAAGATATATCTCTAGAACAACTTGTTTCATCAAAAAAAACTTTTAGGGATGATTTTTCAGTTAACGAGAAAAATGTAAAAATAATTTCTGCTGCAATATTTCTTGTTACACCTAAACTACCATAAGCACGACGGAAACTTGGTACGTTGTTGCATACACAAGTAGCTAGTAGAATTTTTTTATTGGTAGGTAGAACATACTGGCAGGCGAGGTTAAAGGCGGAGTAGAGTGTTTGATAAATATCCCATACAGGTGACCAATACCCAACATAAAGTTGGCCTTTACCCCTTAAAAAATTCTCTAAAGCAACAAATATGTCGATGGGATGCAGGTTTGAAATTTCATCTTTGGCTAATAAGCGCCTTATGATAAGCTTTGTTGCTGGATTATCAGATTTTATGACGCCTAGCTTGCTTAATAAGCCCAAATTTTCTAAAATAGCCTTTAATGGTAGTTTTTCTATTAATTTTTCCCATATTTTTATGCGGCGCAGATCAGTTTTTGGTATAGTTTCTAGTGGTAAGTTGCATTGCTCAATTAGTGCAATAATTTCAGGAAGTTCGTGGGTTTTTCTGATAAGTTTATATCCCCTGATCCAGGGAAAACGATGATCAATTTCGATATTATCATGTTGATTCTTCTTAAAAACCAACCAATCGATCAAGTAAATTTTGTCTGGATCGTTTATTTTAATATGGCTTAGTTTTAAAACATCAGCTAATGTCCATCCCTGATAATAGGGTTTTTGAATAATATCGATAAATAATTCTTGGGTTGTTTTAACCTGAAACCAATGATGAATAGCGCGTCGTAGCTGCCTGCCCCAACCACGTATATGATGGCTAAAATCAGCGAATATTAGTAATTGCGTAATATTTTCAACAATTAGTGGTAATCTATCAATAGTTATTTGTTTGGTCGCCGGATTACCAATGGTTAATGCCATGGCGGCTATAAAAATTGCTGTTTCGTTATTAAGTGGTAATCGATAAGCGACTAATTCTGTAACACGTTTAATAACTTTTTCACCTGCATAAATTAATAGCTTTGCAATACGTAGCATGTTTTCTGGTTTGATTGCTTGCGGTGCTTCTGAATAAATGTTTGAGTCATGAGCAAAAAGTAAAAAACGATCAAGCAAAAGCCAATCATCAGAAGAAAACTGGCAGGAAGGATTTTGCCTAAGGTCGGTTTGTAAAGAGAAAAGATTTATTATATGCGTATTGTTTTTTACTGAGTCTGGGGATATAGACGATAAAACTTTCTTGTAAATCTTTCTCATCAATATATTTCCGACTAAGTTCAAGATAGTTTATCAAAAAACAAGCATCTTAAAGTTATTGCCTATATGGATATGTACTGGCGTCTTTGATACTAAACAGCGTCGCTCGCCCGATGCTAGCTTTCTAAGGAACCTCAAAGGGAACCTAATGGGGATTCAAATTCAACTGCGCCGACCCATCAGCTCAAAAACTTCGTCCCATATAGGCAACAAATTATTACATAATTATAAAGTGTTATCAAGTGCTACTTAATGATTGAATACTAATTAAATAACCCAGTCTAAAATACAAAAAAGCAAAATCAAAAATATTCTGGGTAAAAAATTGTGGGAAAAATGACAAAAAAATTACCAAAATTGCCGCCCATCGTCGGACAGTGGCTGGAAAAAACAGGGATTTACCAAGAACAGAATATCCAATATCTGCGGTTAAAGCAGGCTGGCTTATTGCGCATGAAGCCCAATACACGCTGGATGTCTTTTCAAGCCCAACAGATTTTTCATATTGATCCACCTTCTTCTGATTGGCGAGCTAGGGTTAAAATTATCCCTGGCTTGTATCTGCATGGGCACGATCAATGGCAAAATGGCATAGGACACATGCATATGCGCCTTTGGGGTGTCATTCCCTTGGTACATGGTCAAGGGGCAATGATCGACCAAGGAGCAATGGTACGTTTTTTGGCTGAAATGGTTTGGTTTCCCTGGGCAATGTTAAAACCGTATATTACCTGGCAGGGAATGAATGAACTTCAAGCAATCGCCATCTTTCAGTATCAAGGTATAACCGTAAGTGGCATATATGGGTTTAACCCGATGGGGGATGTAATAAATTTTCAAGCAAAACGTTTCTATAGCCAGGGAAAAGATGGCCGAATGGAAGATTGGTTTGTCGAAATTGATCCTGCTAGTTACCAGAACTTTGGAAATATACGCCTTCCAACACGGGCAAAAGTTTCTTGGCTTTTACCCCAAGGTTGTTTTACCTGGCTAAAACTTGTGATCAGTGCGGTTAACTATATTGCCTAGATTGTGATCAGAATAAAAAATTGTTTGGCAGTTAATGGGGTGGTGTAGCAGAAGAACTGTGAAGGGTTGGGGTAAAGTGCCTTAATCCCCAAAATAATGTGAATAAACCAATTAAGGGCATAACAGCCATTAAAAGCGCAGGGGGAAGTATTTTGTTCCTGGCATCAAATAGACTTAAGCATCCAGCAACAAGACCTGCAATACCAATTTGTAAAAAACCTAATAGTGCAGAAGCACTGCCAATATTACTGGTAAAAGGAGCAATCGCCATTGCTGCCGCATTAGGATAAGTTAGACCAAGACATGCTAGCAACAAGAAAATAAAGGCAAAAGTTGTATAGATATTATACCAATAATAAGTAACCCCAAGCAGGAAAAGCAAAGCTATAATTACTTGGATACTAAGTCCAGCCTTAAAAATTGGGTTCGGCCTAAATTTTTTAGATAGCTGAGCATTAATTTGGCTTGAACCAATAAAACCCAAAGATAGCAACGCAAAAATAAGGCCATAAACCTTGCTATTAACCCCGTAAACTTCCATAAAAATCATGGGCGAGGCGGCAATGTATACAAACAAGCCAGTCATTGACAAAGCGCCCGCCAGGGCAAAAGTAATAAATTGCGGTTGCCGTATAATCAGTAAATAATTGTAAAAAATTGGCTTTATTCTTAGTGATACGGTGGTATCAGGTTGATATTTTGCAGGCAAAAACAAGTAAATCATTAGGCAAATAAGTGTTGTTATTCCAATTAACAAAGCAAAAATGAATTGCCAGCCCAGCCATGTGGCAATCATGCTGCCAATACTGGGTGCTAATAAAGGAGAAACGCTTAAAACCAAGACAAGTAGCGAAAAAACTTTGGCATTTTCCTCTATGGGAAAAAAATCCCGAACCATGGTCATGGCACCAACTTGTGCAGCACAACCGCCAATTGCCTGTAGAAAGCGAAAAGCAATTAATTGATCAACGTTTTGAGCAAAAAGACATCCCAAGGAGGAAATAATAAAAATGCCCAAGCCAAAGAGCAGGGGTTTTTTACGTCCAAAACGGTCAAGTAAGGGTCCATAAAAAAGCTGTCCTATGGCAATACCAATAAAATAACTGGCCAAAGTTAGGGATAAAACCTCTTTACTGGTTTGTAAATCCTTGGAAAGGCTGTCAAAGGCCGGCAAATACATGTCAATTGAAAACGGGTTAACCGTTGTTAAAATACCTAAAATAATAATGATAAAATTTTTTGATGGTTTAACGCCAACGGGTGACATGATAAAACCTTTAAAGGGGAAAATACGGAACCACATTTGCTATGAAAAAAATATACGGATTTAGAACAAAGCAAAAACATTTATATGTGCTTTCAGCAGTTTTGGCAACAACAATTTTGCCAAGCAAGGCCTGATAATCTTGACAGCAGCTGGAAGGGGGTGGTTATAAGTTATTTACGACCCAAAAAATCGCCCTTGCCTATATCAACCCCATTATGGCGTAAAATGGCATAAGCAATGCTTACATGAAAATAAAAATTAGGTAGTACAAAATTTTGCAAATAAGTAAGACCTGTGAATTTTAATTCCTGGTTTCCGCCAACTTTCATAACAATTGAACGTTCTTCGCTGCCATCAATTTGCTGGGGTTTTAGGCTTTGAATAAAATCTTGTGTTTTTTTAATGCGGGCGCGCAGTTCTGCAAAAGTTGTTTCGGTGTCAGGAAAACTGGGAATATCAATTCCAGCCAGACGGGCGGCACAACCCTTGGCTGTATCGCTGGCGAACTGAATTTGTGCCGAAAATGGAAACATATCAGGGGCCAGGCGGCTATTTACCAGCACGCTAGTGTCAAATTTTTTTGTCTTGGCGTGCTGTTCGGCCTTGTCCAT
>JAEUKQ010000061.1 GCA_016794225.1 Alphaproteobacteria bacterium | reverse complement strand
CTAATTTTGCTTAGCTTTATTGGATCTCTGGTTTTATCGTTAATTCTGATGCAACAGGGGTCATTGCACATCAATCGCCTGTTGTTTATTGTTGTTAACCTGGTGCTGACATTATGGCTGTGGATCACAATGTTTGGCCGCAAAAAACGGTTTATCATTTTGGCTATTGCCTATTTTACAGCTGCAACCCTAATTAGTTTTTTGAGCTTTATTCAGCAATATGATTACCGCCATTTTTGGGGCATAGCCTTATTTACAGGCCAGATAATGTATTTAATAAAATCGCGGCGCGTGCAGAAAACTTTTGTTTATTAAACCAGAATATTACTGATCAATCTGTTGATTTTTTTAAGATATCTTATAGGCTGCTAGTTACTGATGATTGTTATATAATATTAGTATGTTTTGCCTTGTAATTTTCCCTTAAGATCACCCACAAGAAGGTTGATATGCACCAACAAATTCCTATAACCATCCGCCACCAGGATATGGCCAATGCGATTCGCGCCCTGGCTATGGATGCTGTCGAACAAGCCCAAAGCGGGCATCCGGGCATGCCCATGGGTATGGCTGATGTAGCGACTGTTTTATTTACGCAACACCTAAAATTTGATCCCCAAGACCCGCTTTGGGCTAATCGTGACCGTTTTGTGTTATCGGCTGGACATGGGTCAATGTTGCTGTATGCGTTGCTTTATTTATGCGGTTATGCCGATATAACGCTTGATGAAATCAAGAAATTTCGCCAGCTTGGTAGCCGTACAGCTGGTCACCCTGAATATGGACATGCTGGTGGCATTGAAACAACAACAGGTCCGCTAGGACAGGGTTTAGCAAATGCTGTTGGCATGGCTTTGGCCGAAAAACATTTATCAGCTACTTTTGGAACAGACCTTATTAATCATTATACCTATGTGATTGCCGGCGATGGTTGTTTAATGGAAGGAATAAGCCAAGAAGCCATTAGTTTTGCGGCACATCAGCAATTACACAAATTAATTGTTCTGTTTGATGACAATCAAATTTCAATTGATGGTCCGACTAGTTTAAGTACTGCAGAAAATCAAACAACCCGCTTTGAGGCTTGCGGATGGCACACGATAACGGTTAACGGCCACGACCCCGTTGAAATTAACCGCGCGATTACCCAAGCCAAAAACAGCACCAAACCAACCCTTATTGCGTGCCGCACAATTATCGGTTTTGGGGCGCCAAAAAAAGCTGGTACCGCCGCCACCCATGGTAGCCCATTAGGTAGCGAAGAAATTGCCGGCACACGCGCAAAATTGGGCTGGAATTATCCAGCGTTTGTTGTTCCAGAACATATTCGTCAAGCCTGGTTGGACGCTGCCGCTAAACACAGTTCAACGCGTCTGTCTTGGTTTGATTATGTTGGCAAACATCCTAAGGGAAGAATCCTACTGAACAGATTAAAAGGCCAACCAACAACCCCAATTGGGCCAGCAATTACCCATCTTAAACAACAGATGCAAAATGCTGCAGCGAAACAGGCCACCCGACAGTCGTCCCAACAGGTTTTAGATATATTATCACCCCTATTACCGGAACTTATTGGGGGATCAGCCGATCTAACAGGTTCAAATAATACCAAAGCAAAAAATGTTGCAATTCTGGATGCTCAAAACCCGCAAGGGCACTATATCCATTATGGTATTCGTGAACATGCGATGGCTGCCATGATGAATGGCCTTGCACTTTATGGGGGGCTTATTCCATTTGGCGGTACTTTTTTAGTATTTAGCGACTATGCCAAGCCGGCTATTCGGCTATCTGCCTTGATGCAACAACGGGTTATTTATGTACTGTCCCATGACTCAATTGGGCTTGGTGAAGATGGCCCAACCCACCAACCGGTGGAACATCTGGCAGCCTTAAGAGCTATTCCCGACTTGCTGGTATTGCGGCCGGCTGATGCGATTGAAACAGCCGAATGTTGGGAAATTGCATTGCATGAACACCAAAAACCCAGTGCTATTATTTTAACAAGGCAGTCTGTTCCCCTGCTGCGTACCAATAAACAACCTGATAATCTTTGTCGTCAGGGCGGTTACATTCTTGTTCCATCGTCAACTAAACCTAAGGTGACTTTAATCGCAACCGGTTCAGAAGTGTCGATTGCCGTAGCAGCTTGTCAACAATTAAGCGCCTTAAACATTAGCTGTCAGGTTGTATCCATGCCCTGCTGGCATCTTTTTGACAAACAACCGCACACTTATCGACAACAGGTGCTTGGTGACGATAAGCAATTGCGGGTGGCTATTGAAGCCGCAGGCGACCTGGGTTGGCATAAATATATTGGCAATCATGGAATATTTATTGGTATGTCTGGATTTGGCGCCTCGGCACCCGCCCCAGCCCTGTACCAACATTTTCAAATTACTGCTGACCATGTTGTACAAAAAGTTCAGCAATCTTTATCCTTAACTTCTCAAAAATAATGGAGTGGCTAGAATGACGGTACGCGTTGCAATTAATGGTTTTGGTAGAATTGGCAGGTTGGTTTTGCGTTCTTTGGCAGAAAACAATCGCCGTGATATCGAGGTTGTTGCGATCAATGACCTTGGGCCAGTTGAAACAAATGCGCATTTGCTGCGTTATGACAGTGTTCATGGCACTTTTTCAGGCAAAGTACAAACCAAGGAAAATGCATTAAATATTGGCCAAAACTGGATCCAGGTTAGTGCTGAAAAAGACCCAACAAAATTACCCTGGAAAGCATTAAATATTGACGTGGTGATGGAATGCACCGGTATTTTTACTGCCCGTGATAAAGCGGCACAGCATTTAACCGCCGGCGCAAAAAAGGTTTTGATATCAGCCCCAGCAAATGATGCGGACATTACCGTGGTTTATGGCGTTAACCATCACAAGTTGTTGGGTAAGCATACCGTGGTTTCTAATGCATCTTGCACCACTAATTGCCTTGCACCCATTGCCCATGTGTTGCAACAAACCGTTGGCATCGAACGTGGGTACATGACAACCATTCATAGCTATACTGGCGACCAGCCCGTGCTTGACACATTACACAAGGATTTATACCGCGCCCGCGCAGCTGCTTTGTCCTTTATTCCAACAACCACAGGCGCTGCCAAGGCTGTTGGCTTGGTATTGCCTGAATTAACCGGTAAACTAGATGGAACCGCTATTCGCGTACCAACCCCCAATGTATCGATGATAGATTTTAAATTTGTTCCAACCCGTAAAACGACCGTGCAAGACATTAACGACGCTATGAAAAAAGCGGCGGACAGTTATTTAAAAGGCATTTTAACTGTAAATGATCAACCGCTTGTTTCCAGCGATTTTAACCACAATCCTTCTAGCGCGGTTTTTGATCTAAAACAAACACAGGTTATCGAGGGGCAGTTTGTTCGCGTGCTTGCCTGGTACGATAATGAATGGGGTTTTTCTAACCGCATGTGCGATACAGCAATTGCAATGTCAACCGCAAAATAATTGGGGATACAACCCTATGCTGGCAGATATGGGTACAAAAACACCCGTACATTTCACTTTTTACCAATTTTCTGAATTGGTAACAACCGCAAAAAATTATGCCCAGCATAAAAGAAATATCCTGTTTTGGACAGCACCAAATGCAGCACTGACATATGGAGTTGGCTGGTTTAAACAAATAACTTTTTTAGCCCAACAACAGCTTGGTTATGAGCCTGATATTGTACTTGATTGTGGCGACAGGCCAGATATTGCCCATCATGCTTTACGCCATGGTGTTAAACAGCTTTGTTTTCATGGCCCCTTATTAATGCTTGAAAAATTGCAGCAAATTGCCGGCCATTTACAGGCTCAATTACATGGCAAACGCCCTTTAGATGAAATTAACCTAAGCCTTGGGGCAAACTTTGATCCAGGCCAGAACTTTGCTTTAAATCGTGGCTACCCATCATCAACTATTTCTTAAAAAGGATAAAATCATGGCTTTATCACCAACCATAAGCAAAATTTTAAGTTTCTACGAAAGCGATAATCCCGGCACCAAAACCAACTTGGCCAGAATTTTAATGCACGGCCATCTGGGTGGTACGGGGCGTTTGGTTATTTTACCGGTAGATCAGGGTTTTGAACATGGCCCTGCCCGCAGTTTTATCATGAATCCGCCTGCTTATGATCCACATTATCATTTTCGCCTGGCTATGGAAGCTGGATTGTCGGCTTTTGCGGCACCGCTTGGCATGATCGAGGCAGGTGCTAGCACTTTTGCTGGGATGGTACCGCTGATTTTAAAAATGAATAGCTCAAATAGCTTAACCACGATTAAAGATCAGGCCGTAACTGCAACGGTAAAAGATGCTTTGCGGCTTGGTTGCGTGGCAATCGGCCTCACTATTTATCCAGGGGCAGACGCTTCTTATAACATGATCGAGGAGGCACGCGCGCTGATTGCCGAAGCTAAATCATGCGGGTTGGCTGCCGTCGTTTGGTCGTATCCGCGTGGCCCGTTATTGTCTAAAAATGGTGAAACCGCATTAGATGTTTGCGCCTATGCTGCCCATATGGCAGCCCTGATTGGCGCCCATATTATTAAAGTGAAGATTCCAACCAATCATATTGAACAAGATGAAGCCAAAAAGCTTTATACCGCACACCAGGCACGCTATGACCATTTGCCAGAACGCATAGCCCATGTTGTTGAAGCCTGTTTTAATGGCCGTCGCCTGGTTGTGTTTTCCGGCGGCGCTACCAAAGAAAGTGATGATGTGCTGCATGAAGCCAGGGCTATTTTACAAGGCGGTGGCCATGGATCAATAATTGGCCGCAACAGTTTTCAACGCCCGAATGCCCAGGCTAAAAAATTGTTACAAGACTTGCTAAACATATATTTGGGGAAGAAATAAGTGCCAACACAGTTGTACCTTATCACCCCACCTCGGTTTGAGCTGGCTTCTTTTACCAAGGTGTTAGAACAGGTTTTGTCGGCAGTGCCCGTTGCCTGCCTTCAACTGCGCTTAAAACCGGTTGATGAAGATGTAATCTTTAACTATGGACAGAAAATTAAGCCGATTACCAACAAATATAATGTTGCCCTTATTATTAATGACCGGGCGGATTTGGCAAAAAAACTGCAGGCCGATGGCGTACATATTGGCCAAGAAGACATTGATTATCAGAAAGCGCGGCAAATATTAGGACCAGATCGGATTATTGGCGTAACATGTCACAATTCCAAGGAATTAGCTTATGAAGCCGCCGATGCCGGTGCCGACTATGTGGCGTTTGGCGCCTTTTTTCCAAGCCAAACCAAAGAAAAACCAAAAACCCAAGCCAATATCAGTTTGATTCATGATTGGCATATATCGACCAACACCCCTTGTGTGGCAATTGGCGGTATTACGCCGGAAAATTGCCAGCCACTAATTGAAGCAGGGGCTGATTTTCTAGCGGTTAGTGGCGGGGTTTGGCAACATCCTGATGGACCGGTTAACGCCGCCCGTAAGTTTGAATTTTTGTTCAAGCAACTCCCCGCTATGGAATAATATATATTTTATAAATTATTTAACTAAGTTAATTGTTAGAATTTTGGTCTAGAAGGGATCTTACCATCAAACGAGCCGCTTGTGATGGGAGGATTAGCTGTTGTTTTACCTGCGCTTGTAACCGGTTAAACTCTTCGTGCAAAGATTTGTGCTGCTGGAGTGCTTCCCATAATTGTTGCTGCAATTCATGATTGAGCCAATAGGCACCTTGATTAAGGCGTTTTTGTTCAAACATGCCATTTTTTTGCTGGGTATCCTGCATAACTTGAATTTTTTGCCAAAGAGCACTTAACCCCTGCCCCGTCATGGCCGAACATAACGTCACATATTGCCGTTCTTCACCCTTATTGGCAGCAAATAATTGTAACGCATGGCGATATTCACTGGCTGTTTGCTCGGCAAACGGAAGTAATTGCCCATCAGCTTTATTAATGACGATTAGATCCGCAAGTTCCAGGATACCGCGTTTCATGCCCTGCAATTCATCGCCATTTGTTGGGGGAATAAGCACCAAGAATAGATCGGTCATTTGCGCCGCCATGGTTTCTGATTGCCCAACCCCTACGGTTTCAACAATTACCACATCATATCCTGCCGCTTCACACAGCAACATGGTTTCGCGCGTATAACGGGCAACACCCCCCAAATTCATACCCGACGGACTGGGACGAATGAAGCTTGCGTTGTTTTGCGCTAAGTCCTGCATACGGGTTTTATCGGCTAAAATTGCTCCTCCATCCCGCTGTGATGATGGATCAACGGCCAACACCGCAACACGGTGTCCTTGTTTAATAACCTCTAAACCGAATTTATTAATAAAGGTTGACTTGCCCGCACCGGGTGGCCCAGAAATTCCAATACGCCAAGCACGACCACTGTGGGGCAATAAGCTTTGCAACAATTGCTCTGCTTCTTCGCGATGATCGGGGCGGCTGGATTCAAT
>JAEUKQ010000060.1 GCA_016794225.1 Alphaproteobacteria bacterium | reverse complement strand
GGGTAACCGATAACTCACACCAACATCAAATCCGGCTGATACTTTCTCGCGCGCATCTGCCGTCGTTTGTAATCCCAACTCGCAAACACGCGCTGGATTTTGTGGATCACAGCTTCCGGGCTGCCCCTGCTTATCCACTAAAATTACTTCACGTGACCCACTATTCTCGACCCGCTGGCTTGTTTTACCAACCGGAATATACCCATTGACATTCACCCCTACCCCACCAAATACAACCCCAACCCCCAAATTCGTTCCTATAAAAAGATTATCACCTCTTCCTTTTTGGATATTTGCACCTGCAGATCCTCTAATCCCCCAATCTCCATATCCAATCCCATACCCTAATCCCACACTCCCATTCGGCCGTCCCCCTAAAATCCCCGCATCTCCATATACAAACGGGCTTCCTGTACTTAAATTACCCAAAAATGGTACAACAATCCCTGCACTTCCCCCAAACTTACCCTGACTATTCCCCAATCCCATTAATTCTACTGTTTGCGCACCGCCAACACTCACCATCCCCATATATAACCCAGCTACCGCACCACTTGATTTTAAGATGTTTTTAAATAATATAGAACCATTTCTAACCATAAATAAACCCTTCTACTATAATTTATAAATAAAATATACAAACAATAAGCTAAGTTATTTTTATAAATATAAAATAATATTCATGTTTGTATCAAAATATTTACCAAAAAAATAATGATCTGTCTATACCAGATTGCATAAATTCTATACCAGATTGCATAAATTCTATACCAGATTGCATAAATTTATTTTTTATAGCCTCATACTTGCTTATATGCTCCTGCCTATGCCTTAATCCCATCAATAATAAAGGCCAGCGATCGCTGGCCTTTGTGCTGATAGAAACTATTTGATTGTTGTGTCTTTTTAATTTCTGATTTTTAATAATCAGCAGAGCATATGTTTTACCCTGCTATTGCTAAAGACCAGCCAATTTTTGTTCCCTTGCCCTTGCCATAGGCCAACTGAATTAACAACTGGGCCATCGGTTCAGTGTAACGGGCGGCCGACAGGGTACCGGCATCGACGCTGTCAAAACCGAATGACTTCACAAGCGACATAACCGTATTTTTTGCTTCTGAATCATTTCCGGCAACCAATACCGTAGAATTGCCCTTACCACCTTGCAGACGGGTTTTTAAAACATCGGCAAAAATGGTGTTAAAAGCTTTTACCACTTTCACCCCGGTTAGACGTTTGGCAATTTCCTCGGCGGCAGAAGTGCTATGACCAACCGTTAAACTCATATAATCCGGGGCCAGGGGATTGGTGATGTCGATTACAATTTTTCCAGCAATGGTTTTGCCGAATTCCTTATTATCAGCAAGGGTTAATGCTTCACCATAAGGTACCGCTAAAATAACCATATCTGCCCCTTTTACGGCCACCATTACGGGTTGTTTTGGATCACGTGATCCAACAACCACCTGATGGCCAGCTTTTTTAGCTAATTCTGCCAAAGAACTTCCCATGTTACCTTTTCCAACAACTGCTATTTTCATAATGTTTTCCTTTTTCTTAATTTATTTCGATGATATTTTTGATAAAACCAATCCATAAACACCATATCCAATTAAATCAGGTAATTTATGATTTGGAAATACCTTAACAAATTCTGCTTGAATGGCCTGAAAATGTTGTTGTGCTGCCATTGGGTCGGTTAATTCGGCCTGCCTTGCTGCACCAAGGTTCTTTATATAATCAGTGACAATTTGATCCGCCTTTTCCAGATAGGCTATTTGATCTGGAACAACCTGGCTAACCGAACCAAACTTACCCCGTCCGCCATAAACCGTTCCCTTGCCCAGGCTTAGCAACTGCTGCAAATCTGCTTTCCAGCCATCAATATTCGCCTTGGGCTTGCCATTGACAATTCCACCTTCCAACCACATATGGGCCTGATAGGCTACTAAATCACCAACAATAAGATCTCCGCTCTCATCAATTCGCACCACAACCTGATTACTGGAAACCCCTGGGTCTTTCAGCTCAATTAGGCTAATTGTTTCACCAGATTTTAGCTTAATAACCATTTGCCCACTAAAAGTTGTTTTAATTGGTTCAATGGCTGGATATGTTTCGTTCGTAAAAACATGCGCTATTTCAACCCAAAAATACCGCTTATAAGCATCAACTTCTGAAATGGTATCCGCCGTTTTAGCCGAGGCAATACTATTAGCCCCTAACATATGAAAAACAGATACGGCATTGAACTTATCAGGATTTGGGTGTGTAATAATTACCCGTGTAATTGGCGATTTGGTTTTGCTTTGAATATCTGCCACTAATTGTTGGGCAATTTGTGGAGTGAATTGGGTGTCAACCACGGTCACTTCATATCCGTCATCATACCAGACTGAATGGGTATTAAACCCCTCGTCCCCCGAAGTAAAAACATGTAATTGCCCGGCAATAGCAGGTAGTGTACCAAACATCAGGCTGGCCGCCAGAATGGAAGATTTAAGAAAATACATGGGAATCTCCTTTGATAGGTTAATGGACATAGATTAACAATATTGTTAAGTTATTCTTGATCAATTAAGACAAATAATAGGGCAAACCAGACAAAATGAGTGTTTCAATTAACCCCGATAATGCACCCCGCCCCTTGGTTGTTATTGCTGAAAAATATCAATCTCTGCAAGGCCCATGGCACAGCCACCGCCGTACGCAGCTTGTATATGCAAGCCAAGGGATTATTACGGTTTCAATCCCGTCAGGCCGGTGGGTTGTTCCACCACAACGCGCGGTATGGATATTGCCTAACACTTTACATGCTGTTTCTTCCGTTCAACCTTTTTGGCTTCATACCCTTTATGCAGAGCAAGATTCACTTATGTTGCCCAGAGATTGCGGGGTTGTTTCTGTAAGTCCATTAATACAACAATTATTAGTAGCAGCAGCAGATTTTGGCATGGATTACCCCATTCATGGCAAGGAAGAACGCCTGATGCGTACACTTGTCGATTGGCTGCCCTTAACGCCAGTAGCGCCTTTATATTTACCACAACCCCAAGATATACGCTTAAAAAAAATTACAACAGCGCTTGAGGAAAATATGACAACCCAAATTTCTTTAGATAATATTGCCCAGACACACGGCCTTACCGAGCGCACTGCAGCTCGTTTATTTATAAAGGAAACAGGTTTGACTTTCGGTCAATGGCGGCAACAACTGCGATTATTATGCGCCCTACAAAAATTAGCCCAAGGCGAGAAAGTTACCAGCGTAGCTTTTGATGTGGGTTATCAGGACGTATCTTCTTTTATTAGTCTGTTTAAAAAGGCGTTTGGTACAACTCCTGGGCAGTATTTATAGATAACCTATACCAAGTTGAAAGATTTTATCATGCATCAACCACCACCAGACAATTTTTATTCTGGCACATTAATTGGCAAAACTATTCCGGCTATCAAATTACCCGCAACCGATGGCCGTATAGTTAATATTGCGGAATTAAAGACCAATTTTACTGTTTTATATGTATACCCGCGTACCAGCGCACCCAATCAACCTGCTTTAAAGGATTGGGATATCATCCCGGGTGCCAAGGGCTGTACACCGCAAGCATGCGCCTTTCGCGACCATTACCAGGAACTGCGACAACTGAATGCAACCGTGTTTGGGCTTAGCACCCAAGACACCGCTTATCAAACCGAGGCGGTTCAACGATTGCATTTACCGTTTTCCTTGTTAAGTGACAGGGATTTGATTTTTACCCACGCGCTAGGGTTACCGACTTTCAAGATTGATGGATATATTTTGCTGCGCCGCTTAACCATGATTATTCAACAAGACAAGATCAGACAGGTAATATATCCGGTACACAACCCAGCCAGGAATGCGGCTGATGTAATAACTTTATTAAGCAACTTTCATAAATTATAATTGGCCATCTTAAATAATTTGTGCTCCATATTGAACCGCCCAATCATGCATGGCGTTTAAAACACTTTTCAAACTATGGCCCAAAGCAGATAAACGATATTCGACCCGCGGCGGTATTTCGTGGTAATCGTGCCGAATAAGCATTTGTTGTGCCTCCATTTCCCGCAATTGCTTGGTTAGTGTGCGGTGGGTAATACCTGGAAGTTCGCGTTGCAATTGATTAAAACGCTTGGGCTGCGCCAGCAATTGTTGAATGATTAATACCTTCCAGCGCCCGGCCATAACCTTTAAGGTTATTTCAACCGGGCATGAAACCGTTTTTTTATCTGTTGATCGGGGTGCCATCGTCAGTATCCTTTTGGTTCGTACTTGCAAAAATATCGTATAGCCCCAACTTATCATCAAGAACATTAAAAAAGGAGAAGAAAAATCATGGCCAACAAAAAATTAATCCGCATTAATCGTGGTTCTGGCATGCATTGGGTTGGCGACGGATTTCCCGTTAATACGCTTTTTTCATATCATCATCAAGCCGATGAAATAAGTCCTTTTTTATTGCTGGATTATGCCGTTCCAACAGATTTTAGTCCCTCCAAGCATCGGCGCGGAGTTGGTTTTCACCCGCACCGGGGTTTTGAAACCGTTACCATTGTCTACCAAGGCGCGCTTGAGCATAAAGACAGCGCCGGTAACAGTGGTAAAATTGGCCCCGGTGACGTACAGTGGATGACGGCCGGTCGCGGTATTTTGCACGAAGAAATGCACAGCCAAGCCTTTACAGAAAAAGGTGGTTCTATGGAAATGGTGCAACTTTGGGTCAATTTACCGGCCAAAGATAAAATGACCAAGCCTGGGTATCAGGAAATTACCAAGTCCAATATTCCGGTCGTTATTTTGCCGAACAAGGCCGGGGAATTGCGCGTAATTGCCGGATCTTATGGCAAGGCAGAAGGACCAGCTAAAACTTTTACGCCCGTGTCCCTGCTGGATATTAATTTGGAGGTTGGGAAAAGTTTAACCGTGCCGCTTACAGAGGGCCATAACACCATGATTTTGCTACGGCGCGGCCAGATAAAGATAGCAGGTGCAGACAACTCAGAAACGATTAATGCCAAAGAACTGGCTTTATTCAGCCAGGAGGGAAACCAGGTGCTGATCAACAGCTTAGATAACAGCAGCCTGTTATTGCTGAGCGGAGAACCTTTGAATGAACCGGTGGTAGGGTATGGCCCGTTTGTAATGAACACACAGGCCGAAATTAATCAGGCCTTGGCCGATTTCCGCGCCAGAAAATTTTAAGAATAGAAACGGCCAAGCTCTTATAAAACTTGGCCATATTAAATCAATCAGCAGCAAATATTGTAGATTGAATTTGTCTTTTCTTTTTTTAAGCACCAATGATGTTGTAGCCAAAGTAGGATGTAAGTTTTACAATTTTTGACTATCCCTCTCAGGGAGAAAAGCAGGGATATCTAATTTGATTTTGTGGCTAATCATCAATGCACGCTTTTAATAAACTTGTATCTTCATACCCACTATTAACGACCTATAATTTCTTTGTCATTTTTTGTTTCTTCATTCTAATAATTCCATGGAATGGTATCTATATCAGTAAACAAAGCTTGAAATATGTAGGTATTGTTAGCTTGTGCATTACTTAGCGTTAAGTTTATGGGCTGAAGCAACAAACCTTCATCTAACATTTGTAAGCCCTTTACTGATAAAAGATCAATAAGTTGTTGTTCAGCTAAAGATAAATAGGTTGTAGGCTTGATTAAGAAGCAACAACCTTCGCTGGTATTTTTTAAGAGGAGATAGTATGGCCCTACCATACTAATCCGTAATATGAGCGTTGCAGTTTTTGTACGAAGAATAAACCCAAAACTAACATCATTGTTCTCGTCCGTATCTTCAGTAATGGAAAATAAATTGGCAATAGATTCTACAAGCTCTTTATAAGGTTTTTGTCTTACTGCTTGTTGAACAAAAGAAAAGTTTGGATTCCTTAACGAAAGATATTTCTTTTTAATCAACGAGAGAATTACCTTAATATCTTCCACGCTTTTTTCCTTTACTTTCTTAACCCGCAACTAACACTAGATGATAGTTTGTTCTCTAATTACTAGTTGCTAGCTCCTGGGTGAATGAAGACAATTACCCTGCTTTTTCTTTTAATCGGCTTAAAATATGGCCGATCATCAAGAATAGGCTAATGTCTGTTAGCAATAGGCTGCACCTACCATATCATTAGTTTTGACAAGCCCATCACACCCAGCTGGCTTGTTGTTTATTTGGCTTTTTGCTTTTACCCCAGGGCAAACCACACCAACTATGATTTATGCTGATTGCAGCCGCTGCAACACCAACTGGGCTACTTTTTCGCTTGAATCTGGGTTTTGTCCGGTGACTAAATTGCCATCAGCCACGGCAAAAGGCTTAAAATTTGCGCCCTTTTGAATATTGGCCCCCAATTCCCGCAATTTACTTTCCAATAAAAACGGTACCTGTTTGGTTAAACCAACCGCTTCTTCCTCGGAGTCGGTAAAGGCAGAAACCTTACGCCCTTTCACCACCGGTTGGCCTTTTTTATTTTGGGCACCAACAAGTCCGGCCGAGCCATGACAAACAGCCGCAACCACTTTACCATCGGCCAATGATGCAGAAACAATATGTGCCAGATGGCTACTGGTTGGCAAGTCCCACATGGTTCCATGACCGCCCGGCAAAAACAATGCCGCATATTTTTTGGCATCAACCGCACTGATTGCAGGCGTGTTTTTTAATAATTTCATCACATCTTGATCTTTTAAAAAACGCTCAACA